>DATIFC010000088.1:0-2476 GCA_035455445.1 Gaiellaceae bacterium | reverse complement strand
CCGTGGCCGTGCTCGCCGTGGTGCTCGCCACGCGTGGGCAGGAGAGCCCGCCGGCGCGCACCCCGGCCCGCACGGCGGTCCAGCCGATCCCGCCGGGCACGAGCCCCCAGGAGCAAGCGCGGAACGTGGCGGCCTGGCTGCGGGCTAGAGCTTCTCGGCCGTAGCCGTCTGGGAGCCGAAGCTGACGCCCTCGCGCACGAGCGCGACCTGCACTTCCTCGCGCGCCTTGTAGATCCGCCACTTGACGGTCGCGAGCGTGACCTCGAGCGAGTCGGCGATCTCCGTGTACGAGAGGCCCACGACGTCGCGCAGGAGGAGCGCCATCTTCAGGTCGGTGCTGAGGTTCTCGACCGCCCGCCAGAGCGCGTCGATCTCCTCGAGCCGCTCGACGGGCTGGTCGAGCACCTCGAGCGGAGCGATGTCGTCGAGCGCGACGAGCGCCCGCGGACGTCGCTCGCTCGCACGCAGCTCGTCGAGCACGCGGTTCTTCGTCACCTGGAAGAGCCAGGTCGTGAACTTCGAGCGGAGCGAGAACTTCGGCAGGCCCTGGAAGACCCGCAGGAACACCTCCTGCGTAAGATCCTCGGCGAGCGCCCGATCTCCCCCTACGAGGCGGAGCACGTAGTTGAACACGGGCGTCTCGTAGGCACGCAGGATGAGCGAGAACGCTCGCTCGTCACCCCGCTGTGCTTTCCGCAGTACGCCGAGATCCGGCTGGGCCAGTGACAAGGCCAGCTGAGTATAGACGGCATGGTGGCCGTCTGCAGTCACCCCAAGTGGGCTATTTGCAGAGGTTTTTGCCCGTCATCTGTAAAGGTTTGTTTAGGCCCAGGTAAGCGATCGCGGTGGGGACGAGATCGCTCAGCTCGCCCCCCTCCCGGAGCGTGGCGTCCCGGTCGGTGACGATCAGGGGCACCGGGTTCGACGTGTGCGCGGTATGCGGGCTGACGCCGTCGGCCTCGAGCATCGTCTCCGCGTTGCCGTGGTCGGCCGTGACGAGGCACACCCCGCCGAGCCGCCCGACCGTCTCGGCGACGCGGCCGAGGCACGCGTCCGTCGTCTCCACCGCCTCGACCACCGCCGGGATCACGCCGCTGTGGCCGACCATGTCCGGGTTGGCGAAGTTCACGACCGCAAACGCGTAGCCGCCGGACTCGAGCTCCGCGCAGACGCGCTCGGCGACCTCCTCTGCCGACATCTCCGGCTTCTTGTCGTAGGTGCCGACGTCACGCGGGCTGGGCACGAGCAACCGGGTCTCACCCTCCCACTCCGCCTCGCGGCCGCCGTTGAAGAAGTAGGTCACGTGCGCGTACTTCTCGGTCTCGGCGGCGTGGAGCTGGCGCAGGCCGGCCCGCGAGAGCACCTCCGCCAGCGTCTCGTCGACCTCCTGCTCGCCGAAGGCGACGGCGGTGTCGAGCTCGTCGCTGTAGCGCGTCATCGTCGTGACGTCGAAGCCGCCGTCGAGCAGGAGCTTCGTCAGCTGCCGCGCGCGGTCGGGCCGGAAGTTGAAGAAGATCGCCGCGTCGCCCTGCTTCAGCCTCGGCCTTCCGTCCAGGACGACCGGCTCGACGAACTCGTCGGTGACGCCCTGCGCGTAGCTCGCCTCGACCGCCGCGACGGGGTCGTCGGCGTGCTCGCCCTCGCCCTTCACGACCGCGTCGAACGCGCGCTGCGTCCGGTCCCAGCGCTTGTCGCGGTCCATCGCCCAGTAGCGGCCGGCGACGGTCGCGATCCGCTCGCGCGGCAGCTCGGCGAGGTCGTGTGCGGCCGAGGTCGGGGAGACGTCGCGGCCGTCCGTGAAGGCGTGGATCCAGGTTCGCTCGGGCGCGAAGCGCAGCAGCGCCTGCAGGTGGTCGATGTGCGAGTGGACGCCGCCGTGCGAGACGAGCCCGAGCAGGTGGACGTCGCCGCCCTGCTCGAACGCGGCCTTCAGCGCGGGGTTCTCGAAGAGCGAGCCGTCGGCGATCGCGCGGTTGATGCGCTGCAGGTCCTGGTCGAGCACACGCCCCGAGCCGATCGTCAGGTGGCCGACCTCCGAGTTGCCCATCTGGCCGGGCGGCAGGCCGACCGCCTCGCCCGAGGCCGCCAGCGTGGTGTGCGGGTACTCCCGCCAGAGCCGGTCGAACACCGGCGTGTCCGCGAGCTCGACCGCGTTCCCCGGGCCGGCCGGCGCACAGCCCCAGCCGTCGAGGATGACGAGGACGACTAGGTCGCGGCTGCCCGGCAAATCGCCTCGAACGACTCGACCTCGAGCGACGCGCCACCGACGAGCGCCCCGTCAACGCCCTCCTGCGAGAGCAGCTCCGCGGCATTGTCCGGCTTGACCGAGCCGCCGTAGAGCACCGGCACCTCGAGCAGGCCCCTGATGAACGCGTGCGCCTCGCGCGCCTGCCCGGGCGTCGCGGTCTGCCCGGTGCCGATCGCCCAGACCGGCTCGTAGGCGATCACCAGCCGCTCGTGGGCGCCGACCGCGTCC
>DATIFC010000087.1:0-7399 GCA_035455445.1 Gaiellaceae bacterium | reverse complement strand
GAGGTCGCTGTTCGCGCGCAGCCGCCGCGTGTAGAGCACGCGCAGCTCGAATCCTCGCGCCCGCCTGGCGACGGCGCTGCCGATCCGGCCGAGGCCGACGATGCCGAGCGTCGAGCCCGTCAGCTGCTCCGCGCGGCCGCCTTCCGACCAGGAGCGGTTCCATCCCCCGGAGCGCACGAGGCGGTCTCCCTCGACCACCTGCCGCCGCGTCGCCAGGATCAGCGCGAAGGCGAGGTCGGCCGTCGCGTCGTCGAGGACGCCCGGCGTGTTCGTCACGACCACGCCGCGCGCCGCGCAGGCCGCAACGTCGACGCGGTCGTAGCCGACACCGTAGTTCGCCACCACCCGCAGCGAGGGAAGAAGGTCGAGCGGCGCTGGCTCGTTCGCCACGAGCAGGCCCTCGACGTCGCCGCGAGGCTCGTCGAGGTCGTCGAGCGAGACGATCTCGACGTCCTCGAGCTCGTCGAACGCCGGCCCGGGGTAGCGCCTGGTCGCGAGGACCTTCAGGACTGCGCGCCCAGCGTCTCCGCAATCGTGGCGAGCGCCGTCTGCTCGTTCTCGCTGACGCTCTCGCCGTGCTCCCTGTGCGCCGCGGCGACCCGTCGCGCGAGCTCGAGCACGAAGCCGCGGTAGGCGTCGACCTCCTCGGGCGTGGCCTTCGCCTCGAGCGCCGCGACCGCTTCGCGCAGCCGCTGGAGCCCCTCGCCGTGCAGGGCCTCCGTCGAGCCGTACCGGTGCCGGTCGAACTCGGGCTTGGCGGCGACGATCTCGTCGAGCACCTCGCTCTCTCCGTGCTCCTGGCGCGCCTCCGCGTAGGCCTTCGCCAGCGCGAAGCTCTCGCGGAAGCTGCCGCCGCGCTCGGCGGTCAGCACGACCATGCCCGCGATCGGAGGCCCCTCCAGGACCGCCTGCCACTCCTCCTCGGTGAATGCGCTCTTTCCGGTCATCTGAACTCCTCCCTGGCCGTCACCGGCGCCGCCGCTAGCATCGGCCCGTGGCCGTCGCTTCGCCCGAACGCTATCTCGCAGACCTGAACCCGGCTCAGCGCGAGGCGGTCCTGGCCACCGAGGGGCCGCTGCTGGTCGTGGCCGGGGCGGGGTCGGGGAAGACGCGCGTGCTCACCTACCGCGTCGCGCACCTGCTGAACGCATGCGGGGTGAAGCCGAACGAGATCCTCGCGATCACGTTCACGAACAAGGCCGCCGGGGAGATGCGCGAGCGGCTCGAGGACCTGCTCGGGCCCGTCGCGCGCGCGATCTGGATCCTCACCTTCCACGCCGCCTGCGGCCGCATCCTGCGCCGCGAGGCGCCGCGCCTGGGCTACCGCTCGAACTTCACCATCTACGACCAGGCCGACCAGGTGCGCCTCACGAAGGCCTGCCTCGAGGAGCTCGAGCGCGACCCGAAGCGCTTCGTCCCGCGCGGTATCCACGCGCAGATCTCGGCCGCGAAGAACCAGCTCGTCACGCCCGCCGAGTACGCGGAGCGGGTGGCCTCGTTCTACGACCAGACGGTGGCCGAGGTCTACGACCTCTACCAGCGGCGCCTCTTCGCCTCGAACGCCGTCGACTTCGACGACCTGCTGGTGCTGACCGTCCAGGTGCTCGAGCGCTTCCCGGAGGCCCGCGAGCGCTGGCAGAAGGCCTTCCGCTACGTCCTCGTCGACGAGTACCAGGACACGAACCACGCGCAGTACCGGCTCCTCCAGCTGCTGGCCGAGAAACACCGCAACGTCTGCGCCGTCGGCGACCCGGACCAGTCGATCTACGCGTTCCGCGGGGCGGACATCCGCAACATCCTCGAGTTCGAGCGCGACTTCGGCGAGACGCGCACCGTCGCGCTCGAGCAGAACTACCGCTCGACGAACACGATCCTCCAGGCGGCCAACGCCGTCATCGAGCACAACCGCGAGCGCAAGCCGAAGAACCTCTGGTCGGAGCTCGGCGAGGGCGACCCTGTGCGCGTGCTCGAGGTCGAGGACGAGCACGCGGAGGCGCGCTTCGTGGCCGCGGAGATCGCGCTGCTCGTCGAGGAGGGCTGCAACGGCAGCGAGATCGCGGTCTTCTACCGCACGAACGCGCAATCGCGGGTGCTGGAGGACGTGCTCGTCCGCCAGGGCATCGCATACCAGGTGATCGGCGGCCCACGCTTCTACGAGCGGGCGGAGGTGAAGGACGTGATCGCCTACCTGCAGGCGATCGACAACCCCTACGACGCCGTCTCGCTGCAGCGGATCGCCAACCGGCCGCGCCGCGGGATCGGCGACGCGAGCCTCGCGCGCCTCCAGACTCACGCCGACGCGCACGGGATCTCGCTCTGGGAGGCGCTCGCGCAGCCCGAGGAGGCCGGCATCTCCGCGGCTCCACTGCGCGCGGTGCAGCAGCTCCACGGCTTGCTGGGGTCGCTGATGGCGGGGGCGCTCGACATGGAGGTGCCCGAGGTGATCGAGCGCGTGCTCGAGCGCAGCGGCTACCTCGAGGCGCTCCGGGCGGAGCGGACGATCGAGGCCCAGGGCCGGATCGAGAACCTGCAGGAGCTCGTCGGAGTCGCGCAGGAGTACCAGCACACCGCGCCGGAGCCGTCGCTCTCGGGCTTCCTGCAGGAGATCTCGCTCTACTCCGACCAGGACGCGATCCGCGGCGAGCAGAGCCTCGTCACGCTGATGACGCTGCACAACGCGAAGGGCCTCGAGTTCCGGGCCGTGTTCATGATCGGCCTGGAGGAGGGGATCTTCCCGCACGCGCGCTCGATCGAGGAGCAGGGGCTCGAGGAGGAGCGGCGGCTCGCGTACGTCGGCATGACGCGCGCGAAGGAGCGGCTCGTCCTGACGCACGCGAGCGCGCGCTCGCTCTACGGCAGCCGCTCGTACAACCTGCCCTCGCGCTTCCTCGACGAGCTGCCTGACAGCCACGTCGAGCGGCACCGGCTCCAGCCGGCCTCGTGGTCGGGCTACGGCTCGCCGACCGGAATCGCGCCGAGGGAGGAGCACGCGTCGCTCTCCACGGGCGACTCGGTGCGCCACGAGACGCTCGGCGAGGGCGTCGTCACCGCGATCGAGCGCGGCGGGCTCGTCACCGTCCGCTTCGCGAGCGACGGCAGCGAGCGGCGCCTGATGCTCGACTACGCGCCGCTGGAGCGCATCTAGTGCCCTTTCCAGTATTGGGGCACTAGTGATCGAGGCCCGGGCGGTCGCGCCCGACGAGGTCGGCAAGGCTCTCACCGGGATCTGGCATTACTTCGGCAGCCGCCCCGAGCAGGAGGAGCTCGAGCGGCTGAGGACGATCCTGCCGGCCGAGCGCGTGCTCGCGGCCGTCGACGGCGACGCGATCGTCGGCGGCGCCGGCGCGTACCTCTTCGAGACGACGGTTCCCGGCGGCGCGCAGGTCCCGACCGCCGGTGTGATGGCCGTGGGCGTGCTGCCCACGCACCGCCGCCGCGGCGCCCTGACCGCGCTGATGCGCAAGCAGCTCGCCGACGCGCACGAGAAGGGCGAGCCGATCGCGCTGCTCTTCGCGGCGGAGGGCGGCATCTACTCGCGCTTCGGCTACGGCCTGGGCTCGCTCGCCGGCGACATCGAGCTGCCCAAGGAGCACGCGCGACCGTGGGACGACGAGCCGCTCGGCGAGGCGCGGCTGCTCGAGTCGGAGGACGAGGTGCTGGAGGTCGTGCCCGGGGTCTACGACCGCGTCCAGGCGGGGACCACCGGCATGTTCACGCGGAGCCGCGAGTGGTGGAAGGTGCGCCGGCTCCACTCGCGGCCCGGCGGCGGCCAGCGGGTGAGCGTCGTGATCGAGCTGGACGGTGCGCCCGAGGCGTACGCGCTCTACCGGCTCAACTTCGGCATCAAGCACATGGTCACCGACAGCGTGGTGGAGGTCTTTGAGGCCATAGGGACCTCGCCGCGGGCGCTGGCGGCGATCTGGCGCTACCTGCTGGCGATCGACTGGGTCTCGCGGATCGACGCCTACTGGCTTCCGCTGGACCACCCGCTCTTCCACTGGATCCGTGAGCCGCGTCGTATGCGGTTCTCGGTGCTCGAGGCGCTGTGGGTGCGGCTCGTCGACGTTGGCGCCGCGCTCTCGGCGCGCGGCCTGCGCGAGGGCGAGGTCGTGCTCGACGTCCGCGACGAGTTCTGCCCGTGGAACCAGGCGCGCTGGCGCGTGGCGAACGGGAGCGCCGAGCGCACGACCGCCCCGGCCGACCTGCAGCTCGAGGTGACCGCCCTCGGCTCGGTCTACCTCGGCGGCTTCACGTTCGAGGAGCTGCGCTGGGGCGGCCGCCTGGAGGAGCTGAAGCCGGGCGGGGTCGAGCGCGCGGACGAGCTCTTCCGGACCGGGCGCCTGCCCTGGTGCCCGGAGCTCTTCTAGCGCAGAGCTTCGACCCAGTCGAGCCGGCGGCCGCAGAGCGTGCGCGCCCGGGCGGCGGGGATCCGCGACACAGGCCCGCGGTCGTCCGCGAGGCTGAGCTCGACCGGCCCGAACGCGTACGGCTTGCCGCCGCTCCCCGGCCGCCAGCCGCCGGGCTCGTAGCGGATCTCGACGTCGTGCGCGCCCGCCGCGAGCGGGGTCGAGCCGAGGTCGGTGTAGAGGCCCGGCCAGTTCAGCTCCTCGCGCCGCGAGCCCACGGTGCGGCCGTCGAACGCGACGGAGGCGTCGCCGAACCAGTCGCCCGCGATCCAGGCCGTGTAGACGCCGTCGACCGGAACCGAGACGCGCAGCCGCGCGGTGCCGTCCAGCGGCGGGGCGCCGAGCGAGATCGCCTCCGGCCGCGTGGCGTACGCGAGCGTCGCGCCGCGGAGCGCCTCGAGCTGGGAGCAGGGCGCGACGCCGGCCGCCTGGCTCGTGTTCCCGAGCGGAAGGTGCCGCACGATCGTCGTCCTCGGCTTGACGGGCCGCTGCCAGACCTCGTAGTAGCGGCCCCGCCATACGAGGCGGTAGGCCGACGGCGGCCGGCTGGCCGTGGGGCCGCGCCGGAGCACGAGCGTGCGGTAGACGAGCACCTGGTCGAGCCGGATGCGGTCGATGTCGGCCGACTCGCCCTTGTCGAGCATCGTGCCGTCGGTGAGGTAGTCGAAGCGGCGCCGCAGCTCGGAGGCGCCCTCGGCGTCGAGGCGGCGCAGGAAGTGGCGCGCGCCGTAGGGCTCGTAGGTCGTCATCAGCGCGGGGCCGTCCCCGGCGAAGTCGCGCCCGATCGTCTCCAGCTCGTGCAGCTGCCCGCGCGGCGCGAGCCAGACGTCGTGGTACTGGTCGACGTTCGACCAGATCACCCCTGCCGTGAGCGCGAGGGCCACGAGCGTCGTCTCGACCGTGCGGCCGCTTGCCAGCAGCGCGCCACAGCCGGAGAACGCCGCCGCGAGCACCGCGGGAGCGGCCATGGCGAGCGTCTTTCCGCCGACCCAGGGGGAGCTGACGCCGACGTAGACGAGGCAGCCGATCACGGCGGTGACGACGTAGACCGGAAGCGCCCAGGCGCGGCGACGCCACGCCCACCAGAGGCCGCCGGCGCCGGCCGCGATCACGATCGCGATCAGCACGTACACCGGCGTCAGGTCGTGCGGCCGGACGCGGAAGTCGCCGACCGGCCAGATCCCGAAGAGCTGCCAGCCGCTCAGCGGCCCGACCAGGTTGCCGAGGTTCGACTCCTTGCCGAAGTCGCCGATGTGCGGCAGCCAGTCGACCGCGGCCACGTAGGCGGGGACGGCGAGCACGGCCAGCCCGCCGGCAAAGGCGGCGGTCTTCAGCCGCAGCGCTCGCGACGGACGGCGCACGACGGCCACGGCGGCGAGGAGCAGCGGCGGCACGGGCCAGAAGGCGCCGGGCAGGCTGAGCACGCAGACCACGGCGGCGCAGGCCGCGGCGAGCGGGAGGGCGGCCCGAGGCCCGCGCTCCCGCGCGAGCGTCCAGGGGAGGAGCGCGCCGATCAGCGCGAGCAGCAGCGCCCCGGCCATCTCCTTGATCCCGCCCCAGAGCGCGTAGCCGTAGAGGATCGCGGGCTGCGCCGCCACGAACGCCGCCACGGCGCGCAGCGGCGCCGAGGCGATCGCCCGCCCGAGTACCGCGTACAGCGCGAGGGCGAGCAGCGCCGCGAGAAAGGCGAGGTACGGCTGGTAGAGCCAGGCGCTGTCGTAGGCGAGCAGCTGGTGCCCGATCCCGAGAGGCATCAGGCTCCCGGTCGGATACCCGATCGCCAGGGTGGTCGCGAGCGTCGCCTCGTAGGTGGAGGGCGCGAGGCCGGCGAGGCTGCGGCCGTGCTCCATCACGCGGTCGGTCATCGCGAGGTAGGTCGCGGTGTCGTCGAGCTTGATGTACCCCGCGAAGGTCGCGCGCCCCGAGAGCACCACCGGCGCCGCGAACACGGCGTAGACGCCCACGGCGGCGGCAGGTGCCCAGAGGCGCGGCGAGGGCCGCCACCAGCGCGAGAGGAGCAGGCCCGCGAGCGCGAGCGCGACGACGAGCGGCCCCGCCAGCTCGGCGGTCGCGTCGGCCAGCGTGGCGAACTGCGCGGCCAGGATCACGACGGTCAGGCCCGCAGGCAGGAGGAGCGGCCTGGGCAGCCTCGTGCCCGCGGCCAGCTCGAGCAGGCTGCCGCAGCCGAGCGAGAGCCCCGCCAGCAGGAGCGGAAACGCGACCCAGGCGACGAGCAGCGCCGTCAGCTAGTCGACCGGGACGACTCGCCCCGAGGTGATCAGCTCGCGCGCCCGCTCCGCAGAGGGGTCGAAGACCTCGATCTGCACGTTCGACCCCGGATAGGCGAGGTAGACGTTGGTAGGCCGCGACGAGCTGTAGACGGCGAAGCCGCCCTTCGGCGCGGTGAACGAGCTCTCGCCCGCCTTCGTGGCCAGCTTCTTCAGCACGCCGTAGGCGTTGTCGACCGGATAGGTGCCGACGAGCGGGTACTTCGCCTCGGTCGTGCCGACCGGCGTCCCCTGCGGGAGGTAGCGGACGTAGATCCGGTCGAGCGTCGTCCGCGTGAGCTCGTAGGTGCGGTCCTTCAGCGGGCCGAGCCAGTAGATCGGCCGCCCGACCTCGACGGAGAGGTCGTGCAGCCGCCCCTGGCTGGCCGCGACGCCCGGGATCGCGGCGACGTGCGGCGCGCCGGAGGAGCCGCCCGAATCCCCGCTGCGGACGACCAGCCAGACGAGGAGCGCGACCGCGACGGCGACCGCCACGACCGCTCCGATCCGGACGTCCGGCCTGCGCGCCCAGGGCCTGATGGAGAGGTGGCTCGCCGCCATGCGCATAGATTCCGTCTCGGCAGGTGCCGTCCTTCCCTGAAGCCCCGGCGAGCCTCCCCGCCCGGTGCGCTAGTCTTGAAACCCCCGGGGCGGTTAGCTCAGTTGGGAGAGCACCAGCTCGACAAGCTGGGGGTCACTGGTTCGAGCCCAGTACCGCCCACCTCA
>DATIFC010000086.1:0-9635 GCA_035455445.1 Gaiellaceae bacterium | reverse complement strand
GCTTCCCGTGGACGGGCATCTCCCAGCGCGGCCTCGCGTACCGGCCGGACGACGACTCGTTCTACGTCGGCGGCTGGAACGAGGGCATCCTGTACCACGTCGCCGGCTTCTCGCACGCGACGCCGGGCGCGGTGCTCGGGCAGTGCAGTCCCGCTGACCCGAACATCTCCGGCCTCGCGTGGAACCCGGCCGTGGGTCAGATCTGGATGGCCACGAACAGTCCGACCGACACCATCTACCGGGTCGACCCGACCACGTGCGCGACCGTCAGCACGCTCAATCATCCGAACCCGTTCTTCAACGGCGCGGGCCTCGAGATGAACGAGGACGGGAACCTCTGGATGATCGGGCAGACCCCGAACACCGCCTACCTCGTCGACAGCGGCGTCCCGGCCTTCACGGACGTTCCGTGGCTGTCGGAGGACCCGACCAGCGGGACGGTTCCGGCCGGCGGGTCGCGGGCGGTCAACGTGACCATCGACACGCACGGGCTCGCCCCGGGCGTCTACTCGGCCACGCTGACGTTCCGCACGAACAGCGGGCGCCAGCCGAACCTCTCGGTCCCGGTGCGCCTGGTCGTGCCGGCCTACCAGCAGGCGTTCGACTCCGGCAACGGCAACTACACCGACGGAGCCGGCGATCTCTGGTCGGCCGACCGTGCCTACACACCGACCAACGGGTCGGGTTGGGTTCAGTCTCCGCCGAAGACCGTCAGCACCAAGGCGGCAATCGGCGGGACGACCGACGAGAAGCTCTACCAGACCGCACGGGTGACCCCGATGACGTATCGCTTCACCGGGTTGCCCGCCGGGGCCTACCAGGTGGAGCTCCGGTTCGCCGAGATCGAGAACAAGAAGCCGGGTAAGCGTCAGTTCGACGTGGTCGTGAACGGCGCGCCGTACCTGATCGCGTTCGACATCGCGGCGCTCGTCGGGCAGAACTTCGCGCTCGACAGGTCGCTGTTCGTGAACGTTCCTGCGAACGGCGAGGTCAGCGTCCAGCTTGCCAGCCGGCAGGCGAGGGGTGACCCGATCCTCAACGCGATCCGGGTGACGCACCGGCCCGACCACTAGCTCGCTGCAATACCGGCACTGCGACGAGGCCCCGCTCAGGCGGGGCCTCGTCGTCGCTGCGGCGCTAGGCTTGACCCGCCCAGCTCCCAAGGAGGACGAATGGCCGGCCTGATGTCACGCGCATCGCTCGTCGTGAAGTCGAAGTTCTCGAAGCTGCTCGACCGTGCCGAGGACCCCGGCGAGACGCTCGACTACTCGTACGAGAAGCAGCTCGAGCTGCTCCAGAACGTGAAGCGCGGCATCGCCGACGTCGTCACCGCGAAGAAGCGGCTCGAGCTCCAGGAGGCGCAGCTGCAGCAGAGCCTCGTCAAGCTCGACTCGCAGGCCCGCGAGGCGCTCGCGGCGGGGCGCGAGGATCTCGCGCGACAGGCCCTGGAGCGGAAGTCCGGCCTCCAGCAGCAGCTGCAGTCGCTCGACCAGCAGACGCAGCAGCTCCAGCAGCAGCAGGAGAAGCTCGTCGCGAGCGAGAAGGCGCTCTCGGCCAAGGTCGAGGCCTTCAGGACGCAGAAGGAGACGATCAAGGCGCAGTACTCCGCGGCCGAGGCGCAGGTTCGGATCGGCGAGGCGTCCACCGGGATCGGCGAGCAGATGGCCGACACGGGGCTCGCGATCCAGCGTGCCAAGGACAAGACGGAGCAGATGCAGGCGCGCGCGTCGGCGATCGACGAGCTGACGACCTCCGGCGCGCTCGAAGACTTCACCTCCGACCAGACGGAGCTCGACCGCGAGCTCGGCGCGATTGCGTCCCAGTCGCAGGTCGACAGCGAGCTCGAGCAGATGAAGGCCGAGCTCGGCAGCGGCGGGCAGAAGAAGGAGCTGCAGCAGTGATCGTGCGAGTGATGGGCGAGGGCCAGTACGAGGTCGACGACGAGGTCGCGAAGGGGCTGAACGAGCTCGACGAGCAGGCCGAGCAGGCGCTGCAGGCGGGCGACGAGCAGCGGCTCTCCGAGCTGCTGCGGCGCATGGCCGAAGCCGTGCGGACGAACGGCGCGCGGCTGCCGGACGACGACCTCTCGCCCTCGGAGGCGATCGTGCCACCGGAGGACCTCAGCCTCGAGGAGGCACGCCGGCTCTTCGAGGGCGAGGGCCTGATCCCGGACCTGCCGGCCTAGGGGGCCGGCCGCGCCGGCGCGAGGTGCCGGAGCGCGAGGCCGAGCCACGCGCGCGCGTGCGCGCTCCAGAGCGACTGCTCGTGCGCGCCCGGGTACACCTCGAACACGTGCGGGACCCGCGCGGTCGATAGCTCGCGGTGGAGACGCCGGTTCTCCGCGCGAAAGAGCGCGTCGCCGCGCCCGACGTAGAAGGCGAAGAACGTCGGCCGCCGCCGAAAGGCCCGGCGCAGCGCATGCACGAAGGTGTGCGCGCTGGCCCGCCGGTTCGCCGCAGCTGACCCGAGCGGCAGCGGCGCGTCGCCGCGGCGGTTCGTCGGGTGGAAGTACCCGCTCCACGACTCGACCACGGCGTAGGAGCCGAGGTGGTGCAGTGCGATCAGCACTGCGCCGTAGCCTCCGGCCGAGAGGCCCACGAGCGCCCGGCCCCGCCGGTCGGCGAGCGTGCGGAAGTGCGCGTCGACGTACCGCGGCAGCTCCCGGCCGATCGCGGTCTCCCACCGGCGGCCCGGCCCCCAGTCGAGGTACTCGGGATCGTCGTCCCCGTCGCGCGCCCCCTGCGGGGCGACCAGGATCGCCGGCCCGCCGGCCAGCTCGAGGGCACGCGTGAACGACTCCATGCCGCGGAACGCGTACGGCGAGGCCGGGAGGCCGTGCAGGAAGTAGACGACCGGGTAGCGCGCGCTCGAGCCCGCGTAGCCCGGCGGCAGGTAGGCCTCGAAGGCGAGCCGCCCGCGGAGCGCGCGCGAGGGGAGCGACCCCTGCACGAGCGAGCCGCGGAGCGGCGGCCTCGGCGCGGAGCCGGCGCCCGCGGCGACCACGAGCGCCGCCACGGCGGCGAGGCCCAGCCCCCTCAGACCGGAGCGTCGAAGACGCCGAACCAGCGCGTCAGGTCCTGCTCGACGGGGAGCTCCTTCTCCAGCTTCGCCTTCAGCTCGAGCTCCTCCGAGTTGTCCCGCTCCTTCCCCTCGCCCTTGGGCACGAACGGCCAGAACGCGCCGCGCTTGAAGCCGTAGATCCAGTAGACGCGGCCGCCGTCGAAGCCCTGGCCCTCGAACGGGAACACCGCGGCCAGCAGCTGCGGCCCGAAGCCGCGCGCCTCCAGCTCCGACGCGACCAGGTGCACGCTCGCCACGAGGTCCTCGAAGTCCTGGTCGCGCACGACCAGCCACTCGAAGCCGAACTCGTCGGAGCGCCGCTCGACCTTCGACCCGGAGTCGACCGCGACCGAGTCCAGGAGCTGCTGCAGCTCGTTCTCGGCGCGCACGAACTCGCCGGCCGAGAGCGACTTGAAGCAGACGCCCGCCGCGCCGGCGGGCTTCAGGTCGAGCTCGGTCTGCAGCGTGATCCGGGCTGTGGAGATCGCGAACAGCCGCTCGCCCGCTGGGTCCTTGAGCTTCCTGCGGCCGAAGAGGGCGTCTCGCAGGCCCAACCGCGACCCGCTAGGCGACCGGGCGGCCCATCTCGCGCGAGATCTCGGCGAGCGCGGCCAGGCGCTTCTCGAGCGGCGGGTGCGTCATGAACAGCCCGCCGACCTTGGTGCGCCAGTTCGTCGGCACGATGAAGAACGCGTTCATGCCCTCGACCTCGCGCAGGTCGCGTGCCGGGATCTGGGTGATCCCGCTCGCGATCTTCTGCAGCGCGCTCATCAGGTGCTCCGGCGCGCCCGTGATCAGGGCGGAACCGCGGTCGGCCGCGAACTCGCGGTAGCGCGAGAGCGCGAGGATCAGGATCTGGCTGAGGAAGTACGTCACGATCGACACCACCAGCACGATCAGCCAGACCGGCACCGAGTTGTTGTTGTCGCGGTTGCCGCCGAAGCCGCCGAACATCCCGCTGTAGAGCCCGAAGCGGGTCAGCAGCGCCGCGACCATCGCGAAGAAGCCGGCGACGGTCATCACGAGCACGTCGCGGTTGGCGATGTGCGAGAGCTCGTGCGCGAGCACGCCCTCGACCTCCCTCGGCTCCAGCCGGTTCCAGAGGCCTGTGGTGACGGCGACTGCGGCGTGCTTCTTGTTGCGCCCGGTGGCGAACGCGTTCGGCACGTCGCTCTCGATCACGGCCACGCGCGGCTTGGGCAGGTCCGCCATCCCGCAGAGGCGCTCGATCATCTCGTGCAGCTGCGGCGCCTCCTCGGGGCCGACCACCTTCGCGCCGGAGGCCTTGAGCGCGAGCTTGTCGGAGGTGAAGTACTGGAAGAAGGCCATCGCGCCGACGATCACGACCATCAGCACGAGCCCCGCGTTCAGGATGTAGAAGAGCGCGACCGCGAACAGGACGTAGAGCAGCCCCAGCAGCGAGCCCGTCAGCAGCATGCGCAGCGACAGCCCCGCGTCGCGACCGTAAGCCTTGCGTTTCATCGAGAATCGGCCCCCTTGAAGGCGAGAAGGTTCCTCTCGATTGTAGCCCCGGCGGTCGCGGCCGCCGCTGCGGCTGCCCCCGCCGCGGGAGCTGCGCCAGGCGTGGCCGTCGTCGTCAGGCCCGCCTCGTCGCCGGTCTTCCGCTCGCCCGGGGCCGCGCACGGCCTGCTCGTGGTCGGCGAGGGGGCGACCGTGAGCAGGCGCGGCGCGCTCGCGTCGCTCGTGCGCGGCGAGATGGGCAACGCGATCGTGAACGGCGGCCTCCCGGGAGGCGACCCGCTGATCTCGGTCTCCGCCCGCCCGGCTCGGACGACGTTCTACGTGGCGCTTCCGCCGCCCGGGCGCCACCACAACGTCGACCGCTACGCGATCGCCGTCCGCGGCCCCGGGTACACGGGCCTGCTGACCGACACCTCGACCCGCCTGCCGGGGCTGGTCTCGATCGCCGACGTCGCGCCGTCGGTGCGGGCGCTCGAGCGCGGCAGGCGCCCGCGGATCCGCTCGCAGGACGACGCCGACCCGCTCGGGCGGCTCGCCCGCCTCGACCGGAGGCTCGCCCGGGCGCACGACTCGCGCCTCGGCGGGATGCTCGTGCTCGTCGTGCTGATGCTGGCGCTGTCGCTGCTCGCGCTCCTCACCCGCAGCGCGGCCGCGGCCCGGGCGGCCCTGCTCGCGCCGCCCGCGTGCATCGGGTCGGCCGTCGCGGCGAGCGCGGCCGGCATCTCGACCCCCTGGCAGGCCGTGACGGTCACCGCCGTGGCCGGGACCGCGGCCGCCGTGGCAGGCGGCGTGCTCCTGCGTCCCCGGCTGCCGCTGGCCCTCGCGCTCGCTGCGTTCTTCGCGCTCCTCTTCGCCGTCATGTGGGCGAGGCCGGCCTGGAACGCGCTCGCCGTGATCGGGCCGCATCCCGACGGCGGCGGGCGCTTCTACGGCGTCACCAACCAGGTCGAGACGCTCCTCCTACCGGCGGCGCTCTTGCTTGGCGCCCTCGCGGGGCAGGCGCTGCCCGCGGTCGCGCTCGTCCTCGCGGCCGGGATCGCCGCGAGCCGGGTCGGCGCCGACGGCGGCGGGCTCGTGGTCTACCTCGCGGGCTTCCTCGTCCTCTGGCTCAGGCTCCGGCGGCTCCCCGCCGCACGCGCTGTCGCCGCCGCCGCCGCGGCGGCCGGGGTGGCGCTGCTGCTCGTCGGCGTCGACGCCGCGACCGGCGGCTCGAGCCACGTCACGCGCGCCGTCGGCGGAGGCCCCGGCTCGGTGCTCGGCGACCTCGGCCACCGCCTGCACCTCTCCGCCGCGGCGGTTGCCTCGACCTGGAACGCCGCCCTCCTGTTCGCGCTCGGGATCGCAGCCCTCGTGGTCCTCGCGCTCCAGCGGCCGCGGTTCGCGCTCCTCGACGCGTACCTCGCCGCCCTCGCCGTGTCGCTGCTCGTCAACGACACGCCGGTCGACGTGGCGGGCTGGGGCGGGCTCGCCGCGCTGGGCGTCTGGCTCTTCGCGAGAAGCGAAGAGACCGCCGGACGGCTCCAGTAGACTCGCGCCCGCATGCGCCGTCTCCTCCCGTTTCTCGCGCTCGCGATGATGCTCGCCGGCTGCGGCGGCGGGTCGACGGTCTCGCCGACCGCCGCGACGGTCGTCGGCACGCTGCCGACCACGAGCGCGCAGGCCGCGGTGACCGGCGACGCCGCGTCCGGCGCGAAGCTCTTCGCGGCGCAGGGCTGCGGCGGCTGCCACAAGTTCCAGCCGGCGGGCACGAACGGGAACGTCGGCCCCGACCTGGACAAGCTCGCCGCGTACGCCAAGGCCGCGAACCGCGGCTCGCTGCGGGAGTTCACCCACGAGTCGATCGCGAGCCCGAGCGCCTACGTCGAGAAGGGCTACCCGCCGTCGATGCCCGACTTCGGGCAGACCCTCTCGGCCCAGCAGCTCGCGGACCTGACCGCGTACCTGGTAGCGCACCAGAGCCAGGGGTGATCGACCTCAGAGCCGCGCGCAGCGACCCCGACCGCGTGCGGCCGGGAATCGCGCGCAAGGGAGGCGGCGAGACCTTCGACCGGCTGCTGCAGGCGGACGCGCGCTGGCGGCAGCTCGTGCCCAAGGTCGACGAGCTCCGTGGCCGGCAGAAGCTGAAGGGCAAGCCGACGCCCGAGCAGGTCGAGGAGCTGAAGGGCGTGAAGGAGGAGCTGCGGCGCGTCGAGGAAGAGCTCGCCGCCGCGGAGGCCAGCCGGGACGAGCTGCTGCAGAAGGTCCCGAACCCGGCGCACGACTCCGTCCCGGACCAGGCGACCGGCGACGCCGAGGGCGAGATCGTGCGCGAGGTCGGCGAGCGCCCGCGGCTCGACGAGCCGAAGGAGCACCTCGAGCTGGGCCGCTTCGAGATGGAGCGCGGCGCGCGTCTCTCCGGCTCGCGCTTCGGCTACATGGTCGGAGACACCGCGCGGCTCGCGCTCGCCCTCTACCGCTGGGCGCTCGACCGCGTCGTGGCCCAGGGGTTCACGGCGGTGATCCCCCCGGTGCTCGTCCGCGAGGAGGCCATGTACGGCACCGGCTTCTTCCCGGCGGAGCGCTTCGAGATCTACGAGGTCGCCGACGAGGGCCTCTACCTGACCGGCACCTCGGAGGTCGCCCTCGCCGGGCTGCACATGGGCGAGATCCTCGAGCGCGAGGAGCTGCCGCTCCGGTACACGGCGTTCTCGACGAACTTCCGCCGCGAGGCCGGGGCCGCCGGCCGCGACACCCGCGGGATGTTCCGCGTGCACCAGTTCAACAAGGTCGAGATGTTCGCGTACGTGCTCCCCGATGAGTCCTGGGACGAGCACGAGCGCCTGCTGGCGATCGAGGAGTCGCTCGCGCAGGAGCTCGGCCTCCCCTACCGCGTGGTCAACATCGAGGCCTCCGAGCTGAGCGCGGCAGCCGCGAAGCGCTACGACATCGAGGCGTGGTTCCCCTCGCAGGAGCGCTACCGGGAGATCACCTCGGCCTCGAACACGACCGACTACCAGTCGCGCCGGCTCGGGATCCGCTACCGCGCCGACGGCGGCACGGAACACGTCCACACGCTCAACGGCACCGCCGTCACCGACCGCTGGGCGCTCGCGATCCTGGAGAACTTCCAGGGCGAGGTCCCCGCGGCGCTGCAGGAGTTCGGCGCCCCCGCGCGCCTGGCCTGAGCCGGCTACGTGTTCCCCCGCATCGGGGTCCGGTCCGCCCCCGATGCGGCCCTCGGCTTCGGCGGCGACGCTGACGGTGCCATGAACCGCTGCGCGGCAGCCTTCGGGTTCCTCGCCGCCACGGTATTCCTCGCCGGGGCGGCGCCGGCCGCCGTTACGAGCTCGCCGCTCGTGGGCCGGGAGTGGTCGCGCCTGCCGACGACGCGCAAGGTCGTCGCGCTCACCTTCGACTGCGGCGGGAGCTCGGCCGGGGTCCCGTCGGTGCTCGCGACGCTGAAGCGGGAGCATGTCGCGGCGACGTTCTTCGTCACCGGCCGCTGGGCGGAGGTCTACCCCGCGGAGACGCGGTCGATCGCGACCGCCTTCCCGGTCGGCAACCACACGTACGGCCATGCAGACCTGACGGGCCTCTCCGACGCCGCGGCGCGGGCGCAGATCCTGGACGGCCAGACGACGGTCGCGCGGGTGGCGGGGCTCGAGACGCGGCCCCTCTTCCGCTTCCCCTACGGCGCCCGTGACGCGCACACCCGCGGGATCGCCGCCTCGCTCGGCTACGGCAGCGTCTACTGGACCGTGGACACGCTCGGCTGGGAGGGCCGCTCCGCGGGCGACACGAGCGCGATCGTCCGGCGGGTGCTCGACCGCCTCGCGCCCGGCGAGATCGTGCTGATGCACGTCGGCGCCGCAACGGACGGCTCGACCCTCGACGCCGACGCCCTCCCGGCGGTCGTCTCCGCCGTCCGGGCCCGCGGCTACGGGTTCGCGACCGCGGCCGACTTCTCGTCCGTCTACACGCAGGTCGTCGACGACGCGACCCGCGGCCGCTTCTCGGCGTCCGCCGCCTGGCGACGCAGCACGGCTCACACGACGCAGCGCTACGGCTCGAGCCTGCGGCATGCGACCCGGGCGACGAAGGGCGACCCGGCCCGCTTCGTGGTGCACGTGCCCGCCCGGGGCCGCTACCTGGTCTACGCACGCTGGCCCGCCGCCTCCGACCACAACCCGGCGACGGCGTTCCTCTTCGGCGACCAGACCGTCCGGGTCGACCAGCGGCGCAACGGCGGCGTCTGGACCTACCTCGGCATCGCGCTGCTGAACCAGGGCGAGCGGACGATCTCCGTCAGCCGCTCCTCGACGTCGAAGGGCTACGTGGTCGCGGACGCGGTCAAGATCGTCCGGCGCTGAGCCCTGCGACAATTCGATTCCAGGCGGGGTGCCGGAGCGGTCGAACGGGGCGGTCTTGAAAACCGCTGGCGCCCTAACCGGCGCTCGTGGGTTCGAATCCCACCCCCGCCGCTTGACTGGCCAGGAATCTCGTGCCTCTTCGGCGAAGACGACACGGTGGCCTCGCACTAGATTCACGATCCCGTTCACGCCGAGGAGGAGTACACTGGCTGGACTGGCCCTGCGGCCAGAACCCCGGCCGAAAGCCCGAAGGCCACCGACGCGCTCGGCGCGCGAGGCGATGAGCCTAGGCGAACAGAGTTCGACTCGCAGGGCCAGCACTTTGCGCGGGCCGTCACGCGGGCCATCACTCGAGCGGACGGTCTTCGACCGCTCGCCCCGATTCCTCGCATCGGCACGAGGAGGGTTTCGCGCGTCGATCAGGCTGAGCCTGACGGAGGTCGCTTCTACTGCCCGCGCTGCGCCGAGCGTGAGCTCGGCGAGCACTAACCGCTGATCGAAGCGCGCTGGCCACGTAGGCTCGACCGCGAGCGTCTCGCACTTCGTCGGGGAGGTCACGGTGGTATCACGAGTGAACACGCTGCAAACGACGTCAGAGCGGCTTGCCGATGTGGCGCGGGTGGTTCGCGATGTCGTTCACCCCGGGATTCGCGATGAGCCCGGATACGTGGGCTACATCGTGCTTGGCAACCCGGAGAATGGCAGGGCGCTTGGCGTAACCCTGTGGGAGAGCGAGGAGATGCG
>DATIFC010000085.1:0-57501 GCA_035455445.1 Gaiellaceae bacterium | reverse complement strand
CGGCCCAGCAAAGTGCTCTGCAGGGCGAAGCTCGTGACCTTCGGCGGCGGCGCCGGCTTGTCGGACGAGTCGCATGCACACGTGCAGAGCACGAGCGCGGTGAGCAGGACCCCGAGCCCGAGTCGCATCCCGAACGCCTAGCCGTCCGCCCGGAGCTCTGCGAGGCGCAACGGCGGGGGATCGAGCGGTTCCCCCAGCGCCGCCGAGCCCGTGGCGTCGCAGAAGAGGACCGTGACCGTCTTGCGCTGCACGGCGCCATGATCGCCGACAGCGGTCATGCCGGCGGTCGCGGGTAAGCTCGCCGGGTGGCGAGGGACCGGTGGGCGACCTTCGACTGCTACGGCACGCTGATCGACTGGAACGGCGGGATCAGGGCGCAACTGGAACGCGTCTTCGGGGAGGAGAGCGCGGGCGAGCTGCTGCAGCGCTACCACGAGCTCGAGCCGCAGCTCGAGGCTGACGGGACGCTCACCTACCGCGAGGTGATGACCGAGGCGATGCGGCGGCTGGGCGCGTCTGACGGCGAGGAGGACGCGGTCGCGCAATCGCTGCCGGCCTGGACGCCCTTCCCGGAGGTACCGGCCGCCCTGATGGGTGCGCGCGGGCGCGGCTGGAAGCTGGCGATCCTCTCGAACACCGACCGCGACTACATCGACGCCTCGCTGGCTCAGCTCGGAGTGCCGTTCGAGCTCGCGATCGTCGCCTCCGAGATCGGTTCGTACAAGCCCTCGCTCGGACACTGGCATGCCTTCGAGGAGCACGTCGGCCGGTTGCCCGACGTGCACGTCGCGGCGAGCCTCTTCCACGACGTCGCGCCGGCGAACGAGCTCGGTGTCCCGTCGATCTGGATCAACCGGCTCGGCGAGCGGCCGGGGCCGCAGCCGACCCGCGAGCTGCCGGACCTGAACGGGCTCGGCGAGACGCTGGACGAGCTCGTATGAGCATCGCGATCCGGCCGGCCACCGAGGAGGACGTGCCGGCGATCCACGCCCTGGTCGAGGAGCATGCGCGCCTCGCGTTCGGCGAGCCGGAGCTGGACGAGGTTGAGATACGCAGCTGGTTCCGGCTGCCGGGGATCTGGCTGGCGGTGGCCGAGCGCGACGGAGAGCTCGTCGGCTACATGGACGTCGCACAGGAGGACGGGCACTTCAACGTCGACACGCGCCCGCTCGAGGCCGAGGTTGCGCCCGCGCTGGTCGCGGCCGCGGAGGAGTACGCGCGCGGGCGGGCCGAGGCGCCCGTGCTGCGGGGGTTCGTCCAGGGGAACGACCCCTTCTGCCGCCCGGCCTTCGAGGCCGTCGGCTGGGGTCCCATCCGCTACTCGTTCCAGATGCGCATCCAGCTGACGGACGACATCCCGGAGCCGCGCTGGCCCGACGGGCTGACCCTGCGAACGATGCGCCCGGGCGAGGAGGAGCGGGTCTGCGCGACGGCCGTCGAGGCGTTTTCCGACCACTGGGACTTCCGCCCCAAGGCGTACGAGGAGTGGCATCGCCGCATGGTCGACCGTCCGCGCTTCGACCCGTCGCTCTGGTGGCTCGTCGAGGAGGGCGAGGAGCTGGTCGCGACCTCGCTCAACTCCTGGCACTTCTCCGGCGATCCGCGCTTCGGCTGGGTCGACACCCTCGGCGTCCGTCCCCGCTGGCGGCGGCAGGGGATCGCGACCGCGCTCCTGCTGCACTCCTTCCGTGACTTCCGCGAGCGCGGGGCGACGCGGGTCGGCCTCGGCGTCGACGGCGAGAACACGACCGGCGCGGTCAGGCTGTACGAGCGCGCCGGCATGCACGTCGTGCGTCGCAACGACACCTACGAGAAGGTGTTGTGAGCCGTCTGCGCGCCCGCTGCCCCGACTGCCGCACGTACACGTGCGTCGCGATCGGCCCCGGCTACGAGTGCCACTCCTGCGGCCGGGAGTTCGGCGCCGGGATGGTGCGCGTGCCGCAGGCCTGGGGCGAAGGCGGCGAGTCGATGGCCGAGGCCGCGAGACTGCCGCTGCCGTTCCCCGAAGCAGCGGTGGTCGAGGAGGACTCGCTCGACGAGCAGACGCTCGCGGTCGCGATCGACCTCCCCGAGCGGCCGCTCGTGCTCGGCGGCTGCTGCTGCGCACACATCGGCGCCGTCGAGGCGCTGGCCGCCCGCAACGGCCGCATCTCGCTGGTCTGGCTCGACGCCCACGGCGACCTGAACACGCCGGAGACCTCGCCCTCGGGGAACCTCTGGGGGATGCCGCTGCGGATGATCCTCGACTCGGGCGCCGTCGACCCGCACGACACGATCCTGCTGGGCGCCCGTGCGCTCGACCCGCCGGAGCTCGAATACGTGGCGTCGATCGGCCTGCGGACGGAGGCCGACGGGCTCGAGGACACGCTCGACGGCACGGAGGGCGCATACGTCGCGCTCGACGTCGACTCGCTCGAGCCGGGGCCGATCCAGCCGTTCATGCCGGAGTCGGGCGGGCTCTCGCTGGCCGAGGCGACAGACGTGCTGCGACGCGTCCGGGAGCGTACGTCGGTGCTCGGCGCCGGCTTCAGCGGCCTCGCGGCCGAGCCCGCGAACGTGGAGCCGCTGACGGGGCTGGCGGTGGCCCTCGGCCTGTAACTCCCGGCCGGAGCGGCAGGTCTAAACTCGCAGGCTCGTGTCAGAACGCATCGACGTCTCCATCGAGCACCGGCATGCGCCGCCGGACGAGAGCGGCCGGCCCCATCCGAACACCTGCCCGAAGTGTGGCTCGCACTACCGCGACGACGAGCTCGCCGAGCACCTGAACGTCTGCCCGCAGTGCGGCCACCACTTCCCCGTCCACGCGCGCGAGCGCATCCAGCAGCTCGTCGACGCGGACACCTTCGCCGAGGAGGCCGCGGAGCTCCGCTCGGACGACCCGCTCGGCTTCTTCGACCTTCGGCCCTACCCCGAGCGGCTCGCGGAGGCCGAGCTCTCGACCGGGCTGGGCGAGGCGATGGTGATCGGCCGGGCCGCGATCGAGGACCAGCCGTGCCAGCTCGCGGTGATGGAGTTCGGCTTCATGGGGGGCTCGATGGGCCGCGTCGTGGGCGAGAAGTTCGCGCGCGCCTGCGAGGGAGCGGCGGAGAGGGGAGCTCCGCTCGTCTCGGTCACCACGACCGGCGGCGCGCGCATGCAGGAGGGGATCCTCTCGCTGATGCAGCTGCCCAAGACCGTCTGCGCGGTCGAGGACCTACACGATGCCGGCGGCGCCCTGATCAGCGTGATGGCCCACCCGACGACCGCGGGCGTGCTGGCCAGCTTCGCGAGCCTCGGCGACGTGCTCGTGGCCGAGCCGGGCGCGCTGCTCTCGTTCACGGGCCCGCGCGTGGTCCAGCAGACGACCCGCGAGAAGCTGCCCGAGGACTTCGGGCTCGCCGAGTCCAACCTCCGCCACGGCCACGTGGACGCGATCGTCCCCCGACCCGAGCTGCGGCCGACCCTGGGGCGGCTGCTGCGCCTCTTCGCCGATGGCCGGTGAGGCGGAGCAGCTGCGGCTGCGCTCCCAGCTGAGCCGCCTGCGGAGCCTGCCGCTCCTGCGCGGGGCGAAGCTGTCGGGCGAGCTCGAGCGGCTGCAGAGGCAGCTCGACCGGATCGTCGCGGAGCCGAGCGACGAGGAGATCTGGCGCTCGGTCGAGCTGGCGCGCCATCCCGACCGGCCCTACACGCTCGACTACGTCGAGCGGCTGCTCGAGGACTGGTTCGAGCTCCACGGCGATCACCACCACGGTGACGACGCGGCCGTCGTCGCGGGGCTCGGGCACTTCCGCGGCCGCACGGTCGTGCTCGTCGGCAACCAGAAGGGCCGCGACGTGAAGGAGCGCACGCGGCGCAACTTCGGCATGGCCTACCCCGAGGGCTACGGCAAGGCGATGCGGGCGATGGAGCTCGCCGACCGGCACGGCTTCCCGCTGCTCACCCTCGTCGACATCCCCGGCGCCTACCCGGGCGTGACCGCCGAGGAGCACGGGCAGGGTGGGGCGATCGCGCGGGCGCAGGCGCTGATGGCGCGGCTGCGCGTGCCCGTCGTGACCTGCGTGATCGGCGAGGGCGGTTCCGGCGGCGCGATCGCGACGGCGCTCGCAGACCGGGTGCTGATGCAGGAGAACTCGATCTACACCGTCATCTCCCCGGAGGGCTGCGCCGCGATCCTCTGGCGCGACGCGGGCGAGGCGCGCAAGGCCGCCGCGGCGTTCAAGCCGGACGCGGCGCACTGCCTCGAGCTCGGAGTCATCGACGCGATCGTCCCCGAGCCCGAGGCCGGGGCTCACACCGACCCCGACGAGTCGGCGCGGCTGCTCGGCGACGCGCTCGCCGAGTCGCTCGAGCTGCTCGAGACGCACGACGGCGACGAGCTCAGGAGGCAGCGCCGTGTGCGTTTCCGCACAATCGGCCAGATCCCGGCAACCCGCTAGATACCTGGGCTGAGCGGCCCTTTTCCACATCTTCCACAGGCTTATCCCCCGGCCGTACACATGTCGAGGCCGGCTTGTAGCCGGCCCCGACCTTAACCCCCCGTCAGGTGGAGAAGCTTTTCAAAGAGTACGACCCCGAGTCGCACAGCGTATTACCGATCGGCCGGGGATGCAAACCGCCGCGAGCGGGTAGACGGGCTTCATGGCTCGCTCGCTCTGGACCGGCACGATCTCGTTCGGCCTCGTCAGCGTGCCGGTGCGCATGTTCGGCGCGACGGAGTCGAAGGAGCTCCGCTTCCACTTCCTCGACAGGCACGACCTGCAGCCGATCGCCTACGACAAGGTCCGCCGCGACACGGGCGAGCACGTGGACAGCGACGACGTCGTCCGCGGCTTCGAGGTCGAGAAGGGTCGCTACGTCCCGCTCGAGGAGGAGGACCTCGACCGCCTCGACGTCGAGCTGACGAAGAGGATCGACATCTGCGACTTCGTCGCCCTCGAGCAGATCGACCCGGTCTACTTCCGCAAGGCCTACTACCTCGCGCCGCAGGAAGGGGCGGAGAAGCCGTACGCCCTGCTGGTGCGCGCGCTCGAGGAGACGGGGAGGGTCGCGATCGCCAAGATCGTGATCCGGAACAAGCAGCACCTCGCCGCGCTCCGGCCGCGGGACGGGACGCTCGTGCTCGAGACGATGTACTACGCCGACGAGGTGCGACAGCCCGAGCCGGCGGACGGCAAGGTCGAGCTGCGCAAGCCCGAGGTCGAGATGGCGAAGTCGCTGGTCGAGAACCTGAGCGCGGACTTCGACCCCTCGAAGTACGACGACACCTACCGCAAGGAGCTGCTCGAGCTGCTGCGCGCGAAGGCGAAGGGCGCGCCGTTGCCCGAGCCGGAGGAGGAGCCGGAGGGCGAGGTTGTCGACCTGATGGCGGCCCTGCGCGAGTCGGTCGAGAAGACCAAGCAGACCCGGAAGGCGAGGCCGCGAAGGCGCAGCCGCGCTAAAAAGGCCTCGTGAGCCTGCGCGAGTACCAGCGCAAACGCGACCGCAAACAAACGCCCGAGCCGTTCAGCGGCAGACGCCGCGGCAAGCAGCGCATCTTCGTCGTTCAGCGCCACGATGCGCGGCGGCTGCACTACGACTTCCGCCTCGAGCGCGACGGGGCGCTCGCCAGCTGGGCCGTGCCGAAGGGCGTGCCGCTCGAGCCGGGCCAACAGCACCTCGCGGTGCACGTCGAGGACCACCCGCTCGACTACGCGACCTTCGAGGGCGAGATCCCGAAGGGGCAATACGGCGCCGGCACCGTCGAGATCTGGGACGCGGGCACCTACGAGCTCGTCGAGGAGAAGCCGGACGGCGGCCTGACCGTCCGCCTGCACGGCGAGCGGCTCGAGGGCACCTGGGCGCTGATCCCGGCGCATCTCGACGGCAAGGAGCAGAACTGGCTGATCCTGCGCAAGCGCGACGAGAGCGCTCCCGCCGCCGCGTCCCGGCGCGGGTACGCGCCGATGCTCGCCACCCCGGCCGAGGTCGGGGAAATGCCCCGGGTCGACGGCTGGGAGTACGAGATCAAGTGGGACGGCTACCGGATCGTGGCGCGCGTGGCCGGCGGCGAGGCCGAGCTGCGCTCGCGCAAGGACCAGGACTACACGCAGCGGTTCGAAAACGTCGCGAAGGAGCTCGTCAAGGCCCTGAAGACACCGGACTGCGTCGTGGACGGCGAGGTGTGCGCGCTCGACGAGGACGGGCGGCCGAGTTTCTCCGCGATGCAGCAGGGGAAGCCCGGGACACCGGTCGTCTACTACGTCTTCGACCTGCTGGAGGCGGACGGCGTGCCGCTGGTCGACCTTCCCCTCTCTGAGCGGCGGGCGCGGCTTGGGAAGCTGCTCGACCGGCGCAACCGGACCGTGCTCTTCTCGGAGGCCTTCGACGACGGCCCGGCGCTGCTGCGGGCCGCGGAGCAGCAGCGGCTCGAGGGGATCATGGGCAAGCGCCTCGACTCGCGCTACCTCCCGGGCAAGCGATCGCGCGACTGGCTCAAGTTCAAGACGCGCGGCAACGACGAGTTCGTCGTCGCCGGCTACACGCGCGGCAAGGGCCGGCGCGAGTGGTCGTTCGGCTCCCTGGTGCTCGCGACGAACGGGCCGGAGGGTCTCGAGTGGGTCGGCAACGTCGGGACCGGCTTCGACGATGCCGAGATGGAGCGCGTGCTCGCGCAGCTGAGGCCGCTCGAGCGCACGACCTCGCCGTTCCCCGCGCCGCCCAAGATGCCGCGCGTGCGCAAGGACGACGTGGTCTGGGTCGAGCCGAGGCTCGTCGCCCAGGTGTCCTTCGTCGAGCGGACGCACGACGACCGTCTGCGAGCGCCGGTCTACCTCGGGCTGCGCGAGGACAAGGACGCCTCCGAGGTCGGCCGCGAGGCGGAGCGGGTCCCGGACGCGATCCGCAAGGGGAAGCGCGTCCTGCGGCTGTCGAACCTCGACAAGCCCTTCTGGCCCGACGAGGGGATCACGAAGGGCGACCTGCTCGCGTACTACCGCGACGTCGCGCCGGTGGTCGTGCCGCACCTCCGCGACCGGCCCTTCACGATGAAGCGGTATCCGGACGGCTGGCAGGGCAAGCACTTCTTCCAGAAGGACAAGCCGCAGGGGATGCCCGACTGGATCCAGACGGTCGACATCGAGGTCACGACGCGGGACCGGCCGAGGCAGCGGCGGCGGATCGACGCGCCCCTCGTGAACGACGAGCTCGCGCTGCTCTGGATGGTGAACATGGCCTGCATCGACCTGAACACGTGGTACTCGCGCGTGGATCGGCTCGACCGGCCCGACTTCGTGCTCTTCGACCTCGACCCCTCGCCCGACGTCGGCTTCCGCGAGACGGTGCAGGTCGCGCTGCTCGTGAAGGAGGCGCTCCACGCGCTCGGGCTCGACTCGTTCCCGAAGACGAGCGGCGCCGACGGGATGCACGTGCTCGTGCCGCTGGAGCGGCGGCATGCCTACGACGACACGCGCCGCTTCGCGGAGGTCGTCGCCCGCGCCCTGGCGACCACGCACCGCGGGCTCGTCACGACCGAGTGGTCGAGGTCGAAGCGCCGCGGCGTGCTGATCGACGCGAACCAGAACGGCGAGGGCAAGACCATCGCCTCGGTCTACTCGGTGCGGCCGAAGGAGGGCGCGCCGGTCTCGACGCCTCTGCGCTGGGAGGAGGTGGACGAGTCGCTCGACCCGGCCGCCTTCACGATGGACGCGGTGCGCCGGCGGATCGAGGAGCACGGCGACCTCTACGAGGGCGTGCTGAAGGTGAAGCAGTCACTCGGGGCGGCGCTGCGCAAGCTGCACTAGTCGCTACCGCGTGGTCGGTCACTCGGCCCGCCTGCTACGCTCCGAGCGTTCGCCGTTCGGCAAAGGAGGTGCGTGATGACGTCGATTGCACCCTCCGGTCGCAGAGCCTGAGGCTCCCGGCTAGCCGCAGCACACCTTCGTAGCAAGCGAGCTCCGCGAGGCCTCGGGCACGTGTCCGGTCCTCGGTCCATTCCGAAAGGAGCTTCGCTTGAACCTGCACGACCTCGGCTGGGACGACGGCTTCGCGGCCGCGCTCGAGCCGTACGACAACTGCATCCCCGCCCGCGTCTCGACCCAGCACCGCGGCGAGTACGACGTGCTCGCAGAGCACGGCGAGCTGCGCGCGCGTGTCTCCGGCCGGCTCCGGCACGAGGCGTCGTCCGGCGCGGATCTGCCCGCGGTCGGAGACTGGGTCGCGCTGCGCGAGCAGACGATCCACGGCGTGCTGCCGCGGCGCTCGGCCTTCCTGCGCAAGGTCGCGTGGTCGCAGACCGAGGCGCAGGTGCTCGCCGCGAACGTCGACACGGTCTTCGTCGTCACCGGCCTCGACGAGGACTTCAGCCCGCGCCGGATCGAGCGCTACCTGACGCTCGCGTGGGAGAGCGGCGCGATGCCCGCCCTCGTGCTGACCAAGACCGACCTCTGCGACGACCCGTACGCGAGGCTGCTCGAGGCCGAGCAGGTGGCCGTCGGCGTTCCCTCGCACCTCGTCAGCAACCTGACCGGCGAGGGCGTCGACGAGCTCTCGGCGTACCTGGCGCCGGCGAAGACCATCGCGCTGCTCGGCTCCTCGGGGGTCGGGAAGTCGTCGCTCGCGAACCGTCTCCTGGGCTCGGAGGTGCAGGCGACGAAGGAGCTCGCCGAGGACGGAACGGGCCGGCACACGACGACGGCGCGGCAGCTCCTCCGGCTTCCCGCCGGGGCGCTGCTCGTCGACACGCCCGGCCTGCGCGAGATCCAGCTCTGGGAGGCCGACGGGGGGATCCACGAGGCATTCGCGGACGTGGACGAGCTCGCGGCCGGCTGCCGCTTCAACGACTGCGCCCACACGCACGAGCCGGGCTGCGCGGTGCAGGTCGCCATCGAAGAGGGCCGGCTCCCGCGCGAGCGGCTGCAGAGCTACCGGGCGCTGCAGAAGGAGCTGCGGCGACTCGCGCTCAAGCAGGACGCGCGCCTGCGCTCCGAGGAGCGCAGGCAGCTGGTCGCGCGGATCCGCAGCCGCCGCAAGGTCTCGTGGTGAGCTAGAGGTCGCGCCTCGAAAAGCCCACCGCGGCGAGCACGGCCACCCCGACGAGGTAGGCGCAGGCCCAGAGCCGGACGCCCGCCCCGTGGATGTACGCGCCGCCGAACGGGCCGAGCTGGAGCAGGAACCCCGTCAGGCCGCTCGTGTTCGCGGTGATCTCGCGCAGGGCGTCCTGGTACAGCGCCTCGAACGGGACGATGTACGCCGCGATCCTCGCTGCGCGCTCCAGGGTGTGCGAGTTGAGCGCGTGGCCCACCGTCCCCAGCAGGCCGGCGACGAGGCCAGCCCCGAAGACCATGAAGATCGCGATCCCGTTCGCGGTCGCGGTGAGGAAGACGGAGCCGAGCAACGACATCGCGGCCACGAGAGCCACGCCGCCCGCGAGCTCGATCGCCGGGACGACGACGTGGTCGGGCCACCAGTGACCGGTGAGGCCGGTGATCAGCAGCGTGCCCGTGTACACGGCGACGACGTACGGGGTGCAGACGGCGATCGCGCCCAGCCAGCGCGCGAACAGCAGCTTCGAGCGGCCGACCGGCCGCACGATCAGCGGCTGCAGCAGCCCCCGCTCGGCATCCCCGCGCACGACGCCCAGGGTCAGGAAGACGGCGAGGACGACGCCGAGGAAGAGCGTCGCGAACATCGCCAGGCCGAAGATCGTCGCTCCCGCGAACGCCCGCGCGTCGATCCCGGCCGGCGGCTGGACGCTGCCGACGTCGCGGAAGAGGTAGTGGTTGGCGAGCCAGTACAGGAAGAGGAAGCCGGCCGTCAGCAGGACTACGACCGCGAAGACCTTCCGCCGCAGCGCCTCGCGCAGGCCGTAGCCGACGATCGTCGCGATCGCGCTCAGGAGCCGACCTCGCGAGCGGTTCGTCGGACAGTGCGATGACTACCAACTCGAGACCTCCAGCCAAGCCGGACGCGTAGCGTGCTCACGACGTCTCCCCGCCGACCGCCTCGAGGTAGGTCTCCTCGAGCGTCGAGGTGAGGACGCGCACGCCGTAGACTTTGCGCCCGGCCGCGACGAGGTCCGCGACCAGCCTGGGCACGTCCTCGCGGGCGCCGTCGTGGACGCGCGTGCCCTCGTCGGTCTCGATCTCGACCCCGCGCGCACGGCCGAGCTCGGCCGGAGAGCCCTCTGCGACCACCTGCCCGCGCAGCAGGATCACGACGCGGTCGCAGACGAGCTCGACCTCGCTCAGCAGGTGCGAGTTCAGGAGCACGGACGTGCCGCGCCCGCGCAGCTCCTCGAGCAGCAGCCGCACGGTGCGGCGGCCGACGGGATCGAGGGCGCTCGTGGGCTCGTCGAGGAGCAGGAGCGGCGGGGCGCCGACCAGTGCCTGGGCGATCCCCAGGCGCTGCTGCATCCCCTTCGACATCGCCTCCACACGGCGGGTGCGCGCGTCGGCGAGGCCGACGAGCTCGAGCAGCTCGGCGCGCTCGGATGCCCCGCCGCCGGAGCCGGAGAGCCGCTGGTGGAGCTCGAGCAGCTCGTCGGCCGAGTACCAGCCCGGGAAACGGAAGAGCTCGGCCAGGTAGCCGAGGCTGCGGCGCGCCGCGAGGCTCCCGGCACGGGCGCCGGCGATCTCGACCTGGCCGCGCGTCTGCCTGACGAGGCCGCAGGCGATCTTGACCAGGGTCGACTTGCCGGCCCCGTTGGGCCCGAGCAGCCCGACCAGCTCGCCCTCCGCGACCTCGACGTCGACGCCCGCGAGCGCGGTGGTCGAGCCGTAGCGCTTCTCGAGCCCTCGCGCCGAGAGCGCGCTCACGAGCCGACGAAGAACTTCGTGTAGTTGCCGACCGTGTCGAAGCCGAGCCGGCCGTACAGCTTCTGCGGCCAGTCGTGCGCGTCGGCGACGAGGAAGACGAACTCCGCACCGTCGCTACGCGCGGCGTCGATCGCGGCCAGGATCACGGCGCTCGCGTAGCCGTGGTTGCGGTGCTCGGGCAGCGTGCCGACGTCCTCGACCTGCGCCTCCCCCGCGTCCTGGTAGAGGTCGGAGTAGCTGACCACCTCCCCGTCGAGCACCGCCCCGAAGAACCGCGCCCGCACGCGCTCGCCGATCAGCCGCTTGGCCGCGAAGATCTGCGCGAGCACCTCGTCCGTGGCCCAGGGGAAGCCGCTCAGCACCTGCCTCCGCGCCGCGCGCAGGTCCTCCTCCCGCAGCTCCCGTACGAGCGAGAGGTCGGCCTCGCGCTCCGGCTTCCGCAGCTGCGCCATCACGACGTGACGGTCGACGCGCCAGCCCTGCTCCTCGAACCACGGCGCGAGGCGGTCGCCGATCTCCGGGTCGGGGACGAAGATCAGCGGGCGCCGGTGCCGCTCGGCCTCCGCGACGAGGTCCTCGGGGTCGGTGTAGCGGTCGACCCAGAGGTAGTTCCCGTCGAAGCGGCGCGGCAGCTCGTCCGTGAAGACGGCGCGGCCGGAGGGCGTGTCCTCGACGCGTGTGCCGCCCATGTCGCCGCGGGCGAGGAAGCGGTACGCGCGGGCGAGCTCCTCACGCATCGAGGCGATGGGGGTGGCCGAGCATCGAGAGCTCGGCGATGTCGCGGCGGAAGAAGAGCGAGGTCGTCCAGTCGGTCACGACGCGCAGCTTCCTCGAGAGCAGCGGCAGCTGGTAGAGGTGGTACGTCCGCGTGACGAACCAGCCCAGGAAGCCGGTCAGGCGCAGGCCGAGGACGTCGGCGATCCCCTTGTAGCGGCCGAGCGTCGCCACCTGGCCGAGCATGCGGTAGCTGTACGGCTCGGGCTCGCCGGCGAGGTTCTTCGCGAGCCGCCGCGCCTGGCGCAGGGCGTGCTGGGAGGTCGGCGGGTCGACGGCGCCGGGCGTGGCCTCGTTCGGGACGGCGGCGCCGTCGCCCAGCGCCCAGACATGCTCGTGGCCCTCGACGCGCAGCGTCTCGTCGACCTGCACGCGCCCGCGCTCGTCCAGGGGCAGGCCGAGCTGCGAGAGCACCGGGTTCGCCTTCACGCCTGCGGTCCAGACGAGCGTGTGCGTCAGGATCCGCTCCCCGTTCGAGAGGCGGGCCGCGCCGGCCTCGGCGGATTCGAGGGTGGTGCCGGCGTGGATCTCGACGCCGCGCTTCTCGAGCTGGCGCGCGGCGTACTCCCCGAGGCGGCTCGGGATCTCCGGGAGGATCTTCGGCGCCGCGTCGACGAGCACCCAGCGCTGCGGCGCGTGCTGCAGGCCTGGGTAGTAGCGCAGCGCGTCGCGGACGAGGTCGGCGAGCTCGGCCAGCGCCTCGACGCCCGCGTACCCGGCCCCGACGAAGACGAAGGTCAGCTCGCGCTCCCGGTGCGTCTCGTTGGCGGCGACGTCGGCCGCCTCGAGCCGCTGCAGGACGTGGTTGCGCAGGTGGATCGCGTCCGCGAGGTCCTTGAAGCCGAGCGCGTGGTCGGCGAGGCCCGGGATCGGCAGGGCGCGCGAGATCGAGCCGAGGGCGACGACGAGGTCGCGGTAGTGAATGCCGACGAGGCCCTCGAGCGTCTCGACCTGCACGCGCCTGCGCTCGAAGTCGAGCTCCGTCGCCCGGCCGAGCACGAGCTCGGCGTGCGGGCACATCATGCGCAGCGGCACCACGACGTGGCGCGGCTCGAGCGTCCCGGAGGCGGCCTCGGGAAGCAGCGGCGTGAAGAGCATCGAGTTCTGCGGGCCGACGATGGTCGCGCCGCGCTTGCCGAGGCAGCGCGCGACGTAGCCGCCGGCGTACCCGCCGCCGACCACCACCGTGCCGCCCCGCGCCTCCCGCTCGCTCACGGCTCTACTATCGCGACATGGCGCGGGTTCAGGTCGCGGTCATCGGCAGCGGCGCCGAGCACGCCGCCCGCGCCGAGGAGGTTGGCCGGCTGCTGGCGGAGCGCGGGTGCACCGTCGTCACCGGCGGCCTCGGCGAGGTGATGGCGGCGGCCGCGCGCGGCGCGAAGTCGGCCGGCGGGACGACGATCGGCGTCCTGCCCGGCGAGTCGCGCGACGGCGCCAACGAGTGGATCGATCACGTCGTCGTGACCGGGGTCGGCCACGCGCGCAACCTCGCGGTGGTCGCGTCGGGCGACGCGGTGATCGCGGTCGGGGGGAAGTGGGGGACGCTCGCCGAGCTCGGCTACGCACACGTGCTGGGGCGGCGGGTGGTGATTCTCGAGCCCGGCTGGAATCTCGACGGCGTGCCGCGAGCCTCGTCCCCGCAGGAGGCGGTCGAGCTGGCCCTGGCCGCGCCGGCGTGACCCCGAGCCTCCAGTCCAAGTAACAGACTGTTACTTGGTCAGGCGCGCAGAAGCGGGCGCGTGAGGCACGTGGGGCCTCCGTCGCCTTTCGAGAGCTCCTCGCCGCGGTAGGTCAGGACCTCGACCCCCGCCTGCTCCATGCGCTCCCGCGTGCGCGGGTTGCCCTCGACCGCGAGCCCGACCCGCGGGGCCAGCGCGAGGACGTTGGGGCCCATCGTCGGGAGCTCCTCGTCGGGGACGGAGACGAGCTCGACCCCACGCTTCGCCAGGAGCTGCGCGAGACGGGTTGGCAGGAGCGGCTCGTAGACGACCGCGAGGTCGGGCGCCAGCGGGCTGATCAGCGACATCAGGTGCATCACCTCGTCGCGGCCGCGCCAGTGCGGCAGGTCGTACGCAATCACCTCGACCTCGGGCAGCAGCTCCCGCAATCGCGCGATCCCGGCCTCGTTGGTGCGGTAGCCGCAGCCCACGAGCAGGGTGCGCTCGTCCAGCCAGCAGCAGTCGCCTCCCTCGGCCCGGCCCGGGCCCTCGAGCCGTCCGGCGACCGGGACGCCCGCGCGCTCGAAGTCCTCCGCGATCGCGTCGACCTCGCCCCGCCGGACCTCCTTGCCCGGGCGGAGCAGCAGCGCGCCCTCGTCGACGACGAGCGCCGGATCGTAGGTGTAGACCGCGTCGGGGTTCCCGTCCGCCCGCGACTGCGCGAGGACGACCTCGGCGCCGGCTTCCTCCAGCACGCTGCAGAAGGCCTCGTGCTCCGCGGCGATCCGGCGCGCATCGGGCTCGCTCCGCCAGCCGCAGGCTTGCCAGCCGTGCAAGTCCTCCGCCCGCGGGGCGCGCACCAGCACGCGGTGCAGCTCCCCGCTCATCGACTGGCAGCCATAGAGCTTCGGCTCGACACTCACGCCGAGGATCGTACGTTGCTTACGAGGGTGCGACGAGCGGCGTTACGGCGAATCGACAGCCGGTGGCGTCACGATCGGGCGCCCGCTTCCGGTGACGATTCGTCGCAGGTCGGCGCGGCCGCCTCGCCTCCGCCGACCGCGCCGGCGGTCTCCTTGATCAGCACCCTCGTGAAGCGCTCGCTGAAGCCGGCGACGAACGCGAACGCGCCGTAGTAGAAGAACTCCGTGTCGCCGCTGGGCGTGGTGGTCTGCAGGAGCCCGCTTGCCAGGACGAAGTACGTGAAGACGCCGAACACGGCCCCGAGCACCGGGCGGTAGCTGCCGAGCATGTAGAGGTTGCGCTTGCCGAGGTCGTAGTGCACGCGGAACTTCTCGCCGCTCATGCGCTGGAGGACGCTCACGAACGCGCCGACCGAGCCCAGCGCGTAGGCGACCAGCAGCGTCTGCAGCGGCCGCTCCCAGCCGAGCAAGTCGAAGCCCGTGAGCAGGAGGCTTCCGGCCGTGGCGAGGGCGGCCATGACGAACAGGCCGATCAGCATCCCCTGGGTGTAGACCATCCGGCCGATCCGGACGCCCGCGTGGCGGTAGTAGGCCTCGATGTCCTGGAGCTCGCGCTGCTGCCGGTTCGCGACCCTGCGTGCGTAGTCGGCGTCGGGCTTGCCGCCCGCGCGGTCGACCTGCCCGAGCAGTTCGCTCGCGACGGCGAGGATCCGCCGCATCGCGACGCTCTCGCTCGTGTAGCGCAGCACCTCCGTCGCCTTGATCGCAAGCGTCTCGCAGGCGAAGAGGACGTCGGCGATCGCCGGCACGTCTCGCGTCACCCAGTCGGTGGCGCGGTGGAAGCGCCGCACGTCGTCGACGAGCAGCCGCAGGAGCCTCGGCGCGCGCTTGCGCGTCAGGGCGACCCCGGACGGCTCCGTGATCGACCAGTACTCGCTCACGATCTCGCCGTGGCGCGCCTCGAAGGCGGCGCGCGTGTCGCGGTAGCCGTCCGCGGCCTGGACGTCCTTCGCGGAGCCGTTCAGGCGCCGTTGCTCCCAGTGGTAGTGGTCCCACGCCAGGTCGGCGAACGTCACCTGCTCCGCCGCCTGCCGGCGACGGACGGCTCTCGCCGAGAGCCGCTTCTCACGGCTGAGGTGGAGTCGTGCGGTCAGCCCCGTGCTCATCTGCGCCTCCAGGTACCCGATCCGAGCCGCAGCGGACCAGCCGGTGGATCTGTGTCAAACGGTACGAGGTTCTGCGCGGCGCTGCAAGGGGGCGGCCTCAGGCCGCCGAGAGCATCCGCTCGAGGAGCGTGAGCGCGCCGGCCTTGTCCAGCGGCTCGTTCAGGTTCCCGCACTTCGGGCTCTGGACGCACGAGGGGCAGCCGTGGTCGCAGGGGCAGCCGCGCAGCAGCGTCGCGGTGTCCCCGGTCCAGCCCTCGAAGACGTCGAAGCCGCGCTCGGTGATGCCGACGCCGCCGGAGTGCCCGTCGTAGACGAAGATCGTCGGCCGGCCGGTCTGGAAGTGCAGGTTCGTCGAGAGGCCGCCGATGTCCCAGCGGTCGCACATCGCCCACAGGGGGAGCAGCGCGATCAGGGAGTGCTCGGCCGCGTGCAACGAGCCGAGCAATCGTGACTGGGTTGCCGTCTGGAGACCAGACCCGTGCGGTGGCTCGCGCTCGATGCCCTGGAGCATCCACGGCTCCGGCAGGAACCAGACGGCCTCGGTCTCGAACTCGGTCTCGGGAAGGTCGAGCGACACGAGCTCGAGGCTCTCCTGGGTCTGGATCGAGCGCTTCTGGTAGCCGACGACCTGGTCGGTCACCACCACCGAGCCGAATGAGAGGTCGAGCCCCAGCCGCCGCTCGGCGCGCCGCGGCTCCACGATCGCCGTCGTCGTCTCGACCTTCGCCTGGGTGTAGTAGTCGCCGCGGAAGGGCTCGACGACGGCGTGGCGGGAGACGAGGTCGAGCTCGCGGACGCGGTAGCTCTCGCCGAGGTGGAGGTAGACCGCGCCCTCGTGGACGGTCGAGTAGGCGCGCTCGGCCTCGACGATCCCGAGCACGGCGCCGGTCGTCGCGTCGACGATCGTGAAGGACTCCGGGCCGGTCGAGCGCAGCGCCACGCGCGCGGCCGGGTAGTCGCGCCCGGCCCAGACGTAGCCGGCGTCGGTGCGCCGCAGGTCGGGGAGGGCAGCCGCGCGCTCGAGCGCGGCGTCGCCGAGCACCTCGCGGTCGCGCTCGTCGAGCGGCGCCTCGAAGGCGGCCGCGCGCAGGTGGCCGTCGAGCACGCGCCGGTTCTCGTGGTCGAGGATCGCCGCCTCGACGCGGCGGCCGAGCAGGGCGCGCGGCTCGCGCATGAAGTACTGGTCGAGCGCGTCCTCGCTCGCGACGAGCAGCGCGAGCCCGTGGCCGCGGCGGCCGGCTCGGCCCCACTGCTGGCGCAGCGAGGCGACGGTGCCGGGGAAGCCGACCGAGATCACGCAGTCGAGCAGGCCGATGTCGATCCCGAGCTCGAGCGCATTGGTGGCGCTCACGCCGAGCAGCTCGCCCTCCAGCAGCCGCCGCTCGATCTCGCGCCGCTGGGCCGGCGTGTAGCCGGCGCGGTAGGGCGAGAGCAGGGAGTCGTCGCCGAGGCGGTCGGCGGTGAACCGGTGGATCAGCTCCGCCGCGCGGCGGCTCTTGGCGAAGCAGAGCGTGCGCAGGCCGCGCTCGACCAGGTCGGCCATCAGCCTGGAGGCCTCTCCGAGGGCGCTCGCGCGTAGGCCGAGCTCCTCGTCGGTGAGGGGCGGGTTCCAGAGCGCGACGGTGCGCTCGGCTCTGGGCGCCGCGTCGTCGCCGATAACGGTCGTCTCGACACCGAGCAGCCGCGCGCCCAGCTCGCCCGGGTTGGCGATCGTCGCCGAGGCGAGCAGGAACTGCGGCTCGGCCCCGTAGACGCGCGCCAGCCGCCGCAGCCGGCGCAACACGTTCGCGACGTGCGAGCCGAAGACGCCGCGGTAGACGTGCGCCTCGTCCACGATCACGTACGTGAGGTTCGAGAGCACGTCGCCCCAGCGGTCGTGGTGCGGAAGCACGCCCACGTGCAGCATGTCCGGGTTCGAGAGGATCAGGTTCGCCCACTTGCGCACCTGCCAGCGGCGGTCGGCGGCGGTGTCGCCGTCGTAGACGGCCACCTTGAGCTTCGCCAGCGTGGATCCTAGAAGCCGCAGGCTACGGAGCTGGTCCTGCGCCAGCGCCTTCGTCGGGTAGAGGTAGAGCGCGCGCCGCTTCGGCTCGCGCGCGAGGGCGTCGAGCACGGGCAGGTTGAAGGCGAGCGTCTTGCCGCTTGCAGTCCCCGTCGTGACCACGAGGTGCTCGCCGCGCGCGGCCGCCTCCCACGCCTCGGCCTGGTGGCCGTAGAGCGCCTCGATGCCCTGCTCCGCGAGCGCTTCGCGCACGCGTGGGTGGAGGCCCTTCGGCAGGGGCGCGAGCACCGCCTCGCGGGCCGGGACGAGCTCGAGGTGGGCGAGTTCCTCGCCCTCGAGCAGGCCCGTCCATGCGGCGGCGACGCTCACCGGCAGGCTCGCAGGGCGACGACGTGCGGGTAGTCGCGGTCGCCCAGCTCCTCGAACCGCTCGATCCGGAGGCCGGCGTCCGTGAAGGCCGCGAAGACGTCGTGCAGCGTGAGGTGCACCGCCCCGACCCGGATCCGGACGCCGTCGGGGTTGCCCACCCCGAATGCCGAGCCGTCGTATCGCCCGGTCTGCCGGTAGCCCGCGTGGAACTCGGGCACGGCTTCCCCGCCGAGGAAGAGCGAGTGCGGCCCGACGAAGCACGGGTGTGCGCCGACGTAGACGAGCGGCGCCTCGGGCCTCAGCACCCGCACGACCTCGGCGACCGCGGCCGGGAAGTCGTCGATGTCGGTGTGCGTCCAGAACGAGACCGCGGCGTCGAAGCTCGCGTTCTCGAAGGGCAGCTCGCCCGCCGGCGCCTCGAGGACCTCCAGCCCACGTGCCCGCGCCACCTCGAGCAGGTCGCCCGAGACGTCGACGCCGACGACCGACCAGCCGAGCTCCGCCACGGCTGCGCTCGCCACGCCGGTCCCGCAGCCGAGGTCGAGACAGCGTCCGTCCCCGGGCCCGAGGAGCCGCCGGAGCGTGTCCAGCTCGTGGTCGGCGAGCGCCGGACGGAACTCCTGGTACCAGTCCGCGAGGCCGTTGTAGCGGGGCGTGCTCAGCGCGGCTGGAACCCGGTGCAGACGAGCGAGCGCAGCTGCACGCCGTCCGCGAGCAACGAGCCGAGTGCGCTCCAGTCTCCGGCATCGAGCGCGGCGAGGCAGCGCTGCGCCACCTGCTCGTCCGCTCGGGTCGCGGTTGCCATCGTGCCGACGGTAGCATGGCCGTACCGGGGTGCCCTCAGGGGCTGAGATCACACCCGTCGAACCTGATCCGGTTCGCACCGGCGAAGGGAGGGGGAACCGAGTTGGAGGATCGAACACCTGACGCGGAGACCGGGCTTCGCTCGGCCGGAGCTCGCTACGGACAGGCCTGACCGGTAGGCGAAGGAGGGGCTCACGGAGGAACCCCGGGTTCCCCCGTGTCGACCGGCGAAGGGAGCGAAGCTGGTACCGAGATGTCTCACGATCGCGGGCTCCGACTCGGGCGGAGGCGCGGGGATCCAGGCCGACCTGAAGGCCTTCGCGGCCTCTGGCTGTCACGGCATGACCGCGATCGTCGCGCTGACGGCGCAGAGCACGCTCGGCGTCAGCGCGGTGCACGAGGTGCCGCCAGAGTTCGTCCTCGCGCAGCTCGAGGCGGTCTTCGGCGACATCGGTGTCGACGCCGCGAAGACCGGCATGCTGTTCTCCGCCCGGCTGATCGAGGCCGTGGCCGGGTTCCTCGCCGAGCACCGGGTGCCGCTCGTCGTCGATCCGGTGATGGTCGCAAGCTCAGGCGCGCGGCTGCTCGAGCTCGACGCGATCGAGACGCTCGTCTCGCAGCTCTTCCCCCTCGCGACCGTGGTGACGCCGAACCTGGCCGAGGCGGAGACCATCGTCGGCGAGGGCTCGAAGCGCAATCTCGCGCGACGGGTGCACGAGCTCGGCGCGCCGGCGGTGATCGTCACCGGCGGCCACGGCGAGCCAGTCGACCACCTCTTCGACGGCGAGCGACACGTCGAGATCCCTGTCGTGCGAAGCGACACGGGCGCGACCCACGGAGCCGGGTGCACGCACTCCGCGACGCTCGCGGCGCTGCTCGCGCGCGGGCTCTCGCTCGAGGAGGCGGCACGTGGCGCCGCCGGCGCCGCCGCCCGCGCGGTCGAGCAGGGCCTCGCCGGGCTCGGCGCGGGCGACGGCCCGGTCGACGTCATCGGGCTGGAGGGCGTCGCGTGACCGCGGGCGCCGACCTGGCGGCGATCCGCGAGCGCAAGCCGCTCGTCCACCAGATCACCAACTACGTGGTCATGAACGAGACCGCGAACGCCACACTCGCGCTCGGCGCGCTGCCGGTGATGGCGCACGCGCCGCAGGAGGTCGAGGAGATGGCGTCGGCGGCCTCGGCGCTCGTGCTCAACATCGGCACGCTCTCGGACGAGTGGGTGGAGGCGATGCTGCTCGCCGGCCGGGCGGCGAACGGCGCCGGTGTGCCGGTGGTGCTCGACCCGGTCGGCGCGGGGGCGACCAGCTACCGCACCGAGGTCTCGCGGAGGCTGCTGGAGGAGCTGGAGGTCGCCGTCGTGCGCGGCAACTCCGCCGAGGTGGCGACCCTTGCCGGCCGGGGCGCCGAGATCCGTGGCGTCGAGGCCGTCGGGGACGGGGGCGGCCCGGAGCTGGCGCGCGAGGCGGCCCGGGCGCTCGGCTGCGTCGCGGCGGTCACCGGCCCCGTCGACCACGTCTCCGACGGGGAGACCGTGAACGCCGTCGCCAACGGGCACGAGCTGCTCGGCACCGTCACCGGCACCGGCTGCATGGCGACCGCGATCACCGGCTGCTTTCTCGCCGTCCAGACCGATCCGCTGCAGGCCGCCACCGAGGCCCTCGTCACCTTCGGCGCCGCCGGCGAGGACGCCGCGCGGGAGGCGAAGGGCCCGGGCTCGTTCCACGCGGCGCTTTACGACGCGCTCTACCGCCTCGAGCCCGAGACGCTGGACTCCCGCGCGCGGTGAGGCTGCACGCGCTCGTCGAGGACCTCGCGGCGGCGCGGACGGCCGTCCAGGGCGGCGCCACCGCGGTGCAGCTGCGGGTGAAGGGCGCGAGCACGGACGAGCTGGTCGAGGCCGGGCGCGGCTTCGGTGAGCTGGGCGCGACCTTCGTGGTCAACGACGACGTCGAGGCGGCGCTGCGGCTGCGGGCCGACGGGGTGCATCTCGGCCGCGGCGACGAGGGCGCCGAGCGCGCGCTCGCGGAGGGCCTGCTGCTGGGGACGTCGGCGGCGTCGGTGGAGGAGGCGCTCGAGGGCGAGGCGGCGGGCGCCGCCTACGTCGGCGCAGGGCCGGTCTGGGCCACGCCGTCGAAGCCCGACGCCGACTCGGCGATCGGGCTGGACGGGCTCGCCGCGATCTGCGCCGCGGTCACGGTGCCCGTGGTCGCGATCGGCGGGATCGACGCCGCTAACGCGGGCGACTGCATCCGCGCCGGGGCGGCGGGGGTGGCGGTCATCCGGGCGGCCGGCGATGCGCGGGCTCTGAGGGAGGCGGTCGATGCGGCTCTCTGAGCTCGGCGAGCTCGGCCTGCTGGCCGAGCTGGAGCGGCGCGGGCTCGCCCGCGGGATCGAGAACGACGCGGCGCAGCTCGCCCGCGGCTACGTCGTCACCCAGGACGCGCTCGTGGAGGGCGTCCACTTCCGGCTCGACTGGACGACGCACCGGGAGCTCGGCTTCCGGGCCGCGGCCGTCAACCTCAGCGACCTCGCCGCTTCCGGGGCCGAGCCGGACGCACTGCTCGTCACGCTCGCCGCCCCGGACGACGTCCTGCTCGAGGATGTGCTCGAGCTCTACGAGGGCCTGAACGAGGCCGGCGTCCCGGTCGTCGGCGGGGACACGACGCGGGCGCCGCAGCTGTCGCTGACGGTGACCGCGGTCGGCCGCTCCTCGCGCGTGCCCGGGCGCGCGTCGGCGCGGCCCGGCGACCTGGTCGTCGTCACGGGGCCGCTCGGCGCGGCAGGGGCGGCCTTCCGTGAGCACCGGTACGCTCGCCCGCCGGTGCGCCTGCGGGAAGGCCGCCTGCTCGCGACCACCGCCCACGCGCTCACCGACATCTCGGACGGGCTCGGCGTGGACGCCGCGCACATCGCGCGCCGCTCCGTCTGCCGGATCGAGCTCGAGCTGGAGCGCGTTCCGCGCGCGCCCGGGGCGACGATCGAGGATCTCGGGTTCGGCGAGGACTACGAGCTGCTCGCCGCGACCCCGGACGATCTCGGCTTCACCGTCATCGGCCGCTGCGTCGAGGGCCAGGGCGTCGAAATCCGGTCGGACGGCGAGCCCGTAGAGCTGACGGGTTGGGAGCATTTCGGCGGGCGGGGGACCGGAATCTTGCGCTGACCGGCGCGAGCGGCGACCCTAGGCGGCGCGCATGCTGATCTTCGTCGCCAGGCGCTTGCTCTGGGCGATCCTGCTCGTCTTCATCGTCACGCTGATCGTCTTCGTGATGTTCTTCGTGCTTCCTGGGAACTCGAAGAACGCCCAGCGGAACGAGCAGGGCTTCGCGCCGGGGCTGCAAACGCAATTCAACATCCGCGGCTCGTTCGGCGAGCAGTACGGGCGCTTCGTCTCGCACGTGTTCCTGCATGCCGACCTCGGCAACTCCATCCGCTCGCGCGACGCGGTTACCGACGTGATCCGCCGCACGCTCCCGGTGACCGCGTCGCTCGTGCTTGGCGGGGCCGTGATGTTCCTGCTGATCGCGGTTCCGATCGGGGTGATCTCCGCCCTCCGCCCGCGCTCGCTGCTCGACAGGGGGCTGATGCTGTTCGTCCTCGCCGGCGCCTCGGCTCACTCGGTGTGGCTCGGTCTCGTGTTCTCGTACGTGTTCGGGGTGAAGCTCCACTGGTTCCCGGTCGGCGGCTACTGCGACCTGCGCTACGAGCCGTCGAGCACCAATCTCTGCGGGGGGCCGCGCTACTGGGCCCACCACATGTTCTTGCCCTGGCTGACCTTCGCGTTCCTGTTCGCTGCGCTCTACGCGAGGATGATCCGTGCGAGCCTCCTCGAGGCGATGGACGAGGACTACGTCCGCACCGCGCGCGCGAAGGGCGCCGGCACCTTCCGTGTGATGCGCGTGCACGTCTTCCGCAACGCCTCGCTGCCGGTGATCACGATGATCGGGATGGACGTCGGCGTCGCGTTCGCCGGTGCGCTCTTCATCGAGACCGTGTTCGAGCTGCCGGGGATGGGGCGGCTGCTGGTGCGCTCGCTCGCCAACGGCGACCTGCCGATGATCATGGGCGTGGTGATCGTGGTCAGCCTCGCGGTGGTGGTCGCGAACCTGATCGTCGACCTGCTCTACGCGGTCGTCGACCCGACGATCCGCAGCCGCACGAAGGGCGACGCCATCGTCGTCTCGCGCGCGGCCGGCCGCGAGCTGCGCGCCGCCCAGCCGGCGCCCGCGGCCGAGTCGGCTACGTCGCCGTGAGCCACCGCGCCCACGCCTGCTCGTAGTACGAGCGCGGGCGGGCGCCGACGACCGTCTCGCGCGCCTCGCCTCCCTCGAACAGGATCGCGGTCGGAATCGAGAGCACCTCGTAGCGCGAGGCGGTCCGCAGGTTGCGGTCGATGTCGAGCCTGGCGAACTTCACCCGGCCGGAGTGCTCCTGCTCGAGCGCCGCGAGGACCGGCTCGACCGCGCGGCAGGGGCCGCACCAGGGTGCCCAGAAGTCGACGACGACGGGCGTCTCGGCCTGCAGGACCTCGTCCTCGAAGGTGGCGTCGCTGACGTCGACCACGACGCGACTCTACAGTCGGCCCGCGAGCGCTCGGAGTCGCAGCACCGGCACCTTCCAGACGGCCTCGAGGAAGATGCTGTGGCTCATCTTCGAGCCGCCGCGCTCGCGGTCGACGAAGCGGATCGGCACCTCGGCCACGCGGAAGCCCGCGCGCAGCGCGTGGTAGGTGGTCTCGATCTGGAACGCGTAGCCGCGCGAGGCGATCGCGCCGAGGTCGAGCGTCTCGAGCACCTCGCGGCGGATGCACTTGAAGCCCCCGGTCAGGTCGTGCACGCCCACGCCGAGCAAGACGCGCGCGTAGAGCGAGCCGCCGGCCGAGACGAAGCGCCGCACGCGGCCCCAGTTCGCGATCGAGCCGCCGTCGACGTAGCGCGAGCCGAGCACGACGTCGGCGGTCCGCGCGGCCTCGAGCAGGCGCGGCACGTCGGCGGGGTCGTGCGAGAAGTCGGCGTCCATCTCGAGCACGAGCTCCACCTCCGGCCTGGCGAGCGCGTGCCGGAAGCCGGCGAGGTAGGCCGGGCCGAGGCCCTCCTTGAGCTCGCGGTGCAACACCGAGACGAAGCCGAGCTCCGCCGCCAGCCGGTCGGCCAGCCGGCCGGTCCCGTCGGGCGAGTTGTCGTCGATCACGAGCACCTCGACGCCCTTGTCGGCGAGTGCGCGCAGCATCCGCTCGAGGTTCTCGCGCTCGTTGTAGGTGGGCAGGCAGACGAGCGCCTTCACGTCCATATGATCGCTGTCGTGGCGAGGACGAAGGCGCTTCCACGCAACGCCGAGGTGGCCGAGCAGCTCGAGCTCCTGGCCGACCTGCTCGAGATCGAGGGCGAGGCGGCCTTCCGCGTGCTCGCCTATCGGCGCGCAGCCACCCGCGTGCGCGAGACGGGGACGCCCGTCGCGCAGCTTGCGCTCGACGGCACCGCGAAGGAGCTCCCGGGCATCGGCGCGACGATCCAGGACAAGATCGTCCAGATCGTCGACACAGGCGAGATCGAGGCGCTCGCCAAGCGCCGCAAGACGATCCCGCCGGAGGTCGTGGAGTTCCTGAACATCCCCGGCCTCGGGCCGAAGACGGTGCGCAAGATCTGGCAGGAGCTCGGCGTGACGACGCTCGCCGAGCTGAAGGAGGCGGCCCGGTCGCAGCGGCTCCGGACGCTGCCGGGGCTGGGGGCGAAGACCGAGGAGAACGTGCTCAAGGCGGCGGGTCGCAGGAAGAAGGTCGTCGGCCCGACGCGCACGCTGCTCGGACAGGCACTGCCGGCCCTGCTCGCGGTGGTCGAGGTCCTGCGCGAGCACCCCGCCGCCGACCGCGTCTGCGAGGGTGGGAGCGCGCGCCGGCGCAGGGAGACGGTGAAAGACCTCGACATCATCGCCACCGCGAGCGACCCGAAGGCGCTGATCGAGTACTTCACCGAGCTCGCCTGGGTCGCGGAGGTGGTGGCCAAGGGGCCGACGAAGGCGACGGTGGTCTCGCACGACGGCTTCCGCTTCGACCTGCGCGTCGTCCCGCCCGAGAGCTACGGGAACCTGCTGCAGCACTTCACCGGCTCGAAGGAGCACAACCTCGCCCTGCGCGAGGACGCGGTGCGGCGCGGGTTCTCGGTTTCCGAGTACGGGATCACCGAGGTCGAGAGCGGCGAGGTCTTCACCGCCGAGAGCGAGGAGGAGGTCTTCGAGCGTCTCGGCTACGCGTACATCCCGCCCGAGCTGCGCGAGAACGCGGGCGAGCTGGAGGCGGCGCGCAAGGGGAAGCTCCCGAGGCTCGTCGAGCAGGGCGGGCTGCGCGGCGACCTGCACACGCACTCGCACTGGTCGGCCGACGGCAAGAACACGCTCGAGGAGATGGTTGCCGCTGCGAAGGCGCGCGGTTACGCGTACTACGCGATCACCGACCACTCCCACTACCTGCGCGAGGGGCGCATGGAGCAGCAGGCGAAGGAGATCGACAGGCTCGCCGGGCGGGTCGCGCCGCTGAAGCTGCTGAAGGGCGTCGAGGTGAACATCAGGGCGGACGGAACGCTCGACGTGTCGGACGACGTGCTGGCCGAGCGCGACTGGGTCGTCGCCTCGATCCATACCGCGTTCGACCGTTCACCGACCGAGCGGGTGCTCGCGACGATGGAGAACCCACACGTCGACGTGATCGGTCATCTCACCGGTCGCAAGATCACCCGCCGCGAGCCCATGGACGTCGATCTCGAGCGGGTGATCGAGAAGGCGCTCGAGACGGGGACCTTCCTCGAGATCAACTCGCAGCCCGATCGGCTCGACCTCTCCGACGTGCACGCGCGGCTGGCGGGGGAGGCCGGCGTCCCGATCGTCGTCTCGAGCGACGCGCACCAGGTGAAGGCCCTGGACTACGTCGACTTCGGCGTCGCCCAGGCTCGCCGCGCCTGGCTCACCGCCGAGCAGGTCGCGAACACGCGGACGTGGGCCCAGCTGCGGAAGCTGATGAAGAAGTGAGCCTGCGGGCGGATGGGCCTGCGGCGCTCGAGTGGGTCGCCTCGTACCTTGACCGGCTGCGCGAGCTGCCCGCCCTGGCGCAGGTCGCGCCGGGCGAGATCCGCGCGGGCCTCCCGGCCTCGCCGCCCGAGCGGGGCGAGGAGTTCTCCGCCGTGCTGCGCGACCTCGACGAGGTGCTGCTGCCGGGGCTGACGCACTGGCAGAGCCCGCGCTTCTTCGCGTACTTCTCGAGCACCGGCTCCGAGGCGGCGGTGCTCGCCGACCTGCTCGCCGCGGGGCTCAACCAGGTCGGGATCCTCTGGCGGACCTCGCCGGTGCTGCAGGAGGTCGAGGAGGTGGCGCTTGCCTGGCTCGCCGAGCTTCTCGGCCTCCCCCGCGGCTGGCACGGCCACCTCGAGCAGGGTGCCTCGATCGCCACGCTCGAGGCCCTTGCCGCGGCGCGCGAGTCAAGACCGGGCTTCGTCCTCGCCTCCGAGCACGCGCACTCGTCGGTCGAGCGGGCCTGCCGGCTGCTGGGGATGGAGCTGCGCAAGGTGCCGGTGGACGAGGCGTTTCGCCTGCGGCCCGGGGCGATGGAGCTCGACGGCGCGAGCGCGGTGGTCGCCACGGTCGGCACGACCTCCACGACGTCCGTCGACCCGGTTGCGGCCGTCGTCGAGCGCTGCGCCCCGGCGGGCGTGTGGGTCCACGTCGACGCCGCCTACGCGGGCTCGGCGATGGTCTGTCCCGAGCTGCGCTGGGCTTTCGAGGGAATCGACGGCGTCGACTCGCTGGTCGTGAACCCGCACAAGTGGCTGCTCACGACCCAGGGATGCTCGGCGTTCTGGACGCGGCGGCCGGAGGATCTGCGGGCGGCCCTCAGCCTCGTCCCCGAGTACCTGCGCACGGCAGACGAGGTAGCGAGCTTCAGCGAGTACTCGGTCGAGCTCGGCCGCGGCTTCCGCGCCCTCAAGCTCTGGGCGGTGCTCCGCTGCTACGGGCGCGAGGGGCTGCAGGAGGCGATCCGTAGCTCGGTCCGCCTGGCGGAGCTCTTCGAGGGCTGGGTGCGCGAGGCGCCGAGCTGGGAGCTGTGCGCGCCTCGGCCGTTCTCGGTCGTGTGCTTCCGGTGCGAGGGCTCGGACGAGGAGAACGAGGCACTGCTCGAGCGCGTCAACGCGAGCGGCGAGGTCTTCCTCTCGGGGACGCGGCTGGGCGGGCGCTTCGTGCTCCGGCTCGCGGCGGGAAACGCGCGGCAGACGGAGGACGACGTACGCGTCGCATGGGAGGTGCTCCGGCGCTGCGCGCGGTGATCTTCGACCTCTGGAACACGATCGCCGAGTGGCCGCACGAGCGCTGGGCCGAGGTGCGCCCGCGGGTGGCCGAGCGATTCGGCCTCTCGCCCGAGGAGTTCGACTCCCGCTGGTACGGCGAGCTCGCGAAGACGCGCGAGACGCGGCCCTTCGCCGACCTGCTCGCCCTCTTCGACGTGACGCCCGAGGCGGCGGCGGAGGTCGTGTCGATGCGGCGCGAGGTGACGCGGCAGGGGCTGGTGCCGGTGCCGGGCGCGGTCGAGACGCTCGCGGCGCTGCGTGAGCGCGGGCTCAAGACAGGTCTCATCACCGTCTGCAGCGAGGACGTCGCGCTGCTGTGGCCCGAGACCGACTTCCACGGGCTGTTCGACGTCGAGGTCTTCTCCGCGACCTGCGGGTTGCGGAAGCCCGACCCGCGCATCTACCGGCTCGCGCTCGACGAGCTGGGCGTCGCGGCCGGGGAGGCGGTGTTCGTCGGCGACGGCGCCAACGACGAGCTCGCGGGCGCGGAGCGGGTGGGGATGACCGCGGTCGGCGTCGAGTCCCCGGGTGGGGAGCTGCCCGACGACTGGGCGGGGCCGCGGATCCGCGTGCTACCCGAGCTGCTCGAGCTGCTCTAGCGCGGCGTCGTGCAGGGCGACGCGGTAGCGCCAGAGGGCGCGGCCGGTCTCGAGCAGCGCGGCGCGGATCTCGCCGGCGAGCTCCGCGGCGGTGCCCCAGCGCGCAGCGCTGATCTCGTCGGTGTCGATCGGGTCGAGCTCCGCGTCCTCGGTTCGCGCCGAGAACACGTGCGTACGCCAGTCGATGACGCCTCCGGCGCAGCGGAAGGTGGCCTCCGAGCTGACGAGAAAGCGCTCGAGCTCGATGTGGATGCCGAGCTCCTCGCGGGCCTCCCGCTGCACGCCGCGGTCGAACTCCTCCTCGGCCCGTACGCCTCCACCTGGCGGCCGCCAGGCGCCCGGCGGGTAGGACGGCTTCTGAATCAGGGCCAGCCGCCCTCGCGGGTCGAAGACGAAGAAGGTCACGTCGTGGCGCCGCTCGGGCGAGCCGCCGGCCAGGGTGAACTCGTCGCGGCTGACCTCGCCCTCCCAGCGCAGGAGCCGCGGCTTCCCGTAGCGCTCCCGCAGCGGCGAGAGCACGGCTTCGGTCAGGTGCATGTGCCGATGGTACGGTCGCCGGATGCCGCTCGACGCGCTGGCGCTCGCGCTCGGGGCCGCCGCGTTGCACGCGCTCTGGAACCTCTTGCTGGCGCGGGAGCAGGACACCGAGGCAGCCTCAGCGGTCGCGCTCGTCGCGCTCGTGGCGACGCTGGCACTGCCGGCCGCGCTGACCTGGCACGTGGACGCGGACGCGATTCCGTTCATCGCCGGCTCGGCCGCGCTCGAGCTTGCCTACGTCGCGCTGCTCGCGACGGCGTACCGGCGCTACGAGCTGAGCCTCGTCTACCCGGTCGCGCGCGGGCTCGCGCCCGTGCTCGCGCTGCTGCTCGTCGTCGCGGCCGGCGGCGCTCGGCCGTCGGCGCTCGGCGCCGTCGGCGTCGTGCTGGTCGCCGTCGGCGTGCTGCTAGTGCGGGGGGTGCGCGGCAGCAGGGCGGGCCTCGCGCTCGGGGTGGTGATCGCGGCGGCGATCGCCGGTTACACGGTCGTCGACCGCTACGGGATCCGCCACGCGGCCGCCGGGCCGTACCTGCTGCTCGTGATGCTCGGCCCGGCGCTCGTGTACCCGCTCGTGGTGGGCACGCGGCGCGTGCGTGCGGCGCTGAGCCCCGCGACGGTCGTCGTGGGTGCCGCCTCCGCCTCCGCCTACCTGCTCGTCCTGCTCGCGCTACGGCTCGCGAGCGCGCCCGCGGTCGCGGCCGTCCGGGAGACGAGCGTCGTGATCGCGACCGCGGCCGCCGCCGTGTTCCTCGGCGAGCGCGTCGGCCCCGGCCGCCTGCTCGGCGCGGTCGTGGTCGCCGCCGGCGTCGCCCTCCTGGCCCTCTCGTAGGTACCAGACACAGCAACGGAACTGAAACGAACGATCCACACCCCCTGCTCGGAGCGGGAGCCACGGTGTCAGACACCGTGTCAGAGCAGGCGCAGGAGCTCGACCAGCTCGGCCGTCGAGGAGACGACGAGGTCGGCCGCCTCGCGCAGCCCGGGGGGCGCCTCCTCGGAGGCGACCGCGACCCGGATCGCGAGCTCGAGCCCTTCGAGGCCGCGGAAGGCGTCGAGGTCGGTCGTGTCGTCGCCCGCGTAGAGCGCGCGCCGCAGCCCGCGCTCCGCCAGGAGCGACCGTACGGCCGTGCCCTTGTCCGCCTCGACCGGCGGTCGCAGCTCGAGCACCTTCCTGCCCCAGTGGGCCACGAGCCCGAGCGACTCGGCCCGGCCCGCCACGTCCTCGAGCCTGCGCAGCGCCTCCTGCTCGTCCTGCGCCTCACGCCAGTGGAACGCGACCGTCAGGCCCTTGTCCTCGAGCCACGGCCAGCTCTCGGCGGCGAACGGCCGCAGGGTCTCACGCCAGCGGGCGGCCTCGGGAGCGAGCTCGAGCCCGTGCACGCCGACGTAGACGACGCCCTCCACGCCGACGAGCCGCGCCGCCTCCTCGCCGCTGCGCCCGCTCACGCAGGCGACCAGCGCATACCGCCCCGCCAGGCGCCGCACCTCGGCGCGGGTTCCCTCGGGAACCGCGGACAGCTCGGGCCGCGCGACGATCGGCGCGAGCGTCCCGTCGACGTCGAGCAGCACCGCCGAACGCCCGGGTTCCTGCCGCAGCTTCACCAGCCGCTCGTCCACACCACGCAGAATACGGCGGTGCGCCTCGTCGTCATCGGGCTCGTGGCCGGCCTCTTCAGCGCCCTCTTCGGCGTCGGCGGCGGGATTCTCGTCGTACCGCTGCTGATCCTGGTCGCTCGCTACGACGAGCGCCCGGCGATGGCGACCTCGCTCGCGGCGATCGGCCTGATCGCGCTCGTGGGCGCGGTGAGCTACGGCCTGCACGGCGAGCTGAAGCCGGGCGCGGCCGCGGTTGTCGGCCTGCCCGCCGCCGCGGGCGCGGTCGGCGGCACGTGGCTGCAGCAACGCCTGGCCACGAGGACGCTCTCGCTCGCCTTCGCGGCCCTGCTCGCGGGCATCGCCGTCTGGCTGCTGATCTGATGTGGGCGCTGCTCGCAGCGGGCGCTCTCGGTCTCGTCGCGGGCGTTCTCGCCGGGCTCTTCGGCGTCGGCGGCGGGATTCTGTTCGTCCCGACGCTGACGCTCGTGCTCGGCCTGACGCAGCTCCACGCGGAGGCGAGCTCGCTGCTCGCCATCCTGCCGACGGCGGCCGCGGGCGCCTGGCGGCAGCGACGCTACGGCAACGTGCGCTGGCGGGCCGCGCTCGTGCTCGGGCTCGCCGCGATCGCCGGCGTCGAGGCGGGCGTGCAGATAGCCGTGGCGCTTCCCGAGCACGCGCTACGGCGCCTCTTCGGAGCGCTCATGCTCGGGGTCGCGGCCAACCTCGCCTGGCGCACGCTGCGAAGACCGACCTATCCTTCCCGACGTGGCCCGTGAGACCGACGTGTGGATCCCGCTCGTGGACGAGCCGATCGGCTCGATCGTGGAGCGGATCCAGGAGGAGCATCCCGAGATCGAGGAGCTCGTGAGCGCTCCGCGAAAGCTGCTCGCCTTCCGCACCTTCGCCTACATCCGCGTCGGGATCCTGCTCGGCCGCCTGCTCGTCGAGAACGACGTCGAGCCGACGGACGACGCCACGTGGGCCGAGCAGCTGGCGAACGACCCGCGCTTCCACGGGCGCGTCGTCGCCGAGGTGCGCGAGGTCGCCGAGGAGGTCGCCGCCGACCCGGCGTACGCGTCCGATCCGCTGGGCCCCAGCGACGAGGAGCGGGCTCGATTCGCCGAGTTCGCGAAGCGCCGACTCGCGGCGGACACGTAGGCATTTCGTCAAGCCGTCGCCGTATTTGCTGATAATGCGTGGACGGTGGGGAAGCGGCTCACGATGTTCGTGTCGCTTGCGGGCCTGGCCGTCCTGGTCCTGGGGACGGTCGGCGCAGGCGGCGCACGGTCGACCGCGGGCGCGTCCGCGCGGGCCGTGGCGATCCGCGTCGTCGTGCCCGGCCAGGCAGGCGCGTCGGCCGGCGTGATCGCGTCCCCGCCCGACCACGCCGCCTTCGGCTCCGCCTTCGCCTACCCCGCCGACGGCTCGGTCGTGAGCACCGGCGCGATCAGCGTCGCGGCCTCGACGACCTCGGGCTCGTCGGCCACCTCGGCCGCGACGAGCCAGGTCGGCTCGCTGAGCGTCTTCGGCGGGGAGGTCACGGCGACCGCGGTCGAGGGCGCCGCACGCGGCTCGACCCGTGGGCGCTCGGCACGCGGCGACTTCTCCGGCGCGTCGGTCTCCGGCCTCACCGTTCTCGGCGCCGCCGTCGCGGCCGGCCCGAACACCCGGGTCGCGCTCGGCGACTGGGGCTATGCGGTCACGCTCGAGCAGGGCACCGACCGCAGCTCGGGCGCCGGCGGGTCGCAGGGCTTCCACGGCTTCGTGACGGCGCTCGCGATCCACGTCACCGCGCCGCACGGAGGCCTGCCTGCGGGCTCCGAGATCCAGGTCGGCTACGCGGAGGCGAGCGTGCTGGCGAGCGCGCCGCCCGCTCCGAAGCCGGTCGAGCCCGGGCCGGCGCCGAAGCAGCCGAAGCGGCCGAAGGCGCACAAGAAGCCGGTCGCGCCCGAGCCGCCGAAGCAGTCGCGCCGCAGCTCGGCACCGCTGTTGCAACCGCCGATCGGACTCCAACCGAAGCTCACCGCCGGCGGCTACGTCTTTCCGGTCTACGGCCCCTCGCAGTTCGTCGACACGTACAACGCCTTCCGCGGCGACGTGGCCGGCAACTGGCACCACGGGGACGACATCTTCGCCCCGCTCGGAGCGCCGATCGTGGCGTGCGCGGACGGGATCGTCTTCTCGGTCGGCTGGAACGACGTCGGCGGCAACCGGCTCTGGCTCCGCGACGAGCAGGGCAACGAGTTCTACTACGCCCACCTCTCGGCCTTCACGCCCCTGGCGAAGAACGGACGCCGCGTGAAGGCGGGCGAGGTGCTCGGCTTCGTCGGCAACACCGGCGATGCGCAGGGGACGCCGACGCACCTGCACTTCGAGGTGCACCCGTTCTCGCTCCTGTTCATGGGCTACGACGGCGCCGTCGACCCGACGCCCTACCTGACCGCCTGGCAGCACCTCCAGGACGTCCGCTTCTACAACGTCGCCGGGTGGCTGGCGAAGACCGGCATCTCAGACCCGGCGCCGAAGCCCGCGGCCATCCTGCTGCAGGTCTCCGACATCTCCGAGGCGAGCGGCCTCGACCCCGGCTCGCTGCAGCGCGCCATGGCTCGCCGCAGCGGCGGAGAGGGCCAGGTCGCGCGCGCGCTCGGCGTGCGCCCCGAGGGGGCTAGGCCCTAGCGGGCGTTAGTTCGAGTTCCCGCTCGACTCGCCGCCGTAGCCGAACTCCTCGTCCTCGCCGAAGATCCGGTCCTTCAGCCAGCGCCTGGTCTCGGGCCCGGTCATCGGGTTGAAGAGGATGCCGAGGGCGATCCCGGCGAGCAGCAGCGTGCTGTTGCGGGCCTTGTGGCTCTCTTGCCCCTGGATGCGGTCGGCCGCGTTGCGCAGGTCCTGGATGGCCGAGCGCAGCTGCTCCTGGACGTCCTTGTCGCTCGCGACCTTCGTCGCGACGCCGGTCATCCCGCGGTTGCCGAGCAGCTCGTCGTAGACGTCACGGGCGGTGGCGAAGGCGCTGCGGAGGTTCTCGCGCAGCTCCTCGTCCTGGATCGCCCGCTTCACGTAGGGCTTCGCATCCTGAAGCCGCTCTTTCGCCTTGGCCATTGCGTCCTTTCTTCGGTTACAGCTGGGATTCTCTACCCTGCGCGCGCTTCGCGCTAAACGGAGGCGGCGGCCTGGCGCTCCGTGGCGGGCGCGGGGCGCGGGCGGGAGCGGCGCGGTGCGGAGAACGCGACCGCGAACACGTCCTCGATCGAGTCCGCCAGGACGAACGCGAGCTCCTTGCGCGCCTCCGGCGGCAGCTCCTCCAGGTCGGGCTCGTTGTCGCGGGGGATCACGATCCGCCTCAGGCCGTAGCGCTGAGCGGCGAGCACCTTCTCACGGATTCCTCCGATCGGCAGCACCTGCCCCGTGAGCGTGATCTCGCCGGTCATGCCGACGTCCTCGGCGACGGGCTCGCCGCGCACCAGCGAGGCGATCGCGGTTGCGATCGTGATGCCCGCCGAGGGGCCGTCCTTCGGCACCGCGCCGGCAGGCACGTGGATGTGCACGTCGTGCTCGGCGAACCAGTCCTCGTGCAGGCCGAGCTCCTCGGTGTGCGAGCGCACCCACGAGAGGGCGGCCTGCGCCGACTCCTTCATCACGTCGCCGAGCTGGCCGGTGATCGTCAGACGGCCCTTGCCGGGGTACGCGGTTGCCTCGATGAAGAGCACGTCGCCGCCGACGGGCGTGTAGGCGAGGCCGGTGGCGACGCCCGGGTCGGCGGTGCGCTTGCGCGGGTCGGCCGGGAAGCGACGGGGCCCGAGCCAGGCACGGGCCTTGCGCGTGTCGATCCGGATCCTGCCGGTCTTGCCGCCGGCGACGTCGCGCGCGGCCTTGCGCAGCACGTCGGCGATCCGCCGCTCGAGGCTGCGCACGCCGGTCTCGCGCGTGTACTCGCGGACGACGACGCGCAGCGTGTTGTCGCTCACCGTCACCTGCTCGGCGCTCAGGCCGTGCGCCTCGAGCTGCTTGGGCACGAGGTACTTGCGCGCGATCCCGAGCTTCTCGTCCTCGGTGTACCCGGAGAGCTGGATCACGTCCATCCGGTCGAGCAGCGGCCCAGGGATCGTCTCGAGCTGGTTCGCCGTGCAGATGAACAGCACCTTGGAGAGGTCGAACGGCAGGTCGAGGTAATGGTCGCGGAAGTGGGAGTTCTGCTCCGGGTCGAGCACCTCGAGCATCGCGCTCGCGGGGTCGCCGCGGAAGTCGGCGCCCATCTTGTCGATCTCGTCGATCAGCAGCACCGGGTTCTTCGTCTCGGCGTCCCGCAGCGAGCGGATGATCGTGCCCGGCATTGCGCCGATGTAGGTGCGCCGGTGGCCTCGGATCTCCGCCTCGTCACGCACGCCGCCGACGGACAGGCGCACGAACTTGCGCCCGAGCGTGCGGGCGATCGACTGTCCGAGCGAGGTCTTGCCGACGCCGGGCGGCCCGACGAAGCAGAGGATCGGCCCGGAAAGGTCGTTCTTCAGCTTGGAGACGGCGAGGTACTCGAGGATCCGCTCCTTCACCTTCTCGAGGTCGTAGTGATCCTCGTCGAGGATCTCTCGCGCACGGTCGAGTTCGAGGTTGTCGTCGGTGGTCTCGGCCCACGGCAGCGAGAGGATCCAGTCGACGTAGGTGCGGATCACGCCGTACTCGGCCGCCGCGGGCGGCAGCTTCTCCAGGCGCGAGAGCTCGCGCTCGACGGCCTTCTTGGTCTCCTCCGGGAGGTTCTTCGCCTCGACCTGCTCGCGCAGCTCGTTCAGCTCGGCCTGCTGCTCGTCGCCCTCGCCGAGCTCCTCCTGGATCGCCTTCAGCTGCTGGCGCAGGAAGTACTCGCGCTGGCCCTTCTCGAGCTCCGACTGGACCTGCGACTGGATCTTCGTGCCGAGCTCGACCACCTCCAGCTCGCGCTTGAGGATGCGGAGCACGTCGCGCAGGCGCTCCGAGACGCGCTGCTGCTCGAGCAGCGCCTGCTTCTCCTCGGTCTTCAGGCGCAGCGTCGAGGCGACCAGGTGCGAGAGCGCGCCCGGGTCGTCCACGTTCGCCGCTGCGAGCTCGAGCTCCGACGGCAGGTAGGGCACGAGCGAGATCAGGCGGACGAACTCGGTCTGGACGCTGCGGGTCAGCGCCTCGAGCTCCTGCGTCTCCTCGACCTCGTCCGGCACGACCGCGAACTCGCCGACGAGGTATGGCTCGTCCTGGACACGCCGGTCGAGGCGGATGCGGCCCACGCCCTGGACGAGGATCCGCAGCGTCCCGTCGGGGACGCGGATCATCTTGTGCACGACCGCGGCCGTCCCGATCTCGTAGAGGTCGTCCCAGCCGGGCTGCTCCTGCTCGTCGCCTCGGACGGTCACGAGCGCGAGCATCCGCTCGCCCTCGAGCACGTCGTCGACGAGGTGAATCGAGCGCTCCTGGCCGATCGCGAGCGGCGAGACCGACTGCGGGAAGATCACGGTCTCCTTGAGCGGGAGCACCGGCAGCGTCGACGGGATCTCGACGTCGCCCGGCTCGAACTGCTCTTCGAGATTCAGGTCGCTCATGCGCGGCCCCGGATCGTGATGGAGACGCGCCCGGCCTCCGGCGTCCTGGCCGCGATCGGCAGCGTCACGGTCAGCATCCCGTGCTCGTAGCGGGCGGAGGCGGCGCTCGTGTCGACCGGCTCCTCGAGCGGGATGCGCCGCTGGAAGGGGCCGTACTCGATCTCGAGCTGCCGGTAGCGGCCGCTCACCTCGGGCCGGCAGCGCTCGCCGGCGACCACGAGCACGCGGTCGGCGGCCACGACCTGGATCGAGGCCGGGTCGACGCCGGGGAGCTCGACCACGACTTTCAGTTCGGGCGGATCCTCGCCGCGGATGCAGTCGACCTGCGGCCGGAAGCCGCGGTGGCCGGCGACGAAGCGCGGCAGGTGCCAGAGGTCCTCGATCAGCTCCTGGATCTCGGAGTGCAGGCGGTCGATGTCGGTGCGTCGTTTCATGGCTCCTGGGAACGGTAATCGGCCCTGACGGGAAGTGGTAAGTTAGCAGACACTAGCTTCGCGGCCGACGACGCCGGGCCGGGACAAGGAGCCGCCGAGGATGGAGCGCTGGACGCGCGTGATGCTGCGCTACCGCTGGGCCGTGGTCGCGGTCTGGCTGGTGGTGCTCCTCGCCGGCGGCTGGTCGTCGACCAGGCTCTCGGCGCTGCTCTCGAACACCTTCACGATGCCGGGGACGGACTCGGAGCGCGCCCGCACGATCCTGAAGAGCCACTACGGCGACCGCAGCGACGGCGCCTTCACGGTCGTCTTCAGCGTTCCCGACTCCCAGGACGCGGCGCAGCGCCTGCTGCTGCAGCGCCGGATGGAGGCAGCGGCGCGGCTCGTCCCGAGCGGCCGGGCGCAACCGCTCGTGCCCGGCGGGCAGCACGTCCTCTACGGCGACATCACCTCGACTCTCGACCTCGCGACCGCGAAGGGCTACACCGACGACATCCTCAGGCGGCTTCCGCAGGGCGGCGGTGTCCGCTCCTACGTCACCGGCCAGGCGGCTATCCAGCACGACCTCGACCCGATCTTCAACGAGGACCTGCGCAAGGGCGAGTTCCAGATCGCGATCCCGATCGCCTTGCTCGTGCTGCTGCTGGTCTTCGGCCTCTCGTGGTCGGTGACGATCCCGCTGCTCTTCGCGGCCTGCACGATCGAGGCGACGCTCGGGCTCGTCTACCTGTTCGCGCAGCGGGTGACGATGGCGACCTACGTCACGAACCTCGTGCAGCTGATCGGGCTCGGGATCGCGATCGACTACTCGCTGCTGATCGTCTATCGCTTCAGGGAAGAGCTTGCCCGAGGCGGCTCGAAGGACGAGGCGGTCGTGCGCACGATGGCGACCGCCGGGCGGGCGGTCGTCTTCTCGGGCGCGACCGTGGCGATCGGGCTCGCGCTGCTGCTGTTCATGCCGTCGCCCTTCATGCGCTCGATGGGGATCGGCGGCTTCCTGATCCCGCTCGTCTCGATCCTCGCGGCGACGACGCTGCAGCCGGCGCTGCTCTCCCTGTACGGCCGCCGCGGCACGAGGCGCGTACGCGTGTGGCGCTTCGGCGAGGAGGGCTCGCGCCGCGGCTTCTGGGAGCGGCTCTCCGCGGCGATCATGCGCCGCCCGGCGGCGTTCCTCGTCGCCGGATCCGCGCTGCTCGTGGCAGCCGCGCTGCCGGTCTTCGCCCTGAAGCTGACCCCCGGCTCGGCGAAGGGGATCCCACAGCACCCGCAGGCCGTGCGCGGGTTCACGATCCTCCGCGACGCGGTCGGCGCCGGCGCGCTCTCGCCGACGCAGGTGATCGTGGACACGGGCCGGCCGGGCGGGACCGCGGCGGCGGAGGTGCAGCGCGGGATCGCCACCCTGGCCGCGCGTCTCAGGCGCGACCCGGAGGTCGCCTTCGTGCGGTACCGGCCGGGCCGGCCCTTCGTCGACCCGAGCGGCCGCTACGCGCAGATGGTGGTCGCGGGCAGGCACGAGTATGGCGAGGCCCCCGCGCAGCGCTTCGTGCACCGCCTCCGCGGCCACATCGTCCCGTCGGTGGCGTGGCCGCAGGGCGTGCAGGTGCTGGCCGGCGGCGGGCCGCCTCAGGGGGTCGACTTCATCGACCGCTCGTACGCCGTCTTCCCGTGGCTCGTGATCGGGGTGCTGGTGCTGACGTACCTGCTGCTGCTGCGCGCGTTCCGCTCGCTGCTCCTGCCGCTGAAGGCTGTGGTGCTGAACCTGCTCTCGGTCGGCGCCGCCTACGGCCTGCTGGTGGTCGTCTTCAAGTGGGGGGTCGGGAACGACGTGCTGGGCCTGTACCAGTTCTCGCAGATCGAGGCGTGGATCCCGATCTTCCTGTTCGCGATGCTCTTCGGCCTCTCGATGGACTACGAGGTCTTCCTGGTCACGCGCATGCGCGAGGCCTGGGACGAGACGCGCGACAACGTGCGCGCGGTCGGGCTGGGGCTGGAGCGCACGGGCCGGATCGTGAGCGCGGCCGCGATCATCATGGTCGCGGCGTTCTCGGGCTTCGTCGCCGGCCGCGTCGTCGGGCTGCAGGAGTTCGGGCTCGGCCTCGCGGTCGCGATCCTCTTCGACGCGACGATCGTCCGCGTGCTGCTCGTGCCCTCGCTGATGGCGCTCTTCGGCCGCTGGAACTGGTGGCTGCCGCGGCGGGTGGCGCGCTGGGTCCGCGTCCCACCCTCGCCCCTGGAGGCGCCGACCTCGTAGCATCCGCCCGATGGCGAACGGGCCGAAGGGCGTGATCCTGGCCGGGGGCACCGGTTCGCGGCTGCATCCGCTGACGCAGATCACGAACAAGCACCTGCTCCCGATCTTCGACCGGCCGATGATCAGCTGGGCGATCGAGGCGCTCGTGAAGGCCGGCGTCTGCGAGCTGATGCTCGTCACCGGCGGCACGCACGCGGGCGAGTTCTTCCGCCTGCTCGGCAACGGGCACGAGCACGGCGTCGACCGCCTCTTCTACGCCTACCAGGACAGGCCGGGCGGGATCGCCGAGGCGCTCGGGCTGGCGGAGCGGTTCGGCCGCGGCGGCCGGATCTGCGTGATGCTCGCCGACAACGTCGTCGAGCAGTCGCTCGCGCCCGCGGTGGAGAACTTCGCCGCCCAGGAGCGCGGCGCCCGGATCCTGCTCGCGCACGTCGGCGAGCCGGAGCACCTGCGGCACCTGGGCGTGCCCGAGCTGCAGGAAGGCCGCGTCACGAGGATCATCGAGAAGCCGCAGGACCCGCCGAGCGAGTACGCGGTGACCGGCATCTACTTCTACGACGAGCAGGTCTGGGACGTGCTGCCGCTGCTGGAGCCGTCGGGCCGCGGCGAGCTCGAGATCACCGACGTCAACAACTGGTACGTCGGCCGCGGCGAGATGGAGTACGACGTGCTCGAGGGCTTCTGGGGCGACGCGGGCGAGTCGATCGAGGGCTACTACGAGGTGAACGACTTCGTGCGCGCGAACGGCGCCAACAAGGCATGGTCGAAGGCGTCCGGCTGATCCCCCTCCGGCGCTTCGAGGACGGGCGGGGCTGGTTCATGGAGCTGATGCGCGCCTCCGGCCTGCCGCGGCCGGTGAAGCAGTCGAACCTCTCCTTCTCGCGCAAGGGCGTGATCCGGGGGCTGCACTACCACGAGCGCGGCCAGTGCGACCTCTTCGCCTGCGTGCAGGGGATGGTGCGAGTGGTCGTCCTCGACCGCGAGAGCGGCGAGACCTTCACGGCCGACATCGGCGACGAGAACCCGGCGGCCGTCTACATCCCCGGTCATCACGCGCACGGGTACGAGGCTCTGACGGACTGCCTCTTCCTCTACCACGTCACCGAGGAGTACGACTCGGACGATCCCGACGAGCACGGGGTGCCGTGGAACGACGAGCGGGTCGTCCACCTCTGGAGCACGCAATCGCCGATCCTGTCGGAGCGGGACGCGGGTTCCTGATCACGGGCGCCGGCGGCCAGCTCGGCGCCGCGCTGCGAGAGGCCTTTCCCGAGGCCGACGCGCGCACGCGCGAGGCGCTGGACGTCACACGGCCCGTCGAGCAAGTAACAGACTGTTACTTGGTCTTGCACGCGGCGGCCTGGACCGACGTCGACGCGGCCGAGTCCGACCCCGCCGGCGCTCAGCTCGTGAACGTCGGCGGCACGCGCACCGTCGCGGCGCTCGGCGCGCCGGTCGTCTACTACTCGACCGACTACGTCTTCGACGGGTTCAGGCGCGAGCCGTACGTGGAGTCGGACGAGCCGCGACCTCTGTCGGTCTACGGGCGGACGAAGCTTGAGGGCGAGCGCGAGGTGCGCGAGGGCTGGATCGTCCGCAGCTCGTGGCTCTTCGGCTGGGCGGGCACGAACTTCGTGCGGACGATGCTGCGCCTCGGCGCCGAGCGTGACGAGGTGAGTGTCGTGGCCGACCAGGTCGGCTGCCCGACCTACGTCGGCCATCTCGCCGGGGCCACGCGGGAGCTGCTCTCCCTACCCCACGGGATCTGGCACGTGGCCGCCGAGGGCGAGTGCTCGTGGGCCGAGTTCGCGCGCGCGATCTTCGAGGAGGCCGGGCTCGACTGCGGCGTCCGCGAGATCACGACCGAGGAGCTCGGCCGCCCGGCTCCGCGGCCCGCGTACTCGGTGCTGCGCAGCGAGCGCGACGGCGTGCCGCGGCTACCCCACTGGCGCGAAGGCCTGCGCGCCTGCCTCGCACGGCTCTAGCCCTCCTCGACTATGCAACGGCGACAACGCAACACCTGACTCTCGCCTGAGTCGCAGGCGAGACTCGCCCATCTGTGGCGGCTACGTCGTGGCGCCATCCCGGTCCTCGGCGCCACATCGAGGGTAAGGAGATCGACACGACCTTCACCGACAAGGACGGCGACCCCGTCAAGCTGATCGGGGTCCTCCCCGGCAACACGCTGACCCTGACCAACCTCGACACGGGAACGTCGATCACCGTCCGTGCGACCGGGCCCTTTCAGCTCCGGCTCAACCCCGACGGCTCGGCGGCCGGCAAGGTGACCGGCCACGGAGCGTGGCTCTCGAACCCCGTCACCGGGGAGCCGGGCATCTGGTACCAGAGCGGCCAGGTGACTGCCACCCTCGACGAAGAAGGCAACACGACGTCGGTCAGCAACGCCGGCCAACTGGTCGATCTCTGTCCTCGGCTCGAGGCCTAGGTGACGTCCTGAAGGCCTAGCGCCAGGCGGCCTCGTCCACCGGCGCGCGGTCGCGGAGCGGCTCCCACCACTCGCGGTTGTCCGCGTACCAGGCGACGGTCTGGGCGATCCCGTCCTCCCACGCGATCTCGTCGCGCCAGCCGAGCTGCTCGCGAATCTTCGTCGAGTCGAGCAGGTAGCGCCGGTCGTGGCCGGGCCGGTCGGGGACGATCGTCTTCAGCGACTCCGGCTTTCCCGTGTGCTCGAGGACGGCGTCGGCGATCTCCGAGATCGATTTCTCCACTCCCGAGCCCACGTTGTACGTCTCGCCCGGCTCGCCGCGCTCGAGGACGAGCTCGATCGCACGGCAGTGGTCGAGCACGTGCAGCCACTCGCGCTTGTTCGCGGTCGAGGCGTAGAGCGGCAGCGCCTTGTCGTCGAGCGCGTTGGTCGCGAAGAGCGGGATCACCTTCTCCGGGAACTGGTACGGCCCGTAGTTGTTCGAGCAGTTGGTGATCGTGACCGGCAGGCCGTAGGTCTCGAAGTAGGCGCGGACGGCGTGGTCGGCGCCCGCCTTCGAGGCGTTGTAGGGCGTGCGCGGCCGGTAGGGGGTCTCCTCGGTGAAGACCTCGTCAGAATCGAGCGGCAGGTCGCCGTAGACCTCGCACGTCGAGACGTGGTGGAAGCGGCCGACGCCCGTGCGGCGCGCCGCCTCGAGCATCGTCTGGGTGCCGATCACGTTCGTGCGGAAGAAGCGGCCCGGGTCGACGACCGCGAGCGAGTTGTGCGACTCGGCGGCGAAGTTGACGACGACCTCGACCTCCTCGTCCTGCAGCGCCCGCTCCCCCAGCTCGGCGTCGGCGATGTCGCCCTCGACGAAGACGATCCGGTCCTCGACGTCGGCGAGGCTCTCGCGGTTGCCAGCGTAGGTGAGCAGGTCGAAGGCGACGACGTGGTCGTCGGGGTGGCGCTCCAGCCAGAAGCGGGTGAAGTTCGAGCCGATGAACCCGGCCGCGCCGGTGACGAGGATGCGCATCCGCCCGAGTGTAGGCCCCTAGCAGTGCTGCGCGCGCTGGCGGATCGAACGGGGTTCGCTGCGATCCGGCTCGACTCTCTCGGCTCGCTTCAGGTACGGGATCGCCTCGCTGCAGCGGCCGACGCGATAGAGCGCGTAGCCCAGGTTGTAGTTGGCGTACCCCTCGTACGGGTCGGCCGGGTCGGTGCCGGCGAGCTTCTGGACTGCCCGCTGCAGGGGCGGCACCGCGGCCGCGTAGTCGCCCCGCTGGATCAACGCGTACCCCTGGTCGTTGAGGGTGTGGCCGTCGGCGCCGCCCGCTGCCGGCGGCGGTGGCGGGGGCGGAGGAGCCGGAGCGGGCGCCTGGTGCGTCACGGTCCGTTGCACGGTCGTCGTGCCTCCCGGGCCGGCGACGGTGCGCGTCACGACGGTCGGCGTCGAGCCTCCGTCCGTCACGAGCGCCGCGACGATTGCTCCGATCGCGCCCGCCGCGAGGATCAGGGCCAACGGCAACGCGTAGGCGCGAGCATGCCGCGGCGACGCGGAAGCCGGGAGCACGGCGGTCGTCCCGGCCGGGCGCTCCAGGGTCTCGCGCAGCGCCGCGACGAGCTCCCGCGCCGATCCGTAGCGCCGCGCCGGGTCCTTCGCGAGCGCACGCCGGAAGACGCGGTCGAGATCCGGCGGCAGGTTCGCGCAGCGCTCCGCGATCGAGGGCACGGGCGCGTTCACGTGCGCCGCCGCCTCGGCGGTCGGAGACTCGTTCCCGAACGGCCGCTCGCCGCTCAGCAGCTCGTAGGCGACCACCGCCAGGGAGTAGAGGTCGCTGGCGGGCGTCGCCCGCTCCCCCAGCGCCTGCTCGGGCGAGAGGTAGCCGGCCGTGCCGAGCACGGTGCCGGTCAGGGTCATCGAGTCGAAGCCGGCGGCGCTCGCGATCCCGAAATCGGCCACGCGCACCTCGCCGCGGTCGTTGAGGAGCAGGTTCGCGGGCTTCACGTCACGGTGGACGATCCCGTGCCCGTGCGCCGCGTCGAGAGCGGTCGCCGCCTGCTCGAGCCAGGCAAGGGCGCGGGACGGCGGCTGCGCGCCCTCGCGCCGTAGCCGCTGCTCGAGCGACCCTCCCGCGAGGTACTCCATGACGATGAACGGCCGGTGCTCCCACTCGCCGACGTCGAAGATCGTGATCGCGCCGGGGTCGCCCGAGATGCGCGCTGCCGCGAGCGCCTCGCGCTTGAAGCGCTGCCGGATCCCCTGGTCGGCGGCGTAGCGCTCGGCGAGCACCTTCACCGCGACCTCGCGTCCGAGCAGCTCGTCGGTCGCGACGTAGATGTCGCCCATCGCGCCGCGGCCGGCACGGCGCGGCGAGTGATAGCGAGGCGGCAGCAGCTCGGTCCTTGCGCCCATCCGCGGCGAGTTCCCCGCACGCGCCCGACGGAAACAGGCCGCTTCGCGCGGTACGACGCGGAAAACCGCGCAGGCGTGCGCTACGCTCAGTGGGCCCGGCCGTGGCGTCCGGCCAGGATCCAGCCGCCCGGGGCCGGCCTCACCAGGCGATGGTCAGCACACTCGCAGCAACCCTTCTCGCCGCCCTGGGGCTCTCCGGGGCCCCCGCGACGCATGCGGCGACGCCCTCCGGCCCCTCCTTCTTCGTCTCCGGCCATGGCTGGGGGCACGGCGTCGGGCTCGCGCAGTACGGCGCCTACGGCTACGCGCTGCACGGCTGGACCTACGACCAGATCGTCGCGCACTACTTCCCCGGCACCGACCTCGGGGACGCCCCCGTGAAGCGCGTGCGCGTGCTGCTCGCCGGGAGCGCGAAGAGCGTCACCATCTCCTCGCGCTCGCCCTTCACCGTCCGCGACGGGACGGGCAAGTCGCACAAGCTTCCCGCCGGGAAGCAGCAGCTCGGCCCCGGCCTGAAGCTGAAGCTCCCGGCCAGCACCAAGGCGCTGCCGGCCCCGCTCGTCTTCGCGCCCGGCCAGTCGCCGCTCGCACTCGGCAGCCGCTCGTACCGGGGCTCGTTCCGTGTCACCGGCGGCAAGGCCGTCCGCGTGGTCAACGTGGTCGGGCTCGAGCAGTACCTCTGGGGCGTCGTCCCGAGCGAGATGCCGGACCGCTGGCCCGCCGAGGCGCTGCAGGCCCAGGCCGTCGTCGCGCGCACCTACGCGCTCGGGCACCTCGAGCACGGCGGCGACTTCGACCTCTACGCCGACACCCGCAGCCAGGTCTACGGGGGGATCGAGGCCGAGTCGGCGCCGGCGCGGGATGCTGTCAACGCAACCGCCGGCCAGGTCGTGCTCTTCGACGGCGAGCTCGCGCAGACGTTCTTCTTCTCGAGCTCCGGCGGCCGCACCGCCAACGTGCAGGACGTCTGGGGCTCCAAGAGCGTGCCCTACCTCGTCTCGGTGCCGGATCCCTACGACACGCTCTCGCCGTACCACAACTGGGGGCCGCTGCGGTACAGCGCCAGGCTGCTGGGCAGGCGGCTGCACGCTCGCGGGACGCTGCTCGACGTGCGCACCAGCGCGGCGGCGTCGGGCCGCGTGCGCACGGTCTCGGTCGTCGGCTCGAAGGGCACCCGCACGGTCACCGGCGACGCGGTGCGCCGCCTGCTCCACCTGCGCTCGACCTGGTTCACGATCGGCACGCTGAGCCTGCAGCCGCCGTCGAAGCCACTGACGTACGGCGCCACGGCCAAGCTCTCGGGCTACTCGCGCGGGATCCCCCGCGTGACGCTCGAGTCGCGGCCCTACGGCGGCACGTGGAAGCCGCTGGCGACGCTGCGCTCCCGGGGCGGCCGCGTGACGGCGACGCTCTCGCCGAAGGTGACGACGGACTACCGGATCTCGTCAGGGTTCGTCCGCAGCGGCGTCGTGCGGCTGGCCGTCGCGCCGGCCGTGCGGATCGCTCCCTCGCCCGACCGGACGTCCGTCACGGGCGTCGTCAAGCCGGCGCTCGCCGACGCGCCGGTGCAGGTGCAGCGACAGGCCGGCGACGGCTGGAAGACAGTCGCCGCGGCAACCGTTACCTCGTACGGCGCATTCACGGCGTCCCTCGACCTGACGCCCGGCACCTACCGTGCGCGCGTGATTCCGGGTATGGGCTACGCGGCCGGCATCTCGCCGGTCCTGACGGTGGTGGCCGCATGAGGCGCGTGCTCGCGCTCGGCGTCGCGGCGCTCGCGCTGGCCGCGCCTGCCGCCGCCGCGGCGGTGACGCTGCCGAACGACCCTCTAGCCCCGCGCCAGTGGTACCTCGGCCGCGACCATGCGCTCGACATCTTCGACGCCGCGACCCAGCTCTTCGCCGTGCGCGTGGCCGTGATCGACTCCGGCATCGACGCCGGCCACCCGGAGCTGAAGGGGCGCGTCGTCGCCTCGCGCAGCTTCGTCGGCGGGTCGCCGACGGACGAGCTCGGCCACGGCACGTTCGTCGCCGGCGAGATCGCGGCGATCGCGGACAATGGCCTGGGCATCGCCGGTCTCGCGCCCAGGGCGAAGCTCGTCGTCGCCAAGGTCGTGAAGGGCGACGGGACGATCTCCCCGACGGCCGAGGCGCGCGCGATCCGCTGGGCCGTCCAGCAGCGTGCCCGCGTGATCAACCTCAGCCTCGGCAGCACACGCGACCCGGGGAACGCCGGCAACGACGGGTTCTCCTCGGCCGAGCGGCGCGCGATCGAGCTCGCCGTTCGCCGCGGCGTGCTCGTCGTCGCGGCGGCCGGGAACGGCAACGACGCGCCCACGAAGCCGTGGCCGTACGCGAGCTACCCGGCGGCCTTCCCGCACGTCCTCGGGGTGGGCGCGTACGCGCGGTCGGGGCGCGTGCCGATGTTCTCGAACCGCGACCCCCAGTTCGTCGACCTCTCGGCTCCTGGGATGGACATCGTCTCCCTGTTCCCGCGTCCCCTGACGCGCCGGTTCTCCGACTGCGCCGAGCAGGGGTACTCGCCCTGCGGCACCAAGGAGTTCCGGCACGCCGACGGCACCTCGTTCTCGTCGCCGCAGGTTGCCGCCGCGGCCGCGCTGCTGTTCGGCGAGATCCCCGCGCTGCGGCCCGACCAGGTCTCGACGATCCTGAAGACGAGCGCAGCCGACGCCACCCCGGCCAACGGCTGCGCCGACTGCACGCCCGGGCCCGACGCGCTCACGGGCTTCGGTCGGCTCGACATCGGCGCCGCGATCGACAAGCTCACCGCCGGCCTGCCGCCGGCCGACCGGCTGGAGCCGAACGACGACGCGGGTCTGCACGCGGCGCTCGTCGACCGCACACTGAGCACGCGCGCGACGCTCGACTGGTGGGACGATCCGACCGACGTCTACCGCGTCTACCTGCGCCGCGGCCAGGGGATCTCCGCCGTCGTCCGGGCGAGCTCGAAGCTCGACGTCTCCGTGATCCTCTGGAAGCCCGGGCTCGACCGCCTCGCCGACGCGCGCTCGGACCTGCGCGCCCGGCGCTCGATCCACGCCCCCGGAGTCCCCGAGCGGATCGCGTACCGCTCGCACAGGAGCGGCTGGTACTACCTGCAGGTGAAGCTCGCGAAGCCGGGTTTCGGGCCCTACCGCCTGAGGCTAGTCTCCTAGCAGCTCCTCGTCGGGCACCTGGCGGATCTGACGCGCGGGGTTGCCGACCATCACGGCGCGCGGCGGCACGTCCCTGATCACGACCGCGCCCGCGCCGATGAAGGCCTCCTCGCCGATCTCGATCCCCGGAAGCAGCACGCAGCCGCCGCCGACCCGTGCCCCGCGCCGGATGGTCGGCCCCTTCACCAGTTCGTGCCGCTTCTCGGTCCGGCCCATGAAGTTGTCGTTCGTGGTGATCACACAGGGGGCGATGAAGACGTCGTTCTCGAGCAGCGAGTAGGCCGTGATGTACGCGTGGGCCTGGATCTTCGTCAGCGCGCCGACGGAGGTGTCGTTCTCGACGAGCGAGCCGCGGCCGATCACCACGTCGTCGCCGATCGTGCAGCGCTCCCGGACGCAGGCCTGGTCGCCCACGATCACCCGCTCGCCGACGGTCGTCCCCGCGAAGACGACCGCGCCGGTGGAGACGATCGTCCCGGCCCCGAGCTCGAGCGGCGGGAGCTCCTCGCGCTTCGCCGTCGAGCGTGGCGAGAGCGTCGGCTGCTTCCCCACGACCGCGTGGTCGAGGATCTTGCAGCCCTCGCCCACGACCGTGCCGGGATAGACGACCGCAGTGTCCGCGATCTCGCTCATGCGGCCGCAGCCACGAGCGAGGCCTGCAGCTGCTCGAGCGCCTGCACGACGACGAGGCCGTCGCGCGCGGGCTTGCGGCGGTCGCCCTTGCCGGCGACGAGATCGAGGAAGTGCGTGCCCTCGAGCCGCAGCGGCTCGTCGTTCGGCACCTTGGGGCTGGAGATGTCGCCCGAGCGGGTCTGCCACTCCCCCCAGGTCGCGGAGGGGTGCCAGGGCGCCTTGTCGTAGATCGTCACCTTGCGCTCGAGCTCCATGTCGTCGAAGACGACCATCTTCTCCCGCCCGACGACGGTGATCCTCCGCATCTTGTGCGGGTCGAGCCAGGAGAGGTGCATGTGCGCGATCTTGCCGGAAGGGAAGCGGAGGTAGCAGAACACGATGTCCTCGACGCCCTCGTTCAGGAACGCGCTGCCGTGCGCCCAGACCTCGGCCGGCTCCTCCTCGAGCAGGTAGAGGATCACGGAGAGGTCGTGCACCCCCAGCGAGAGGAGCGCGTTCTCGTGCGAGCGGATGACGCCGAGGTTCTGGCGGTTCGAGTAGACGCAGAGCACGTCGCCGAGCTGGCCGCTGTCGACGAGGCCCTTCAGCATGGTGACGGCGGGGTGGTAGAGGAGCAGGTGGCCGGGCATCAGCACGAGGTCGCCCCGCTCGGCGAGGTCGCAGAGCTCCTCCATCTCGGCGGCCCGCATCGCGGGCGGCTTCTCGACGAAGACGTGCTTGCCGGCCTCGAGCGCGCGCTTCGCGAGCTCGTAGTGCGTCGGCACCGGGGTCGCGATCACGATCGCCTCGAGCTCGGGGTCGGCGAGCAGCTCGTCGAAGTCACCGGTCACTCGCGCCTTCGAGTGGCGGGCGGCGAACTCGCGGCGCCGCTCCTCGTCGGCGTCGCAGAGCCAGGCGAGGTCGGCGAGCTCGTCGAAGTTGCGTGCGAGGTTCTTGCCCCAGGCGCCCAGGCCGGCCTGGCCGACGCGCGTCACAGCTTCCAGACCTTTCCGTCCACGCGGCCGTTCGTGGCGGTCGCGTTGCGGAAGTCGACCACCAGCTTCGCGTCGTCGACGAGCTGCCGGTAGTCGATCGAGGAGTGCGCCGTGACGATGGCGACGCAGTCGTAGGCGCCTGGCTCGAGCGGCTGCGAGGTGAGCCCGTGCCTGGGCAGCTCGGGCACGTGCGGGTCGTGGTAGGAGACGTTCGCCCCCGCATTGGTCAGCAGCTCGATCAGCTTGAGGGCCGGCGACTCGCGAGTGTCGGGCACGTTGGCCTTGTAGCTCACCCCGAGCACGAGCACCTTCGAGCCGCTCAGCGAGCGCTGCGCGCCGTGGTTCAGGGCCTGCGAGATCAGCGAGCGGCAGAAGTACGGCATGTTCTGGTTGACCTTCCCCGCGAGCTCGATGAACTCGGTGTAGAAGTCGAACTGCCGCGCCTTCCAGGAGAGGTAGAAGGGGTCGACCGGGAGGCAGTGGCCGCCCAGGCCGGGGCCCGGCTCGAAGCGCATGTAGCCGAAGGGCTTGGTCGCCGCCGCGTCCACGACCTCCCAGATGTCGAGGCCCATGCGGTCGCAGAGCTGCGCGAGCTCGTTCATGAGCGCGATGTTGACCGAGCGGAAGATGTTCTCGAGCAGCTTCGTCAGCTCTGCGGCCTCCGGCGAGGAGACGCGCACGACCTCGTCCACCGCGCTGCCGTAGAGCTCGAGCGCCCTGCGCGCGCACTCCTCGGTGAGCCCGCCGACGACCTTCGGCGTCGTCTTCGTCGTCCAGTCCTCGCGGCCGGGGTCGACGCGCTCGGGCGAGAAGGCCAGGTAGAAGTCCTCGCCGGCCTTGAGGCCGCTCTCCTCGAGGATCGGCAGCAGGCGCTCGCGCGTCGTCCCCGGGTAGGTGGTCGACTCGAGCACGACCAGCTGCCCCTTCTGCAACCGCTCGGCGATTCCCCGCGCCGAGTCGAGCACGATCGACAGGTCCGGCTCGCGCTGCGGCGAGAGCGGCGTCGGCAGGGCGATCAGGATCGCGTCCGCCCCGCGCAGGTCGTCGTAGTCCGAGGTCGCCTTCAGCAGGCCGCCGTCGACGAGCTCGCGCAGCGACTCCGAGGAGACGTCGTCGACGTAGCTCTCGCCGCGGTTCAGCATCTCGACGCGCTCCGGCACGGTCTCGACGAGCAGGATCGTGTGCCCAGCCCTCCCGAAGACCTCGGCGAGCGGGACGCCGACGTAGCCGGCGCCGATGATCGCGACGGTCTGGCTCATGGCGCGCCTGGGGAAAGGGCTTCGGCGATCCGCGCTGCGGCGTGGCCGTCGCCGTAGAGCGGCGGGGCGTCTGCGGGAAAGCGGGCGTCCACGAGGGCAGACCCTAGCCGGGAGAGGTCAGCCGGGTCGACCAGGGTGTTCGCCCCCGCGAGGACGGTATCCACCCACTCGGTCGAGGGGCGCAGCGTGATGCACGGGACGTGCAGCCAGTAAGCCTCCTTCTGCAGACCGCCGGAGTCGGTCACGACGTGCGTCGCCCCGGAGACGAGCGCGAGCATCTCCAGGTAGCCGACCGGCTCGACCGGGTGGAGCTGCGGCCCGGGCACGATGCCGTGCGCGTCCATGACCTTGCGCGTGCGCGGGTGCACCGGGAAGACGAATGTCCGGCCGGTTCCGTTCAGGGCTTCGACGATCCCGCGCAGCGCTTCCGCCTCGGTGTTCGCCTCGCGGTGGATCGTCAGCACCGCGTACTCCTCCGGCGCGTTGGCCGCGGCGCGGCGCTCCGCGATCGGGGTGAAGGTGCGCGTCGCGTCGGCCATCACGTCGCCGACGACCTCCGCGCGGCCGGCGACGCCCTCCGAGGCGAGCTGCTCGCGCGACCGCTCGTCCGGGCAGAAGAGGAGCCGCGCGAGCCGGTCGGTCTCGATCCGGTTGCGCTCCTCCGGCATCGAGAGGTCGCCGCTGCGGAGCCCCGCCTCGACGTGCGCGAGCGCCACCCCGGCCTCGACGGCCGCCTGCGCCCCCGCGAGGGTCGAGTTCGTGTCGCCGTAGACGAGCACCCAGTCCGGCCGCTCCTCGGCGAGCGGCCCCGCGATCGCCGCCCGCATCTGCCCCGTGTCGGCGGTTCGCAGGTCGAGCGCGTGGCGCGGCTCGGCGAGCTCCAGCTCCTCGAAGAAGACCTGCGAGAGCTCGGGGTCGTAGTGCTGCCCCGTGTGCAGCACGACCTCGTCGATCCCGCGCTCGCGCAAAGCGACCGACGTAGGCGCCGCCTTGATGAACTGCGGGCGGTTTCCGACAACCGAGAAGACTTTCATGGCATGGAGGGCATCGACCCGCAGGCGTAGCCGGTCGTCGCCCGGCGGAGCCTAACGCCGCCGAGAAATGTCGCTGACATGAAGGAGGGGCCCACGGGGGAACCGTGGGTTCGCCCCGTGTCAGGGTGGCTACACTATTCGCCGCCTGGGGCCGTTAGCTCAGCTGGTAGAGCAGGGGACTCTTAATCCCAAGGTCGTAGGTTCGATCCCTACACGGCCCACTCGAATCCGGTTTACGCTGCGGGGGCAGGCCGCGCCCGCAGGGCAATCGCGTCGAACGAGGAGGCGAGATGTCGCGCGTTTCGGAGATCCTCCAGCAGAAGGGCCGAGCAGTGCTGAAGATCGGGGCGGACGCATCGGTCCTCGAGGCCGTCCAGCAGATGGTCGAGGCGAACGTCGGCGCCCTGCTCGTCGCCGACGGTGACGGGGTCGCCGGAATCGTCACCGAGCGCGACTACCTCCGCCGCGTCGTGGTCGAGGGCCGGACCGAGAAGGAGACCTCGGTCCGGGAGATCATGACCTCGCCGCTCGTGGTCGTGACCCCCGACACCTCGGTGGACGAGTGCATGGCGCTGATGACGGAGCGCCGCATCCGACACCTGCCGGTGGTCGCCGAGGGCGAGGTCGTGGGCATCGTCTCGATCGGCGACGTGGTCAAGTTCCAGTCGCGGGAGCGGAGCTTCGAGATCCAGTTCCTGCACGACTACATCTCGGCGCGCTAGGCGCGGCCCGCGCCGATCCGAGCTCGGCTCACCGGCGGTAGAGTTCGGCCCGGCGAGGCAGCTGATGGTCGACCACCGGATCCCGGAGCCCGGCGGGGTGCGGCTCGCGGCTCACGCGGCGGCCGCACGGTGATCGCGCGCGACCCGATCTCGCCCTCGGAGGGCATCCGTTTCCTGGCCGAGGCCGGCGAGGCGCTCGCGGAGTCCCTCGACTGGGAGGAGACGCTCGCCCAGGTGGCGCGCGTGGCCGTGCCGACGCTCGCGGACTGGTGCATCGTCGACGTGCTCGAGGAGGACGGCGCGACGATCAAACAGGTCGCGGTCTCGGCGACCGACGCGCGCAAGGAGGACCTCCTGCGCGAGCTGCGCCTGCTCTACCCGCCGACGATCGACTCCCCGCAGCCGGCGGCGCAGGCGCTGCGCAGCGGCGGGCCCGTCGTCTTCCCCGAGTTCGACGCCGACTCGCTGCGCGAGACGACCCGCGACGAGCGGCACTTCGAGCTGCTGCGGCAGCTCGACCCGCAGGCCGCGGTCGCCGTACCGCTCGTGGCCCGCAAGCGGACGATCGGCTCGCTGACGCTCGCGATGTCGGAGTCGGGCCGCCGCTACGGCGACGCCGAGATCGCGCTCGCGACCGGGCTCGCGAGCCGCGCGGCGCTGGCGGTCGACAACGCGGTGCTGTTCTCGCGCGAACGCGAGGCGCGCGCCGCGGCGGAGGAGGCGGCGACGCGCCTGCGCGACCTCGAGGTGATCTCCGAAGCGGCGCTGACGCACCTCGACCTCGACCGCCTGCTCGCCAACCTCCTCGACGGCATCCGCACGATCATGCGCACCGATACGGCCGTCTGCCTCCTGCTCGACGAGACGGGCGATGAGCTGGTGGCGTCGTGGGCACGCGGGCTGGAAGAGGAGGTCGAGGCAGGCGTTCGCGTCCCCGTCGGCAAGGGCTTCGCGGGACGCGTCGCGGCGACGCGCAAGCCGGTCTACATCGCGGACGTCAAACGCGCGGAGGTCGTCAACCCGCTGCTCGTGAAGCGTGGGCTGACCTCGCTCCTGGGCGTGCCGCTGCTCGTGGAGGGCCGGTTGCTCGGCGTGCTGCACATCGGCTCCGTCCGCTCACGCGTCTTCACGAGGGACGACGAGCGTGCGCTGCAGCTGCTCGCCGACCGCGTTGCGCTCGCCATCCAGCAGGCGCGCCTCTACGAGAGCGAGCGCGCCGCGAGCCGTCGCCTGGAGTTTCTCGCGGAGGCGAGCGAGCTGCTCGGCTCGACCCTCGACGCGGACGCTGCGCTCCGGCGGCTGAGCGTGCTCGCAATTCCGTATCTCGGCGACCTCTGCTTCGTCGACATGCTGCGGGGCGACGAGCGAATCGAGCGCGTTGCCGTCGCGCATGCCGACCCCGAGCTGCGCGCGGCGGCGCGGAATTTCGACGTCCGCCTCGAACCGGACGCGACACACGGCCCTGCGCACGTGATCGCCGGCGGGCGGCCCGAGCTGATTCGGAAGGTCACCGAGGAGCACCTGCGCGGGGCCGCCCGCGGCGACGAGCGGCGGCTCGAGGCGCTGCGCGCGATCGGCATGACCTCGCTGATCTCGGTGCCGCTGAAAGCACGAGCGCGCGTGCTCGGCGCGCTGACCCTGCTCTCGACCGGCGAGCGGCTATTCGGTGAGCCCGACCTCGCCACCGCCGAGGAGCTTGCAAGGCGGGCCGCGGTCGCCATCGACAACGCGCTCCTCTTCGACGAGGCCGAGCGCCGTGCCGACGCCGCGCGCGTGCTCGAGCACATCGGCGACGGGGTCTTCATGCTCGACCGCGACGGGGTCGTGCGGCTCTGGAACCGCGCGGCCGAGGCGGTGACGCAGCTCCGCGCCGAGGAGGTCGTCGGGCAGGCCGCCGTGGACGCGATCCCCGGCTGGGGGGCGATCGCCGAGCGCGTCCCGGTCGCGAGCGCACCGAGCGCCGGGCTGGCCGCGGAGACGCTGCCGCTCGAGGTTCCGGGCCGCGAGCTGTGGCTCTCGATCGCGGCCGTCGGGTTCGCAGAGGGCACCGTGTACGCGTTCCGCGACCTGACGGCCGACCGCGCGCTCGAGGAGCTGCGAAGCGACTTCGTCTCGACGGTCTCGCACGAGCTGCGCACCCCGCTCGCGGCGATCTACGGCGCCGCGTTGACGCTGCAGCGGCCCGACCTCGCCCTCGACGAGATGCAGCGCGCGAACCTGATGGACGTGATCGCGACCGAGTCCGAGCGGCTGGCGCGCACCGTCAACGACATCCTCTGGGCCAGCCGCCTCGACGCCGCGCGCGTCCAGCTCGAGCTCGGTACGCACGACCCGCGGGACTTGACGCGCACGGTCGTCGACGCGGCGAGGGCCCACCTGCCGCCGGGGGTCGAGCTCTCGTTCTCGTGCGAGCCGGGCCTCCCGCCGATCGTTGCCGACCCCGACAAGGTTCGGCAGGTGCTGACGAACCTCGTCGACAACGCCGTCAAGTACTCGCCCGACGGCGGGACCGTCGAGGTCGCCATCTCGCCCGGCGTCCACACGGTCTGCTTCTCCGTCAGCGACAGCGGCCTCGGCATCCCGCCCAGCGAGCAGCGGCGGATCTTCGACAAGTTCTACCGCGTCGACCCGAACCTGGCCCGGGGGGTCGGCGGAACCGGCCTCGGCCTCTACATCTCCCGGGAGCTCGTGCGGCGGATGAACGGGACGATCTGGGTCGAGTCGCGGGAGGGCGAGGGGTCGCGCTTCAGCTTCGAGCTGCCGGTAGCGACAGGATGAAGCGCGCGCCGCGCGGCTCGGCCGCCTCGTAGTCGAGGCGCCCGCCGAGGGCCTCCGCATAGGCCGAGGCGATCGAGAGGCCGAGCCCCGCTCCCGGGATGTCCGAGCGCCGGGTGTGGTCGCTGCGGCTGAAGCGCTCGAAGAGGCGCGGCACGAACTCGAGCGGCACGCCCACGCCGCGGTCCTCGACGACGAGCCGGAAGGTCTCGCCCTCCTCGCCGCGGATCTCGACCGGGGGCGCGCCGTATCGGAGCGCGTTCAGGACCAGATTCGCGGCCACGCGCTCGAAGGCGGCCGGGTCGGCGACGAGCTGGGCGTCCGGGTCGACGTCGACGCGGACGTCGGCCACGCGGTCGCCGGCGATGCGCGAGAGCATCTCCTCGAGCCGCTCGGCCGGATGGAAGCGCTCCGGCCGCAGGCCGACGCTCCTGGATTCGAGGCCCGAGAGATCGAGCAGCTGGTCGGCGAGGTCGCGCAGGCGGTCGGTCTGCCCGACGAGGGCATCGAGCAGGGCGTGTACCTGCTCCTCCTCGAGGTCGCCGATGCGCGCGTGCAGGGTCGCGGCGATGCCGTGCACGACGGAGATCGGCGTGCGCAGCTCGTGGGAGGCGACCGAGACGAAGTCGGTCTTGCGCCGGTCGGCCCGGTCGACGTCGCGCGCCCTGTCGGCGACCGCCGCCGTTGCCTCGCCTAGCGCCGTCAGCACCGAGAGGTCGGCCTCGTCGGGCGGCGGTGCGTTCTCCTCGGGGACGGGCACGAGCCCGACCGGCGACCGCCACTCGACCCGCTCGAAGCCGAAGGCCTCGCGGGTCCCCGCGCAGACGCGCTCGATCAGCTCGCGCGCCCGGAACGGGCCGTCCGCGACCACGCGCGCCAGCAACTGGAGCGCGCGCTCCTCGCTTGCCGTCCCCGCACGCATCCTCGCCGCCCTCATCCCCCCGCACCCGCCCCTGAAACGCGCGGAGCGGCCTCGCGGCCGCTCCGAGTCGAGCGTCTTCTTCCGCCGCCCTCTAGTAGCCGGGCGGGGGCGCCTCGTCGACGTAGCCGCCGCGGCGCCGCGACCAGTAGCCGGGGCCGGCCCACGACGACCAGAAGATCATCGAGAGCACCGCGCCGACGATCCCGACGATGAGCAGAATCCAGCCGATCGTCTGCACGTCGACGCCCGAGACGTTCGTGTTGACGGCGAAGGCGAGAATCGCACCCGCCGCGATCAACAGCATGCTTACACCGAGTCCCATGAATCCTCCTTACGGGGTTGTGCGGCCCCTGTACCCAGTTCGCCCGTTGTCGAATCCTGCTCGTTGCAGGAGTTTCCAGCGGCCGCCGCTTCTCCCGCAGGCACGCCGCCGTGTCGAGTAGTCTCGGCCCCGGTGCGCAGGGGATCGATCGTTCAGCTCGTCCTCCTCGGAATGCTCTTCGGCGGCGCGGCCGCGGCCGTCGCGCTGCTGATTCCCTGGCTGCCGGACCCTGCGAGCGAGCAGGCCGACCGGATCGACTTCGTCTTCTGGTTCGTGACGACGATCTGCATCACGATCTTCGCCCTCGTCGCGGCGGTGATCGTCTACTCGCTGCTGAAGTTCCGCGCCCGTCCCGACGACGACTCCGACGGCCCGCCGACGCACGGCCACACCGGGCTCGAGGTCTGGTGGACCGCGATCCCGGCCGCGCTCGTGACCGCGATCTCGATCGTCAGCGCCGTCGTGCTCGCGAGGAACGAGCAGCTGCCGACCGCCTCGGCCTCCGCCTCCAGGACGGCCGCGGCCTCGACCCAGAACCTGTGCAGGCGCACGAGCTCGGATCCGCTGAAGCCGCTCGTCGTGTGCGTCGTCGCCGAGCAGTTCGCCTGGCTCTTCCAGTACCCGGCCTACGACAACGCGACCTCGTCGACCCTGCATCTGCCGCTCGACACGACCGTGCAGCTGCAGCTCCAGTCGAAGGACGTGATCCACTCCTTCTGGGTGCCCGAGTTCAGCCAGAAGCAGGACGCGGTCCCGGGCCTGCTGACCAAGCTCGTGATCACGCCGAACCGGCTCGGCACCTTCCCGGTGATCTGCACCGAGCTCTGCGGCCTCGGCCACGCGGTCATGCGCTCGCAGGCGATCGTCGAGTCGAAGGCCACGTTCCTCAAGTGGGCGAGAGGGCGCGGCAAGGGAGCCGCGGCCGGGGGAGGTGGCCTGTCCGCCTCGGCCAAGACGTTCTTCGTCGACAACGGCTGCGACGGCTGCCATACGTTCAAGCCCGCGGGCGCCAACGGGAAGGTCGGCCCGGACCTGGATAATCTCCGTGAGGCCGCGCAGAAGGCGGGGCAGCCGCTCGATGAGTTCATCCGTCAGTCGATCGTCGATCCGAACGCCTACGTCGCGCCCGGGTACCAGAGGGGCGTGATGCCTCAGACCTTCAGCTCGCTGCCCAAGCAGCAGCTCGACGCGCTGGTGAAGTACCTGGCCGGAGGCGGGCAGTGAGCGAGACCGTCCTCGGCTTCCACGAGCACGAGGCGCAGGCCGAGCATCCGCCGCCCGCGGCGCCCCCGCGTGGCTGGCGCCGGCTGACCGCCCCCGGCTGGCTGCGCGTGCCCTGGATGACGGCGCTCTTCTTCGGGATCGGCGCCGGCCTCGTCGTCCTGATCCGCTGGCTCGAGGGCTGGCACCCGATCTGGGACGGCTCGGTGATCACGACGGTGGAGCTCGTCACCGTGCCGATCGGCTTCCTCGCCGGCCTGGGCGGCTTCGACTACTGGCTGCGCTACGCGAGCGGCGCGCCGACGGTGCCCGAGGACCACTCCGGCCACGGCGCCTACAGCTGGCGCGACTACTTCCGCGTCAACACCGACCACAAGGTGATCGGGATCCAGTACCTGGTCACCACGATCGTCTTCTTCGTGGTAGGCGGCCTGCTCGCGATGTTCGTTCGCGCCGAGCTCGCCCGGCCGGGGATGCAGTTCGTCGACAACCAGACCTACAACGGGCTCTTCTCGGTGCACGCCGCGCTGATGATCTTCCTGTTTGTGATCCCCGCGTTCGCGGGGATCGGGAACTACGTGATCCCGCTGATGCTCGGCGCGCCGGACATGGCCTTCCCGCGCCTGAACGCCCTCTCCTTCTGGCTGCTCCCGATCGCGGGCGTGATGATGGTCTCGAGCTTCCTCGTCCCCGGCGGCGCGTTCGCGGCCGGCTGGACGAACTACGCGACGCTCTCGATCCACCAGCCCTTGGGCAACACCTTCTTCGCGATGGGCGTCCAGTGGGCCGGCGCGAGCTCGATCATGACCGCGCTCAACTTCCTGGTCACGATCATCACCATGCGCGCGCCGGGAATGACCTTCTGGCGCATGCCGCTGCTCGTCTGGGCGAACTTCACCACCTCGCTGCTGGTGGTGATCGCGACGCCGTTCATCGCCGGGTCGCAGTTCTTCGTCCTCTTCGACCGGGTGATGCACACCGACTTCTTCAACCCGAGCGCCGGCGGCTACCCGCTCGGGTACCAGCACATCTTCTGGTTCTACTCGCACCCGGCCGTCTACATCATGATGCTGCCCGGCTTCGGCATCGCCTCGGAGGTGATCTCCGTGATGGCGCGGAAGCCCATCTTCGGCTACCGCCTGATGGCGCTCTCGCTGATGGCGATCCTCGTGCTCGGCTTCTCGGTCTGGGCCCACCACATGTTCGTGGCCGGGATGGCGCCCTGGCTGCGCGTGCCGATGATGGTCACCTCGATGGTGATCGCGGTGCCGACCGGGATCAAGGTCTTCTCCTGGCTCGCGACCTTATGGGAGGGAAGGATCCACTTCGACACGCCGATGCTGTTCGCCCTCGGCTTCGTCTCGATGTTCGTGATCGGCGGCCTCTCCGGGATCTACCTGGCCGCCGTCCCGATCGACATCCACACCTCGGACACGTACTTCGTGGTCGCGCACATCCACTACGTGCTCTTCGGCGGCTCGCTCTTCACGATCTTCGCCGGGATCTACTTCTGGTTCCCGAAGATGACCGGGCGGATGTACGACGAGAGGCTCGGCAAGCTCCACTTCTGGCTGACCTTCGTCGGCTTCAACCTCACCTTCTTCCCGATGCACATCCTCGGGACGGAGGGGATGATCCGGCGTGTCGCCGACTATCCGCCGCGCTTCGAAAATCTGAACATGTTCGTCTCGCTCGCGTCGTTCGGGCTCGGCGCCTCGGTGATCGTCTTCCTCTACAACATGATCACGAGCTGGCGCTTCGGCGAGATCGCGCCGGCGAACCCGTGGCGTGCGATGACGCTCGAGTGGCAGGTCACGTCGCCGCCGCCGACGTTCAACTTCGACGAGATCCCG
>DATIFC010000084.1:0-9021 GCA_035455445.1 Gaiellaceae bacterium | reverse complement strand
GCTGCGCACCGCCAGAGCGCGCCGATGGCCGCCGACGCCCGGGTCGACGACCGCGAGATGGACGCCCTCGGGCATGTACGGGAGCGTGTTCCGGAGGACGAGCGCGCCCTGGAGCACCTGCTGGGGCGGGATGCCGTGCGTGATGTCGATGATCTGCGCGTCCGGTGCGATCCGCTTGATCACCCCGTGGCACGTGCCGACGAAGTCGTCCTGCAGGCCGAAGTCGGAGAGGAACGTGATCACCACGGCGCGGAGCCTACGAGCTAGCGGCCCGTGAAGCACGCGGCGGGCGGCTCGGACGGACCGAGCCCGGGCGGCGACTACGGTGGGCGCCGCCCGCTGGACACCTTTGCCGCGGCCCGTGCGACGGCTGCGACGAGGCCGTCGAGGTCGTGTGGGTCGGCCTCCTCGACGATCCGGATGCCGGCGCCTTCCGCCGCGCGGCTGGTCTCGGGGCCGATCGAGACGGCGGGGAGATCCAGCCCGAGCGCCGCGAACGCCCCGGCGGCCGACGAGGAGGCGAGCACGACGAGGTCGCCATCGGGCGGAGGGTCGGGCCGGAGCTCCCGCGTGCGGTAGAGCGGCACGACGTCCGCCCCCAGCTCCTCTGCGAGCACCGGCCGGGCCCGCTCGGCGCCCGCGAAGAGCACACGGCCCGCAGGCTGCGGCAGCTCGGCGAGCAGGCCCTCCTGGGTCGAGACCCGCGAGACGAGGGCCGGCTCGATCCCGGCCTCGCGGAGGGCGGACGCGGTGCCCGGGCCGATCGCCGCGACCCGTGACCGGCCGAGCCTGCGCGCCCGCCGGGCCAGCTCGCGCCCGCCGTAGCCGCTCGTCACGACGACCCAGTCGTAGCCCTCGAGGTCGAGGGTGTCGGGCCCGATCGGCTCGAGCTCGATCAGCGGGCAGCGAACCGCCTCGAGCCCGAGCGCCTCGATGCGCTCCGCGAGGGGCTCCATCTGCCCGGCCGCCCGGGTCACGATCGCGCGCAGCCGCTTCGAGGCGGGACCCATCCCTAGCCCCCTCCCACCCGGGGGACGCTCACGGTAGCCGTGAAAGGCGCACGTGTCCGTGACAGAAGCGTGCCGGAAGTGTCACTTCTGCGCGGCGAGGCCGGCGAGCTCCTCCGCCAGCGCCGCCGGGTCGGTTCCCTGCCGCCGCTCCAACCACGCGCCGTCCTCGGCGGCGACGAGGGCCGTCAGCGTCTCGCCGTCGTGGTGAGCCGCCACGGGCGCCAGGCAGCCGCCGCCGATCGCGAAGACGACGGCGCGCTCCGCCTCCACGCGCCGGCGCGTCTCCGGGTCGTCCACGGCCGCGACGAGCTCCTCCTCGCCCGCCCGCACCTGCAGCGCCAGCGCGCCCTGCCCGGCCTCGGGCAGAACCTCACCCGGCGGGAACCGCCGGCCGATCTCGTTCGCCAGGCCGAGACGGTCGAGGCCGCACGCCGCCAGGACGACCGCATCCAGGCCGCGCTCCTCGCGCTTGCGCAGCCGCGTGTCGATGTTCCCCCGCAGTGGCTCGATCGAGAGCGACGGCTCGAGCGCCAGCAACTGCGCGCGCCGCCGCACCGACGCCGTCCCGACGCGCATGCCCGGCCGCAGCGCCTCAGCCCCGCAGAGCGCATCGCGCGGGTCCTCGCGCGCCGGGTACGCGCCGACCACCAGGCCCTCCGCGTCGGAGGAGGTCATGTCCTTGGCGGAGTGGACCGCCACGTCGATCCGCCCCTCGAGCAGCGCCTCCTCGATCTCCTTGACGAAGACCCCGCGCGAACCGATCTCGCCGAACGGCTTCGAGCGGTCGCGGTCACCGACGGTCGTGATCGGTACCAGCGCGATCTCCACGCCCGGCCGCCGCAGCCGCGAGGACGCCAGCTCCGCCTGCGTCAGCGCGAGCCGCGAGCCGCGCGAGCCGACCCTAAGCAGCATCGCGCTCGCGTCGCCGGGCCAGCTCCAGGAGCTCCTCGACGTCGCGCGAGAGCCGCGCCAGCTTGGCCGCGATGATCGCGACCCAGGCGAGCACCCCGACGAACACGACCAGGTACGCGGCCGCGACGTACTTCTCCGAGGCGGTCACTCCCCGCGCCCCGAGCGCGGCTGGGCCGGTTCCCGGCCGCTCCGGCAGGCCGCGAGGGCTTGGGCTTCTTGCCGGACGCGTAGCGTGCTCACGCGAGCAGTTCCCGCAGCTCGCGCAGCCGCGCGTCCAGCCGCTTGCCCGCGAGCTCGACGCGGTACATCGTCGCGGCGAGCGCGAGCAGCCCGGCCCAGCAGACGCAGAAGGTGAAGAACATCGAGCCCGACATCTGCGGCCCGTGCCGCGTGAAGACCGTCGGGTGGATGAAGTCGTTCGCGAGCCGGATCGAGAGCCAGCTCACGGGGATCAGCACCACCCCGAAGAGCGCGTAGACCGCGCACATGTTCGCCCGCGCGGGCCCCGGATCGACCGAGTAGCGGAGCATGAAGTACGCCGAGTAGAACAGGAATAGGATCAGGAACATCACGAGCTGGTTCGAGCTCCACGTCCACCAGATCCCCCACGAGGCCCGCGCCCAGATCGAGCCGGTGACGAGCGTCAGCGCCCCGAAGATCAGCCCCTGGTGGATCGCCGAGTAGCTCTCCAGGTCGGCGCCCGGCGGCCGCGAGCGCAGGTGCACGAACGCCTTCCAGGCGCCCCAGCCGAAGCACGCGTAGGCGGTCAGCGCGATCGGGACGTGGATGTAGAAGATCTTCTGCGTCAGCCCCTGGTCGGCGTCCAGCGGGGCGTAGAAGAAGACGAGGACGATCGCCGCGCCGAGCAGGGCGACGGTGGCCCAGGCGTGGGTGGAGAGCGGGATCTGGCGCAGGCGGGCGACCACGGGAAACCGCCGGAATCATCGCAGAACGCCGCCCGCCGGCCGCTAGACTCGCGACGTGGCCGACCTCGGGCGCGCCGCCCTCATCGTGGCTTTCGGGCTCGCGCTCTACGCGGTGCTCGCGGGCTCCTTCGCGGCTCGCCGGGGACGCCGCCGGCTGCACGAGTCGGCGCGCAACGCGATCGTCGGCGCCTTCGCGGCGACGGCGGTGGCCGCGCTCGTCCTCCTGCACGCGCTCCAGGCCCGCGACTTCTCGTACAGCTACGTGGCGGCCCACTCGGCGCGCAAGCTGCCGTTCCCGTACTCGTACACCGCGTTCTGGGGCGGCCAGGAGGGGTCGCTCCTGCTCTGGCTGCTCGTGCTCACCGGCCTCGGCTCGCTGGCGGTGACGCTGAACCGCGACCTGATCCGCCGGCTCCTGCCGTGGACGGTGCCGGTGCTCGGCGGCGTCGCGACGTTCTTCGCGTTCCTGCTCGTCTTCGTCTCGAGCCCCTTCGAGCGCCAGGCCGCGCCCCTGGACGGCAGCGGCCTCGTGCCTAGCCTGCAGAACCCGTACATGATGATCCACCCGCCGCTGCTCTACCTCGGCTACGTCGGGATGACGATCCCGTTCGCGTTCGCGGCCGGCGCGCTCCTCTCGGGCCGCGTCGACGAGCGCTGGATCGTCGCCACCCGCCGGTGGACGCTGCTCGCCTGGACGGCCCTCGGGATCGGCATCCTGCTCGGCGCCAAGTGGGCCTACGAGGAGGTCGGCTGGGGCGGTTACTACGCCTGGGACCCCGTCGAGAACGCGGCGCTGATGCCGTGGCTCGCCTCGACGGCGTTCCTGCACTCGGTGATGGTGCAGGAGAAGAAGAACATGCTCCGGGTCTGGAACGTCGTGCTCGTCTCGCTCGCGTTCTGCCTCTCGATCTTCGGCACCTTCCTCACGCGCAGCGGGGTGATCAGCTCGATCCACAGCTTCGCGCAGTCGACGATCGGCCCCTGGCTGCTCGGCTTCATCGCGCTCGCCGCGGCGTTCGCGACGGCGCTCATCTTCTGGCGGCTGCCGCTGCTGCGGACGAAGACGCGCCTGGAGTCGCTCGCCTCGCGCGAGGCCGCGTTCCTCTACAACAACCTGCTGCTGGTCGCCTTCACGCTCACGGTGCTCTGGGGGGTCGCCTTCCCGCTGCTCTCCGAGCTCGTGCGCGGGGAGAAGATGACAGTGGGGCCGCCGTACTTCGACTTCTTCCTGCGAGTCTTCGGGCTGCCGCTGCTGCTGCTGATGGGCATCGGGCCGCTGGTCGCGTGGCGGCGGAGCTCGTTGCGCGCGCTGGGGGCGAGCCTCGTCTGGCCCTCGGCGTTCGCGCTCGCTTGCGGCGTCGCGCTCGTCGCCCTCGGCGCGGGCTCGAGCGTCCCCGCGCTCGTCGCCTACACGTTCTGCGCCTTCGTCCTGGCCACCATCGTGCTCGAGTTCGTCCGCGGCACGCGAGCGCGCAAGGCGCTCGGCGACGCGACCTGGCTCGGCGCCTTCTCGTCGCTCGTCGGGCGCAACCGCCGCCGCTACGGCGGGTACATCGTGCACGCCGCGATCGTCATGCTCGCGCTCGGCGTGGCCGGCGGCGCGTACGGCTCGTCCAAGGTGCAGAAGCTGAGACCGGGCCAGACGATGAGCATCCGCGGCTACCAGCTCACCTACCTCGGCACGGTGGCGCGCAGCGAGCCGAACCGGACCGAGGTACGGGCGCGCCTCGCCGTTCGCCGGGACGGACAGAACCTCGGCGTCTACCTGGCCGGCAAGAACAGCTATCCGGCCGAGCAGGAGGTCTCGAACGAGGTCGCGATCCGCACGGACTGGCTGCGGGCGGAGGACTTGTTCCTGATCGGCGAGCAGCTGAACCGCGGCTCGGTGGTGATCAAGGCGCTCGTCAACCCGCTCGTCGACCTGATCTGGCTCGCAGGCCTCGTCTTCCTGCTCGGCTCGCTGGTCGCGATGTGGCCGGACGAGCGCGAGCAGCGCCGCCTGGCGCGGCGCGGGGCGCCGGTACCCGTCACTCCGTGACGACGTACTCGAACGACGCCCACGCGAGCAGCGCGAAGATCGCGTCGTAGAGGGCGAGGAAGCCGAGGTAGCGCCCGGAGCCGTCGGCGACGCTCGCGCCCACACCGCCGATCACGATCGGCAACGCCAGCGGCAGGAAGAGCAACGGCAGCAGCAGCTCGCGCGCGCGGCCCGCGGCCGCCATTGCCGCGAGCAGCGTCCCGACCGCGCAGATGCCGAGGTCGGCCAGCACCACTCCGGCGACCGTCGACCACCCGACCGGCGAGAAGAAGAGCGCGAACGCGGGCAGGGCGACGACCTCTGCCGCGGCCAGGAACGCGAAGGTGGCGATCCCCTTCGCGAGCCAGATCGCGCTGCGGTCGACAGGCGCCAGCACGAGCCCGTCCAGCAGGCCCTGCTCCCGCTCTGCCACGAACGCCCGCCCGAGGCCGAGCAGCGCGGTGAAGACGATCGCCACCCAGAGCAGGCCGAGCTCGGCTAGCCGCGAGGAGCCGTCGGGAAGCGCGAAGTGGAAGACGACGAGGATCGCGAGCACGAACAACAGCATCGCCGGCAGCGTGTCGCGGGCCCGCAGCTCGAGGCGCAGGTCCTTGCGGGCCAGCACGGCCGCGTCTCCGAGGTAGCGGATCACGCGAGCGCGAGCCTCCCGCTGGCGAGCGGGGCGACCCGGTCGGGATCGTGGGTGGCGCAGAGGATCGTCCGCCGCTCCCGCATCCCCGCCAGCTCGCGGTCGAGCAGCTCAGCCCCCTCGGCGTCCAGTCCGCTGAACGGCTCGTCGAGAATCAGCAGCTCGGGCCTGTGCAGCAGCGAGCGGCAGAGCGCCAGGCGCTGCAGCTGCCCGCGCGAGAGCTTGGCCGAGCGAACCCGGCGCGACTCCCAGAGACCGAAGCGCTCGAGCAGCATCCCGATCCGCTCGCGCCGCTCGGGGACGCGGTAGAGGCGGCCGTAGAGGTCGAGGTTCTCGAGCGCGGAGAGCTCGCGATAGACGAGCGGCTCGTGGGCGAGGAAGCCGATCGCCGCACGCCCCGGCTCCACCTCGAGCGTCCCCCCGGTCGGCAGGGCGAGGCCGGCGCAGAGCCGCAGCAGCGTCGTCTTGCCCGCGCCGTTGGGCCCCGTGACCACGAGGAAGCCGCCCCGCTCGAGCTCGAAGTCAAGCCCGCGCAGCACGCGCTTCTCGCCGTAGCGCTTCTCGAGCCCGGCCGCACGGATCACAGGACGTCCAGCAGCACGAAGACGAAGAACGCGACCGAGATGACGCCGTTCATCGTGAAGAACGCCGTGTCCAGGCGCCGCAGGTCGCCCGGCCGGACGAGCGAGTGCTCGTAGGCCAGCAGCGCGGCGACCACCGCGACGCCGACCCAGTACCAGACGCCGACGGAGAGGCCGACGCCCGCGGCGACCAGCAGCGCCACCGTCCCGAGGTGGAAGAGCCGCGCACCCCAGAAGGCGCCGCGCTCCCCGAACCGCACCGCGACCGACTGCAGCCCCTGCTGGCGGTCGACGTCGAGGTCGAGCAGCGCGTAGAAGAGGTCGAAGCCCGCCACCCAGAGGGCGACCGCGCCGCCGAGCGCCCACGCCTCCCACGGCAGCGTTCCGGTGGTCGCGGCCCACGCACCCACCGGCGCGAGCCCGTCGACCGCGCCCAGCCAGAGGTGGCAGAGCCAGGTCCAGCGCTTCAGGTACGGGTAGATGACGAAGCCCGCGACCGGGATCGGCCAGAGCCAGTGCACGAGCGGGTCGAGCTGGAAGACGGCGACGAGGAAGACCGCGAGCGCCACGGCGCAGAACGCAAGGACCGCGGCCGGCGAGAGGAGCCCGGCGGGGAGCTCGCGTCCGGCGGTACGCGGGTTGCGCGCGTCGAGGCCGGCGTCGATCAGCCGGTTCAGCCCCATCGCGAGCGAGCGGGCGCCGACCATCGCAACCGTGATCCAGAAGAGGTCGTGCGCCGAAGGCACCCCGTCGACCGCGAGGAAGGCGCCGACGTACGCGAAGGGCAGGGCGAAGATCGTGTGCTCGAACTTGACGAGCGAGTAGAAGCGGGCGGGGTAGGCGAAGGCGGTCACGTCTGGCGGTGAGCCGTCGGCTCTCCGGCGAGCAGCGCGACCGCGTGCGCGAGCGCCGGCCGCAGCACCTCGAAGCCGTCGCGGCAGCCGCCGGGCGAGCCGGGGAGGTTCACGACGAGCGTGCTCCCGCGCACCCCGGCGACCCCGCGCGAGAGAAGCGCGTGTGGCGTCCTGGCCAGCGAGTCCGCGCGCAGGGCCTCGGCGATGCCGGGCGCCTCGCGCTCGAGCACCTCGGCGGTCGCCTCCGGGGTCACGTCGCGCGGCCCGAGGCCGGTGCCGCCGGTGGTCAGCACGACGGCGGCGTCCTCGGCGAGCTCCGCAATCGCCTCGGCGACGGCCTCGCGCTCGTCGGGCACGACGCGCCGCTGGACCTCGTAGCCCTCCTCGCCGAGCAGCGCGGCGAGCAGGTCGCCGCTCTCGTCCTGCCGCGAGCCCTCCGCGACGCCGTCCGAGACCGTCAGCACCGCCGCCCTCACGACTTCGTCTTCTCCAGCAGCCGCACCTCGGCGACCTCCATCGAGGAGTCGATCGCCTTCGCCATGTCGTAGACCGTCAGCGCCGCGACCGACGCGGCGACGAGCGCCTCCATCTCGACCCCCGTCTGCGCGGTCGTCTCGGCCGAGGCCGTGATCTCGACCGCCGCGCCGACCTCGATCTCCACCGCGACGTGCGTGAGCGGCAGCGGGTGGCAGAGCGGGATCAGCTCGCTCGTCCGCTTGGCGGCCATGATCCCGGCCAGCTTCGCCGTCGTGAGCGCGTCGCCCTTCGGCAGCGAGCCGAGCCGCGAGGCAGTCTCGGGCGCGACCCGCAGCACCGCGCGGGCGACCGCGCGCCGTCGCGACGACGGCTTGCCGCCGACATCCACCATCCGCACCTCGCCCGCCTCGTCCACATGGGAGAGCTCGCTCACAGCCTGGAACGGTACCGCCGCCCGAGCCGCCAGAGCCCACGCCGGTGCGCCCACGCGCTCGCGAGCTTCCGCGGCAGGCCCTCGCCGTAGAGCAGCTCGAGCACGCCGGCGAAGCCGTCGGCCACGCCCTCGTCGTAGGGATACCACCAGGGCGCGGGAACGCGGCCGCGGTCGAAGTCGGCGTACTTCACCTTCGAGAGCTCGTAGAGCCCGTGCCTGCCGTGCGTGCGGCCGAAGCCGGACTCCTTCGTCCCGCCCCACGTCGCCTGGCCGGCGCCGTAGGAGTACGCGACGTCGTTCGTCCAGACCGAGCCGGCATCGAGCCGTGGCGCGAGCCGCTGGGCACGCCCGAGGTCCCGCGTCCAGATGCTGGCTCCCAGCCCGAACGACGACCCGTTCGCGAGCCGCACCGCCTCGGCCTCGTCCCGGAATGGCTCGACGGTGACGACGGGGCCGAAGATCTCCTCCCGCTCGATCCGCGCCTCGCGCTCGACCCCGCTGAGGACGGTGGGCTCGTAGAACCAGCCCGGGAGGCCGACCTCCGCGTGGCGGCCGCCGGTCCGCAGCTCGGCGCCACGGCCGACCGCGTCCTGCACGAGCTCCTCGACGTGGCCGCGCCGCTCCTCGGCGATCAGCGGCCCGAGCTCGGTCTCGAGCCTGTCGCCGCGCCCGAGCCGCAGCTTCCTCGTCCGCCGCACGAGCTCCTCGAGGAACGCCTCGTGGAGCGGCTGCGCCACGTAGATCCGCTCGACGCCGGAGCACACCTGGCCGCAGTTCGAGAACGAGCCCCAGAGCGCGCCCGCGACCGCGCGGTCGAGGTCGGCGTCCTCGAAGACGAGCATCGCGTCCTTGCCGCCGAGCTCGAGCGTGACGGGCCGGAGCCGCTCCCCCGCCGCGGCGGCCACCAGCCGGCCGACAGCCCCGGAGCCGGTGAAGACGAGCTTTGCGATCCCGGGCGCACGCACGAGCGCCCCGCCCGTCTCGCCGCGCCCCTGCACGACCCGCACGAGCCCGTCGGGCGCACCCGCCTCTCGAAAGAGCCGCTCGACCCAGCCGCCCGTGAGCGGGGTCAGCTCCGAGGGCTTCAGCACCACCGCGTTCCCGGCGGCGACCGCGAAGGCCGCCTGCGTGAGCGGGATCCCGAGCGGGAAGTTCCAGGGTG
>DATIFC010000083.1:0-6165 GCA_035455445.1 Gaiellaceae bacterium | reverse complement strand
CGGCTCCGGCAAGACCGTCGTCGCGCTCTACGCGCTGCTGCGGGCGGTCGAGGCGGGGCGCGTGGGCGCGCTGATGGCGCCGACGGAGACGCTGGCCGAGCAGCACTTCCTCACGATCGAGCCGCTCTGCACGCAGCTCGGGGTGCGCGTGGCGCTGCTGACCGGTTCGGTGAAGTCGGATCTGGAAGGCGCGCAGATCGTCGTCGGGACGCACGCCCTGATCCAGGAAGGTGTCGACCTTGGAGACCTGGCCGTTGCGGTCGTGGACGAGCAACATCGATTCGGCGTCGAGCAGCGGCGGGCGCTCATCGAGGACCGCGCGCCCCATGTCCTGCACATGACGGCGACGCCGATCCCGCGCACGCTGGCGCTGACGCTCTACGGCGACCTGTCGGTGACCGAGATCGCGAAGCCGCCCGCCTCGCGGAAGCCGATCGTCACCTCCTGGGTGACCGCCGAGCGCTCGTCAGAGGCGTACAAGCGGCTGCGGCGCCACCTCGACGAGGGCCGCCAGGCGTACGTCGTCTGCCCGTTGATCGAGGAGTCCGAAACCTCGCAGTCGCGCGCCGCCGAGGCCGAGGCGGAGCGGCTGCGGCGCGCGGAGCTGCGCGACTACCGCGTCGGCCTCCTGCACGGGCGGCTCCGGCCGGCCGAGCGGCGGGAGCTGATGGCGCAGTTCAAGGCGCGGGAGCTCGACGTGCTCGTCGCGACCACCGTGATCGAGGTCGGCGTCGACGTCCCGAACGCGACGATCATGATCGTCCAGGAGGCCGACCGCTTCGGGCTCGCGCAGCTCCACCAGCTGCGGGGTCGCGTCGGCCGCGGCGCCGAGCAGTCGTACTGCCTGCTGATCTCGCGCCCGCGCGAGGAGCTGACCGACAACGCGCAGGAGCGCCTGCAGGCCCTCGTGGACTCCGGCGACGGCTTCGAGCTGGCCGAGCGCGACCTCGAGCTCCGCGGCGAGGGCCAGCTCCTAGGGACGCGGCAGGCGGGCGTCTCCGACCTGCGCTTCGTCCACTGGCGCGCCGACCGCCCGCTGCTGGAGCGGGCGCGCTCGGCCGCCGAGAGCCTGGTCGACTACGAAGGGCCCCTGGCCGACGAGGTCGAGCGGGTCTTCGGCGAGCGGGAGCTCGCGGCGTGAGCACGCTACGCGTTCGGTTTGGCCGGAGATCTCGGGTTGCACGTCATGGCTTGATCCGACGAACCGCTCGTGAGGTTGCCCAATGAGCGTGCTGCGAGGTCGACGGCTCGTTCGCCGGCTGACCGCGAGCGACGATGCCCGGCGGTGGGCGGCGGCGTCGGAGCTCGCGCGCGCACGCGACGAACGGGCGCTTCGCCGCCTCGAGCGCATGCTCGAGGGTCGAGGGAGCGAGCGGGGTCGAGCCGCAGCCGCCTACGTGCTCGGCTTCAGCGGCGAGAGCGCCTTCGCAGACGTGCTCGCGCGGCGGCTGGTGGATCCCGACGAGTGCGTTGCCGTGCGCACGCACGCCGCCGAGGCACTCGGCCACCTGCTCCAGTACCAGCCGGTGCTCGCCGGGACCCGCACGGCGATCGTGTCGTCGCTCGTCGACCCCGAGCCCGACGTGCGGTTCTGGTCGGCCTTCGCGGCCGGTGCGCTGACCTTGCAGGAGTCGCGGCCGCGTCTGCAGCGGCTGCTTGCCGACGACGCGTTCGTCGAAGGCTGGTGGACGGTCGGGCAGGAGGCTGAGTGGGCGCTGCGGTGTCTCGACGGCGAAGACCATCCGCCGTTGCCGGATCGGGTCTGAGGACTCGTGCGCATCATCGCCGGCTCGCGGAAGGGCGCTCGCATCTTCGCGCCGAAGGGCCTCGACACGCGGCCGACAGCCGACCGCGTGCGCGAGGCCGCGTTCAACCTGCTCGGCCCGGGCACGGTCGAGGGCGTGACGGTGCTCGACCTGTTCGCCGGGTCGGGCGCGATGGGGCTGGAAGCGCTGAGCCGCGGGGCCGCCCGTGCGACCTTCGTCGAGAGCGACCGCGAGGCCTGCCGCACGATCAACCGCAACCTCGACAAGCTCGGCCTCGAGGGCGCGACGGTGCTCTGCCAGGAGGCGCTCGCGGCTCTCCGCACCGATGCGCGCCAGGGCACACGCTACGATCTCGTGCTGGTCGATCCGCCCTACCGGAGGTTTTCTTCCCTGCAAAACGCCCTGATTCGGCATCTGCCCGAGGTGCTCGCACCGGACGGCCTGCTGCTCGTGGAGACCGCCGCGAACGAGGAACCCGAGCTGCCGCTGGCGAAGCGGACGAGCAGGCGCTACGGCGCGGCCCGCCTGACGCTCTTCGAGCACGAATGATCACCGCCATCTATCCCGGCACCTACGACCCGGTCACGAACGGGCACGTCGACGTGATCACGCGCGCGGCCGAGATCTTCGACCGCGTGGTCGTCGGGGTGGTCGGCAACCCCCAGCACAAGCAGCCGATGTTCACGCTCGAGGAGCGCGTCGGCTTCCTGCGCGAGAGCCTGGACGGGATCGGGAACGTCGAGGTCGACGTCTTCTCCGAGCTCGTCGTCGACTTCGCCCGCAAGTGGGAGGCGAAGGTGATCGTCAAAGGCCTGCGCGTGATCTCGGACTTCGAGTGGGAGTTCCAGATGAACCAGCTCAACCGCACGCTCGCGCCGGACGTCGAGACCGTCTACGTGATGGCGAGCCCGTCGGTCAGCTTCGTCTCGTCGAGCGGCGTGAAGGAGATCGCGAGCTTCGGCGGAAACGTGGACGAGCTCGTGCCACAGGCCGTCGCACGCAGGTTCAGGCAGCTCTTCCCGGACGGGCGGCCCGGAACACCGGAGAACCCGCAGGAGTGAGCGAGCGCCCGAACGTCGAGACCCTGCTCGCCGCCGGCGGGGAGGTGCGGCTGCAGAAGCGGCAGGCGCAGGACGTGCTCCAGAAGCTGCGCGCGCGGGGCGCCGGGAGCGAGTCGGCCGACCGGATCGAGTCGCAGCTGGCGCGCAGCGACGAGGTTGTGCTCGCACCGGAGGAGGCCGGGGCGGTGCTCGAGGAGCTGCGCGCGAGCGGCCGTCGCTGGGTCTTCGGCAGCGAGGCGCCGCGGGAGCACGAGCCGCCGCGCGCGGCGCCCCCGGAGCCGCAGCCCGAGCCCGAGCCGGAGCGGCGCGGGTGGATCAGCCGCCTGTTCGGCCGGTAGGCGAGGGTAGACTCCGCAGACGCATGGACGTACTGGTTCTGATCGACAAGCTCGACGACCTCGTGCACAACGCGAAGGCCGTGCCGCTGACCGACCAGGTCCGCATCGACCGCGAGGAGATCTACGACATCCTCGATCAGATGCGCGCGACGATTCCCGAGGAGATCAAGCAGGCGCGCTGGATCGTCAAGGAGCGCCAGGAGATGCTCGCCGAGGCCAAGCGCGAGTGCGACCGGATCCTGGGCGAGGCCCGTGAGCAGGCCGTGCGCGAGGCGTCGCAGACCGAGATCGTCAAGCTCGCCGAGCGCCAGGCCGGCGACATCGTCGACGACGCCCGCCGCCAGGCGCGCGAGACGCGCCTGGAGATGGAGGACTGGGCCGACTCGATCCTCTCCACGCTCGAGGTCAACCTCGACAAGTTCCTCGCCGCGGTCAAGCGCGGCCGCGAGCGGCTGCACGAGCGCTCGCAGGAGTCGGTCGTCGCGGGCGTCGCGGCCGGCGTCGAGAGCTCGAACGACGACTTCCCCGGCTAGGCCTCCGTGGACGTGTACCTCGCCGTCGCGAGCAAGCGCGACTGGCGCAGCTACGCCGGCCGGCCGGTGCCGGACGACGTGCAGCGGCGGATCCTCGACGCGGGGCGGCTCTCGGGCAGCTCCGTCAACAAGCAGCCGTGGCTGTTCCTCGTCGTCGAGAGCGACGAGGCGAAGGAGCGCGTCGCCCGGACGGTCTACGCGCACGACAACGTCGCCACCTGCGCCTTCGCGGTGGCGATCGCGACCGAGGGAGGTCGCTACCCCCTGGACGTCGGGCGGGCGATGCAGAACATGTTCCTGACCGCCTGGAGCGAGGGCGTCGCGTCGTGCCCGAACGGCGTTCCCGACCAGGAGCCCGCGGCCCGCGCGCTCGGCCTCGACCCGGGCTGGCTGCCGGTGAACATCCCGAGCTTCGGTTACCCGAGGCGGGATCCCGATCCGCAGTCGCGCAGCGCCGAGGAGTGGAGCGCGGAGGCGAACCGCAGGCCGCTCGACGAGCTCGTCCGCCGGGTCTAGTCGCCGGGGGCGAAGGCGAGCGACAGCACCGCGAACAGGAACCAGGCGACGCCGAGGAGGGCGAGCAGCGCCCCCGTGATCGCCGCTGCGGTGTGGCGGCCCGCCCGGGGCCGGCGGAGCGCGCGCACGGCGTAGGCGACCGCCGCGATCGCCGCGGCGAAGCCCAGCTCGATCCCGAACGGAATCGAGAGCCCCTCGACGCCGAAGCCCAGGACCTGCAGGACGATGCTCGCCACCGCCAGGACGAGCGCCGTCTGCGCGAAGACGCCGCCCCGGCCGTCGTCCTTGCCGGCCGCGGCCGTGCCCCTCACGGCCGCGATCCTACGCCGGTTTCCGGCCGGGGAAGACGCGGAATCCGGTTGCTACGGTGACCCCATGACCGTGCTCGATCTGCGCAGGATCAGGCTTCGCCCGGGCGAGCAGTTCCGGGACGAGCGGCACCTCGAGCTCGAGCCGTTCGAGCTCGGCGGGCAGCGCTACCTGCCCGTCCCGCAGGTCGTGCCCGCGGAGCTGGCGATCACGCGCGCCTCGACCGGGACCGTCTTCGAGCTGGCCTTCGACGCGCGCCTCCACGGGCCGTGCTTCCGCTGCCTGGGCGACGCGGTGCTCGACGTCCACGTCGAGGCGCGGGAGTACCAGGCCGCGAGCCCGGGCGGGGACGAGGAGCTGCAGACGGCCTACCTCGAGGACGACAGGCTCGACCTCTCGGCGTGGGCGCGTGACGCGGTCGCGCTCGAGCTCCCGGACAAGATCCTCTGCCGGCCCGACTGCGCCGGCCTGTGCCCGGTGTGCGGCAAGAACCTGAACGACGAGCCGCACGACCACGGCGAGCCCGAGCCCGACTCGCGCTGGGCCGCCCTCGCGGAGCTGAGAGACCGCCTCTGAGGAAGGCTCGGAGGAGCGCCTTCCGTCGGGCCACCGTCTCGACTCCAAGTAACAGACTGTTACTTGCTCCGGTCTGACCCGGCCTGCGCCGTGAAGTCCGGGCCGCTGTGACCTTGTAACAGTCTGTTACTTGATCTTCGGGGTGCGCCCGAGCCGGCGCCGCGTCGGGGCGTGGTGCGTGGCTGCGTGTCCTAGTCGTCTCCGCCGTGGCCGTCGCCCCCGTGGCCTCCGCCGTGGTCGTCGACCGTGGTCGTGGGCGGAGGCGGGGGAGCCGGCGCGACGGTGCGGGTGGTGGCGGTCGTTCCGGTCCCCGTGACCCGCGTCTTCGCCTTCGGCCGGCCCTGCACACGCGTCGGCGTCAGGTCCTGCGGCGCCTGCTGGAGCCGGGTCACCGGGACGGCGACCGAGCCGCGCGAGACCACGTACGCGGCGTAGCCCATCCCGGCCGCGCAGAGCAGCCCGAGGACGGCGAGCGTCGCGACGATCAGGCCTCGACCCATGGCTCCTCGGGCACTGTAGCCGCGGCGGGGAAGCGCACCTCGGCGCGCGTCCCGCCCTCGAGCCGGTTCGAGAGCGTCGCCTGCCCACGCCAGCGGTGGGCGAGGGTCTGCACGATCGCGAGGCCGAGGCCGGTCCCCGAGCTGGCGCCCCCGGCGCTGCCGCGGGTGAAGCGCTCGAACACGCGTGTCTCCTCTCCCGCCGCCAGGCCGGGGCCTTCGTCGAGAACCGCGAGCCACGCCTCGCCGCCGTCGCGGCCCCAGTCGACGCCCACGCGCCTCGGCGAGTAGCGCAGCGCGTTCTCGATCAGGTTGTCGAGCAGGATCGCGAGATCCTCCTCGGAGGCCGCGATGGTCGCGTCGCCCTCGCCGAGGAGCTCGAGCTCGCGGCCGTCCTGCTCGGCCGCGGCCGCCCAGCGCTCGTACGCCCGCTCGGCCGCGCGCGCCAGCGAGACCGGACGCGCGGTCCCGGGCTTGTCGCCCTCACGGGCGAGCGTGAGCAGCGAGGCCAGCAGCCGCGCAAGGCGCTCGACCTCGCGCTCGGCCGCCTCCAGCTCGGCCGCCGCCCC
>DATIFC010000082.1:0-8988 GCA_035455445.1 Gaiellaceae bacterium | reverse complement strand
GATCAACGTGACGCTGATCTTCTCGCTGCAGCGCTACGCGGAGGTCGTCGAGGCCTACCTGCGCGGGCTCGAGCGGCTCGTCGAGGGCGGCGGCGATCCCCGGCCGGTGGCGTCGGTCGCGAGCTTCTTCGTCTCCCGCGTCGATACCGAGGCCGACCGGCGGCTGGACGAGGCCGGCGCGCCGGCCGACCTGAAGGGGAAGCTCGCGGTCGCGAACGCGAAGCTCGCGTACCAGCGCTACCAGGAGCTCTTCGCCGGCGAGCGCTGGGAGCAGCTGCAGGCGGCGGGCGCGCGGCCGCAGCGCTGCCTCTGGGCCTCGACCTCGACCAAGAACCCGGACTACCGCGACGTGCTCTACGTCGAGGAGCTGATCGGCCCGCAGACGGTGAACACGATGCCCGAGGAGACGATCCGCGCCTTCCAGGACCACGGCGAGGTGGCGCTCACGCTGGAAGCCGACCTCGACGAGGCGCAGCGCGTCTTCGAGCGGATCGCGGAGACGGGGGTCGACTACGACGACGTGGTCGAGGTGCTCGAGCGCGAGGGCGTGGAGAAGTTCGCCGACTCCTTCAAGGAGCTGCTCGACGGCGTCAGGGCCAAGCGCGGCGAGCTCGTCTCCGCCTGAGGCGCCCGGCGTGAGGCTGCATGCGGAGGTCGCCGGCGAGGGGCCGGCGGTCGTGCTCCTGCACGAGGGCGTCTGCGACAGCCGCATGTGGGAGCCGCAGTGGGTCCCGTGGTCGCGCGAGTTCCGCCTGCTGCGGGTCGACCTGCGCGGGTTCGGCCGGACGCCGCTCGCCCCCGGAGCCTTCACGCACGGGCGCGACGTGATCGAGGCTCTCGAGCGGCACGGCTTCGACCGGTTCGCGCTCGTCGGCGTCTCGCTGGGAGGACGCGTGGCGCTCGAGCTCGCGGTCGCGCGGCCGCAGCTCGTCACGGCGCTCGTGCTCGTCGCGCCCGGGCTCCCCGGCCACGCGTGGTCCGAGCAGCTGCGCGCCGAGTGGGCGAAGGAGGAGGCGGCCTTCGAGGCCGGCGACCTCGACCGAGCCGTCGAGGTCAGCCTGCACACGTGGGTGGACGGGCCCCGGCGGCGGCCGGAGGACGTCGACCCCGAGGTGCGGGCGCGCGTCGGCGAGATGCAGCGGCGCGCCTACGAGCTCGCTTTGGGCTCCGACGAGGACGACGAGGAGCTGCTGGTCGAGGACCTCGCGCAGCGCCTCGGCGAGATCCGGGCTCCGACGCTGGTCCTCGTCGGCGAGGAGGACCAGCCCGACATGCACGCGATTGCCGAGCGGCTCGAGCGCGAGATTCCCGGCGCGCGGCGCGCGACGATCGCGGCGACCGCGCACGTGCCCAGCATGGAGCGGCCGCGCGAGTTCGACGAGCTCGTGCTCCCCTTCCTGCGGGAGGTGGGGTGAGCACCGTCGCTCCCGCCGAGCTGGTCGAGCGCATCTGGGAGCGCGACCCGACGCTCTGGACCGGGAAGGACGAGGCGAAGTGGCTCGGCTGGCTCGACGAGCCGATGCGGATGCGCAGCCGGCTCGACGACCTGCAGCGCTTTGTCGAGGACGTTGCCGCGCCCGGGCTGATCGACACGTTCGTGCTGCTCGGCATGGGCGGCTCGAGCCTCGCGCCCGAGGTGCTGAGGCGCACCTTCGGGGCGGAGCGCTTCCACGTGCTCGACACCACCCACCCGGCGGCGGTGGGGCGGCTGACGGACGAGCTCGACCTCGACGCGACCCTCTTCCTCGTCGCCTCGAAGTCGGGGACGACGCTCGAGACGCGTTGCCACCTGGACTGGTTCTGGGAGCGCGCCGGGAAGAGGGGTGAGCTCTTCGTCGCCATCACCGACCCCGGCTCGGAGCTCGAGTCGCTCGCGCGCCAGCGCGGCTTCCGGGCGGTCTTCGACGGCGAGCCCACGATCGGCGGGCGCTACTCGGCGCTCTCGGTCTTCGGCCTGGTGCCCGCGGCGCTGATGGGGGTCGACCTGGAGCGCCTGCTCGAGCGCGTGGACGAGGTCGCGGAGGCCTGCCGCGGAGGGGAGGGCAACCCGGGCCTCGAGCTGGGGCTCGAGCTCGGCAACGGCTGGGCGGACGGCCGGGACAAGGTGACGATCAACCCCAACCCGGGCGGCTTCGGCCTCTGGGCCGAGCAGCTGCTCGCCGAGTCGACCGGCAAGGACGGAAAGGGCCTCGTCCCCGCGCCCGAGGAGCCGCCCGAGGGCCCCGACCGCCAGGCGCCCGAGGTGCGGCTGCCCGGGCCGTACGAGTTGGGGCAGGAGTTCTTCCGCTGGGAGTTCGCGACGGCGGTCGCCGGCTCGGTCCTCGGCATCAACCCATTCGACCAGCCGAACGTGCAGGCGGCCAAGGATAGGACGAGCGAGGTGCTCGCGGCCGGCGGCGACCCCGACGTCGAGCCGAGGGGCTCGCTGGAGGAGCTGCTCGGGGAGGCCCGCCCCGGCGACTACGTCGCGATCCAGGCCTTCGTCGACCCGGCGCGGGAGGGCGAGCTGGAGCCGCTGGTCGAGCGCGCCCGCGGGACGGGCTGCGTCGTCACGCGCGGCCTCGGCCCGCGCTACCTGCACTCGACCGGGCAGCTGCACAAGGGCGGGCCCAACACCGGCCTCTTCGTCCAGGTCGTCGACGACGCGGGCGACAAGCTCGCGATCCCGGGCCGCGACTTCGGCTTCCGGCGGCTGATCCACTCGCAGGCCGCCGGCGACCTCGCCTCGCTCGAGGAGCGCGGGAGGCGCATAGTGCGGGTCGGATTGGAGGAGCTCTAGTGCAGCTCGGCATGGTCGGCCTCGGCCGCATGGGCGGGAACATGACCAGGCGGCTGAGCGCCGCCGGCCACGACCTGAAGACGTTCGACCCGCAGGTCGACTCGACCGCGTCCACGCTCGAGGAGCTGGCCCGTCAGCTCGACGCGCCGCGCTCCGTCTGGCTGATGGTTCCCGCGGGGATCGTCGACCCGGTCGTCTCGGAGCTCGCCCCGCACCTCGAGGAGGGCGACACGATCGTCGACGGTGGCAACTCGTACTACGTGGACGACCTGCGCCGCTCGGCCGAGCTGCGAGAGCGCGGGATCCACTTCGTGGACGTCGGCGTGAGCGGCGGCGTCTGGGGCCTGCGGCGCGGCTACTGCCTGATGGTCGGCGGGGACGACGAGGCGGTGAGGCGCCTGGTGCCGGTGCTCGAGGCGCTTGCACCGGGCGTGGAGGCGGCAGCGCGCACTCCAGGCCGCGGGGGCGACCCCGCCCCCGAGGAGCAGGGCTGGCTGCACTGCGGTCCCTCCGGCGCGGGCCACTTCGTGAAAATGGTCCACAACGGGATCGAGTACGGCCTGATGCAGGCCTACGCCGAAGGCATGAACGTCCTCAAGCATGCGAACATCGGCCTGCACGCGCAGGAGACGGATGCCGAGACGACGCCGCTGCGCGATCCCGACCACTACAAGTACGAGCTGGAGATCCCGGCGATCGCGGAGCTCTGGCGTCGCGGCTCGGTGATCGCCTCGTGGCTGCTCGACCTCTCCGCACAGGCGCTGCACGAGTCCCCGGAGCTCGAGGACTACGCGGGCCGCGTGAGCGACTCCGGCGAGGGCCGCTGGACGGTGCAGGCGGCGGTGGAGGAGGGCGTCCCGGCTCCCGTGCTCTCGGCCTCGCTCTTCGACCGCTTCGCCTCGCGCGGAGAGGCCGACTGGGGCAACCGGGTTCTCTCCGCCATGCGCAAGGCCTTCGGCGGCCACCTCGAGAAGAGCCCCGAGAGCTAGAGGGCCGCAACCGCTGCGACTGCGCCCGGTTCCGTCACAGTGTCCGACACCCTCCGCGGGCGCTCGGCGGCCTCATGAGCGGTGATCCGGGACGATCCGTCACACTTTCGAGTCGACGTCTGACACCTGCGGAACCGGACGCCGGCGGGCGGTGTAGGAGAGGCATGAGGCGAGGTCTCCTCGTGGGCGCACTGGCGCTGCTGGTCCTGCCCTCCGCCGCTGCCAAGGACTTCGGTCCGGGGGATCTGCGGGTGTGCAACGCGAAGCGCTGCGTCGCGCTCGCGGACCGCAGCGTCCTCCCGAGGATCGGTGCGTTCTACTACGGCAGCTACGCGTTGACGCCGCTCCGGCGGCCGCGATTGCGAGCGCCGTACTACGAGCTCCGCTTCCGCAACGACTACGTGACCGGGATCGTCGCGACGGCCCGTCTCGACCGTTTCCTCAGCTACGGCGTCAACACCGGCCGGTTCGTCAGCCGCCGCTGGTACGCGGTGCCCCGCCGCGTCTCCGCCGAGCTTCGGCGGTTGACGCGGGGCCTGCGCCCGCTCCGCCTCACGCGGGCCGCGCTCGCACGCTCGACCTAGCCCGGGCCATCTAGGCTTCGGCGGTGGCGACGAAGCAGACCGAGGCGTCGCAGCCCGGGAACCCGCTCCTCGAAGGGCTCCAGCTCCGGCGCACAGCCGACCCGTGCGCCCTCGTCATCTTCGGCGCCTCGGGCGACCTCACCCGCCGCAAGCTCTTCCCGGCGCTCTACTCGCTGGCGCTGCGCGGCCTCTTGCCCGAGCGCTTCGGCGTTGTCGGCGTCGCCCGCAGCCGGGAGTCGGACGACGAGTTCCGCGAGCGGATGAAGCACGCCGTCCAGGAGTTCGGTCGCGACGAGTTCAAGGACGAGACCTGGGATTGGCTGGCCGAGGGGATGCGCTACGTCTCGACCGACTTCGCCGACGAGCAGGGCGAGGACGGCGTCCTGGCCGCGCTCGACGAGCTCGACGGGCAGCGTGGCACGGCCGGCAACCGCGTCTACTACCTCGCGGTTCCGCCCGATGCGATCTCGACGCTGATCCGCGAGATCGGCGAGCGCCGCTCGACGGAGGGCTGGACGCGGCTGATCGTCGAGAAGCCGTTCGGCCGCGACCTCGCCTCCGCGCGAGCGCTGAACGAGGAGATCCAGCGCTGCTTCTCCGAGGACGAGATCTTCCGCATCGACCACTACCTCGGCAAGGAGACGGTGCAGAACCTGCTCGCGCTGCGCTTCGCGAACGGCATCTTCGAGCCGATCTGGAACCGCCAGTTCGTCGACCACGTGCAGATCACCGTCGCCGAGTCGATCGGGATCGAGGGCCGGTCCGCCTTCTACGAGCAGGCGGGCGCGATCCGCGACGTCTTCCAGAACCACCTGCTGCAGCTGGTCGCGCTGACCGCGATGGAGCCGCCGATCGACTTCACCGCCGAGTCGGTGCGCAACGAGAAGGTGAAGGTGCTGCGCTCGCTGCACACGCCGGGCCCGAAGCACGTCGTCCGCGGCCAGTACGGGCGGGGGCACATCGAGGGCGAGGAGGTGCCGGGCTACCGCGAGGAGGAGGGCGTCGACGCGCAGTCGATGACGGAGACGCACGTCGCCGCGAAGCTCTACGTCGACAACTGGCGCTGGGCGGACACGCCGTTCTACGTGCGCGCGGGCAAGCGCCTCGCGCGACGCGAGACGACGATCGCGATCGAGTTCAAGCGCGCCCCGCACCCGCCGTTCGAGGTCGGCGACGAGGGCGTCCTGCGCCCGAACGTGCTCGTCTGCCACATCCAGCCCGACGAGGGCGTCTCGCTCGAGTTCGCCGCGAAGGTGCCCGGACAGGGGATGTCGCTGCGCACGGTGCACATGGACTTCCTCTACGGCGGCGCCTTCCGCACGGGGATTCCCGAGGCCTACGAGCGGCTTCTGCTCGACTGCCTGCTCGGCGACGCGACGCTCTTCACGCGCGCCGACGAGGTCGAGGAGCAGTGGTCGCTGGTGGACGCGATCATCGCGTTCTGGCAGCGGGACCGGCCCTCGTTCCCGAACTACGCGGCGGGGACGTGGGGCCCCGGGGCCGCGGAGGAGCTCCTGCACCGGGACGGCCGGACGTGGCGGCGGCACTAGCGTCCGTCTCCGAGATCGACCGCGAGCTCGCGCGCCTGCGCCTCAACGCAGAGAGCGGCGAGGTGTTCCAGCGGACGAGCGTGATGACGCACATCGCCTGGGTCCCGGCGGAGTGGGTCGAGGCCGCGGAGGACGTGCTCGCCGGGCTGGCCGAGCGGCACCCGTCGCGGACGATCGTGCTCGTGCCGGAGCCCGGCGCCGACGACGCGCTCGAGGCGAGCGTCGAGGTCGAGGCCTTCCCCGCGGGCGGGCTGAGGCAGGTCGCGGTCGAGACGATCCGGGTGCGGCTCCGCGGCCGGCGCGCGGCGGCGCCGGCCAGCGTCGTCCAGCCGCTGCTGCTGCCCGATCTGCCGGTCTTCCTGCGCTGGCGCGGCCTGCCGCCCTTCGGCGAGGAGCCGTTCGAGCAGATGATCGGCGTGGTCGACCGGTTGATCGTGGACTCGACGGAGTGGCCGGGCTTGCCCGAGCCGTACGGGCGGCTCGCGAAGGTGTTCGACCGCGCCGTGGTCTCCGACATCGCCTGGGCGCGCACGAGCCGCTGGCGGCCGCAGCTCGCCTCGCTCTGGCCCGAGATCGGGGGCGTGCAGCGGATCAAGGTCACGGGCACGCAGGCACAGGCATGCCTGCTCGCGGGCTGGCTGCGATCGCGCCTCGGGCACGACGTCGAGCTCGAGCACGAGCCCTCCGACCGCCTGGTCGGCGTGGACGTGGACGGCGAGCCGGCACCCTTCCCGCCCGGCGACCCGCCGGATCCGGCCGACCTGCTGAGCGACGAGCTCGAGCGCTTCTCGCGCGACCGGGTGTACGAGGAGGCGGTTCGCGCCGCATGATGTGACGCGATGGGCGCGCGGCGACGTATAGGAGCCGTGACAACGGAATTCGCAGAGGCGGCGGAGCGCCACCTCGACGACGTCCACGCCTATCTCGTGTACCTGACCGGAGACAGAGGAACCGCGGAGGAGCTCGCGGCCGAGACCTTCGCACGCGCCTGCGAGCGCTGGCGGCGGTTCGACCCGCGGCGGGGCTCGGCGCGGACCTGGCTCTGCCAGCTCGCGCGCTCGACGGCACTCGACCACTTCCGGGCCGAGGAGCGGCGGCTGCGGCGCGAGGGCCGTTATGCGGTCACGGTGCCGCAGAGCGAGGAGCAGGTCTTCGGCGAGGGGCTCTCGCCGGCGCTCGAGGCCGCGCTCGCGCGGCTGTCGGCGGCCGAGCGCGAGGTGGTCGCGCTGCGGATCGTGCTCGAGCTCGACGGCGAGGCCGCGGCGCGCGTGCTCGGCATCAGCGCGACGGCGTGCTCGACTCGTCTCAGCCGCGCTCTGCAGAAGCTGGAGAAGGAGGTGTCGCCGAATGTCGCCGCTTGAGCTCGTCGACGACCGGTTCGAGAAGCTCGCGGAGGAGCTGCGCGCTTCCCGTCCCGCGGCCCCTGCGACGTTGCGCGCCCAGGTGCGGAAGCTGGAGCCGCCGGAGCCGCGCTGGACCTTCGGTCGGCCGTCGCGCCGTGTCGTGCTCGCCGTCGCAGCGCTCGCGCTGCTCGGGTCCGTCCTCGCGGCCGGGATCACGGGCCTGAGCCGCTCGGGCGAGCAGCGGTCGAGCGACGGCAGATTCCGGCCGACGCTGACCGTGCACGGCAACGCCGTGGCGCCGGCCTCGATCCCGTTCGACCTCAACAGGCGCTCGACCGAGGGCGCCCTGAAGGCCGCGCCCGACCTGCCGGCGCCGACGGCGTCGCGGCTGCAGCGGTACGAGGCGACCCTGCGGGTGCGCGTGAAGGACGTCGAGGCGCTCTCGCGTGCGACGACCCGCGCGATCGTCGTGACGCGATCGCTCGGCGGGTACGTCGGCTCCGTGCAGTACGCCACCCGTGGCGGCGAGCGCGGCGGCGCGACGCTCGTCCTGCGCGTCCCCGTCGGGGGCGTGCAGACCGCACTGGCCCGGCTCACCGCCCTCGGCACGATCCTGCAGCAGCGAACGGGCATCCTCGACGTCACCCGCCGCGCCGACCGCGAGGCGGAGCAGATCGCGAGCCTCGAGCGGCAGCTGCGGACGGCACCGCCGGCCCAGGCAGCTGCGATCCGCCACCGGCTCGCGACGCTCCGGGCCAAGCATGCGCGCCTGCTGAAGAGCGCCCGCTTCGCACGGATCACCCTCGGCCTGACGACCCCGGAGGAGCAGCCGGCCGCCGCGCCGGGGCGTCTCCACCGCACCCTCGACGGCGCGGGCGGCGTGCTCCTGCGCGAGCTCGAGATCCTGCTCTACGCGCTCGTGGTCGCGGGCCCGCTGCTCCTGCTCGGCGCCGCGGGGGTCGCGGCCGGCCGCACCGCCCGCCGCAGGTCGGACGCGCGCCTCCTCGAGCGCGTGTGACCCCGGCCGACATCAAGTAACAGTCTGTTACAAGAAGTGGGAGCCGGCTGAGCGTCGATCGTGCGCCGGAGCCAAGCCGTTCTTCGACGGCAAGTAACAGTCTGTTACTTGGGCGAGGGCCGCTGGGGCCGGCTAGCGGACGACCCTGAAGCGCGGCTTCGTGACCACGAGGCGCGCGGGGTCGGACCAGGACATCTGCGGCCTCGAGCCGGTCATCAGGTAGTCGAGCCCGCGGACGCGGTAGTACCACGTGCCCGGCGTCAACGGCAGGGAGAGCGAGGTGCCCCAGGCGAGCTTCGAGCCGGCGACGCGCCACGGGTAGAGCTTGCGGCTCCACTGCACCTCGTACTGGTCGGCGCCCGCGACCGGCTGCCAGGCGACGAGCGGATGGCCGTAGAACGTCGGCTTCGCGGTCTTCGCCGAGACGAGCTTGCCGAACGGCGAGAGGCCCGAGGCGTAGGGAGCGGCCTGGCCGGTCACGACGGGCTCGCTCGACTTGGCGAAGGCGAGCCGCCGCCCGGCGGCGCAGGCGTCCTGCGTCAGCTCCGCGTCCTGGTAGGTGACCGCGCTGCCCTGACGGACGACCTGCTCGCCCGAGGCGTGGGCGACGGTGAGCGGCGCGGCAAACGTGATCACGTTCCCCGCGACGCTCTGGACGACGACGATCTCGGAGGCGCCGACCTTCAGCGTGTCGCCCGCGACGAGCCCGGTGGCGTTGGCGACCG
>DATIFC010000081.1:0-25859 GCA_035455445.1 Gaiellaceae bacterium | reverse complement strand
CACCTCGCGCCCGCGCCGCAGTGACGCGTCGGCGGTCACGACGACCTTCGCCTCCGAGTGCTGCAGGCGCGCGGCGATCGCAGGTGCCGCGAACCCCGAGAAGATGGGCACCTGCACCGCGCCGAGGTGCGCGCAGGCGTGGGAGGCGATCGCGACCTCGGGCGACATCGGCAGGAACATCGCGACGCGGTCGCCGGCCTCGACGCCGAGCGCCGCGAGCGCCTCGGCAAGCCGCGTCACCTCGCTCGAGAGCTCGCGGTAGGAGAGCGAGCGCCGCTCGCCCTCCTCGCTCTGCCAGACGGCCGCGGGAGCGTCCGCGCGCCCGCCCTGTGCCCAGCGGTGCACGCAGTTCCACGCCAGGTTCAACCGGCCGCCGACGAACCACGTCGCCCACTCCGGCCCCCGCGACTCGTCCACCACCGCGTCCCACGGCCGAGAGAACTCGAGCCCCAGGTCCTCGATCACGGCCGGCCAGAAGCGCTCCGGCTCCTCCGCCGAGAAGCGGAGGAGCGACGCGTAGTCGTCTAAGCCGAGCGTGCGCGCCAGGCGCAGCACGTTCGAGCGCTCGCGCACCTCGTCGCTCGGCTGCCAGATCACCTCCACGACGGCAAGCGTAACCTTGACGCATTTTGCTAGTGCCCGCTAACCTAGCGCGGACTAACTTCGAAGGGGAGGGACTGTGCGAGCCAAGATCTTCGCCGACGAGAACAGGAAATGGTGGACGCTGGGGTCGCTCTGCTTCGCCCTGTTCATGATCATGCTGGACAACACGGTCGTGAACGTGGCGCTGCCCGCCATCAAGGCCGACCTCGGGATCACGACCTCCGAGCTCGAGTGGACGGTCGCGGCCTACGCCCTCACCTTCGCCTCGGTGCTCCTGACGGGCGGCAAGCTCGGCGACCTGCTCGGACGGCGGCTGATCTTCGTCATCGGCCTCGCCGTCTTCACCGTCTCGTCCCTCTTCTGCGGGCTCTCCGGCACGGCCGCCGAGCTGATCGCGGCGCGCGCCGTGCAGGGCGTCGGTGCGGCGCTGATGATGCCGGCGACGCTCTCGATCATCTCGGCCACCTTTCACGCCCGCGAGCGAGGGACCGCGATCGGCATCTGGGCCGGCGTCTCAGCGATGGCGCTTGCGATCGGCCCGCTGCTCGGCGGGATCATCACCGAGCACATCTCCTGGAACTGGATCTTCTACGTCAACGTCCCGATCGGCGTGATCGCCGTCCTGTCGGCGCTCCTCGTCGTCCCGGAGTCGCGGGACACCTCGCACGAGCAGCGGCTCGACCTGCCCGGCCTGCTCACCTCGGGGATCGGCCTGCTCGCGCTCGTCTACGCCCTGATCGAGGCGAACAACTACGGCTGGACCTCGACGCGGATCCTGGGACTGTTCGCGGTCGCGGCCGTCGCGCTCGGCGCGTTCGTGCTGCTCGAGCTGCACCAGCGGCTGCCGATGCTCGACCTCTCGCTCTTCCGGAGCGGCACCTTCGCCGGCGCGAACCTCGTGGCGATCCTCGTCACGCTCGCGATGTTCGGCATTTTCGTCTTCTTCCCGATCTACATGCAGACCTTCCGCGGCTGGTCGCCCGTCCAGGCCGGCGCGGCGCTGCTGCCCTGGACGATCATGGTCGTGATCTTCGCGCCCATCGCGGGCAAGCTCTCCGACCGGGTCGGCTCCCGCTGGCTGATGGCCGGCGGCATGTCCGTGGTCGCGATCTGCTGCCTGCTGCTCTCGACCGTGACCCTGACGTCGAGCTTCTGGAACATGCTCCCGGCGTTCATCCTCGGTGGCTTCGGGATGTCGTTCGTGATGACGCCGATGTCGGCGGCGGCCATGGGAGCGGCGCCGGTGGCGAAGGCCGGCGTCGCGTCGGGCGTGCTCAATACCTTCCGCCAGGTCGGCGTCGCCCTCGGGATCGCGATCATGGGCGCGATCGTGGCGAACCGCGCGGCGGCGCACGGTGGCCCTCCGCCGGAGGCGTTCGTCTACGGCCTGACCTTCGGCATGCGCGTCAGCGCCGCAATCTGCTTCGGTGCCGCGATCGCGGCGGCTGTCCTCGTCCGCCGCTACCGGCACGCCGACTCGAGCCATCCCGCCGAGGCCGCGGCATGAGCAGCCGCCTCTCCGGCCCGGAGCGGCGGCAGGCGGTCGTCGAGACCGCCTGCCTGGTCTTCGCGAAGGGGAGCTACCATGGCTCGACCACGGCGCAGATCGCGCGCGAGACCGGGGTCAGCGAGCCCGTGCTCTATCGCCACTTCAGCTCCAAGCGCGAGCTGTACGTGGCGTGCCTGGACGCCGTCTGGGCGCGAGTGCGGGCGCTGTGGGAGACGGCACTGGAGCGGGAGGACGACCCCGCGAACTGGCTGAAGGCGATCGGCAAGGCCTACCTCGAGGAGCGCGGCGCGAAGATCGTCCTCGCCGACCTCTGGATCCAGGCGCTGACGGAGGCGGCCGACGACCCCGAGATCCGCCGCGCCCTGCGCGCCCAGGTGCGCGAGGTGCACGGCTTCGTCGCCGGGGTGATCCGCCGCTCGCAGGAGGCCGGCGGCGTCCTTCCGGAGCGGGACGCGGACGCCGAGGGATGGATCTTCATCTCGCTCGGCCTGCTGACCACGATCGACCGGCGCCTCGGCAGCCTCGTCGGCCAGGAGTTCGACGACATCTTCGCCTCGCGCCGCGCCTGGATGACCGGCGCCGCCTAGCTTCGAGAGGCAAAAGAAAAGCCCCCGGCTGCGGCTCCGGGGGCTTCTGGTTTTTGCGGGCCTTGCTGAGAGGCGACGACCCGGAGGCCTTGGCTCTGCGGCCCAGCCACAACCTCCGGGCTCATCGTCGCCGTCTCTGGCGCGCCCCTTGCATCCCCTAAGCCTGGCGTCCGGCTGGGCTGCAAGGTGGACGGACTATAGACCGGCCCCAGCGGACAGTCAAGTACCTCGGTCAAGTGATTTTGGAGACCTCCGGTTCACCCGTTTTTGGCGTAGACATGACCTTTTTGAGGGATATCGCCCGAGGGCCACTTGCGCCGAAGTGAAGTATCCGTTTGACTTCGCCTGGAACCTCCATGCCCCGTGCTTCCGTGACCACCCAGATCCGCACCGTCGCCCAGCCGGGTAGCGCCCGTCTCGGCGAGCGCGTCCGCCAGCTGCGCGTGGCCGCGGGCCTGACCCAGACCGACCTCGCCGGCGACCGCTTCTCGAAGGAGTACGTCAGCCAGATCGAGCGCGGCAAGACCAGGCCCACGCGCGAGACGATCGAGTGGCTCGCCGCGAAGCTCGGCGTCGACGCCGGCTTCCTGGAGAAGGGCGTCTCCGCCGACGAGCGCAGCCGCGTCGAGGCGATGCTCGCCCGCGCCGAGGCGCTCGCGAACAACCACCAGTACGACGAGGCGGTCGAGGAGATCGAGAGCTCGCGCAGCGCGGTTCTCGCCACCGGCGCCGTCGAGCTCGAGGCGCGGGCCGCGCAGACGGAGGCCTGGGCGCGGATGGAGCGCGGCGAGCTGAGGCCGGCGCTGCAGCTGCTGGGGCACTGCCGCACGATCACCGAGGGCCCCGGCTTCTCGGACGTCGACCGCGCGCAGGTGCTGTTCCGGATGGGCGTCTGCCGCTACCACCTCTCGAGCATCGCGTCCGCGGTCTCGCTGTTCAGCGAGGCGCTGAAGCTGGCCGAGAGCTCGCAGCTGCCGTGCGACCTGCTGCGCGGAGACATCCTCGGCTGGCGCTCCCGCTGCTACCGCCGGCAGCGCGACTTCGAAGCCGCGCGCGAGGACGTCGAGCGCGCGCTCGAGCTCGCGCAGGCGCTCGACGACCACCGCACGATGGCGAACGTGTACTTCCAGGCCTCGCTCGTCGCCGAGCGGATGGGCCACTGGGTGCTCGCGCGCAGCTACGCGGAGCGCGCGAAGGCGTACTACGAGCAGATCAACGACGAGCGGAACGTCGGCCGCCTGCTGAACAACCTCGGCGGCCTCAACTTCCAGCTCGGCAAGCCCGAGCGCGCGGTCGAGGACCTGAAGAACGCGTACCGGGTGCTGCTCGACAAGGGCAGCGACGCCGAGGCGGCGAACGTCGTCTCGTCACTCGCGCACGTGCATCTGGCGACCGGCCAGGTGGAGACGGCCGAGGAGGAGGCGCGGCACGCGCTGGAGCTCCTCGAGGGCCGCGAAGACTTCCTGCTCGACATCGCACCGACGCAGCTCGTGCTGGGTCGTGCGCTGATGGAGCAGGGACGTCTCGACGAGGCGCAGCAGATGCTGCGCACCGCCGAGGCAAGCGCAGAACAGCTGGAATCGATCAGCCATCGCGCCGCCGCGTGGATGGCACAGGGCGACCTCGCCGCCCGCCGGGGCGAGGACGCGACGGCCGCACGGCTCTACCGCAAGGCCGCCGAAGCCCTGCAGGATGTCCGCTTCTAAGCCGAGGAAGGAGGTGAAGATGAACAGAGCTCGCCTGATCTCCCTGACGGTCACTCTCTCCCTGCTGGCCTTCTACCTCGAGGGTTTCGCGCGCGGGCTTGGCTGGTTCCTCGGCCACCCGGGTAGCTGGTTCGACGGGCACTAGACCACCCCGGCGCGTTCGGAGCGGGGTCTGTGGGCTCCGAACGTCGCCGGAAGCGGTCGACGCGCTCCTGCTCGGCGCACTGCTTCGCCCAGAGCCTTCGGGGGTACCACCCAGCTAGACTCGGCCCGTGGGCCGTGCCATCGCTGTCCTCTTCGCGACAGCGGCTCTCTCCGCCGGCTGCGGCGGTTCTGGCACGTCTGTTGGCACGTCAGGGAACGCGTCGCTCGACTCGATCCTGAAGCGGCCCGGGCCTGACGTGGCCGTCACGCCTGGAGCCGCCGAGTTCGTGCCCGGCGACGTGCGCTACCCGTTCCTCGTCATCCGCAACGACGCGAGGCCGGTCGAGCGCCCGGCAGCGACGGTCTGGGCGGCGACGAGCCGCTCGCGGGCGCCGTTCGCCCGCACGCGGGCGCGACTCGAGCCGATCGGGATTCCCGGTCGCTCGGCTCCTGCGTTCGGCGGCGTGTCGAGGATCTACGTCGCGCACCTGCGCATCCCGCGGCCGGGGCGCTACTGGCTCGTCGCGCAGCCGGACGGCGCCCGGATCCAGGCCGTCGGCGTGCTCGGCGTGGCGGCGCGCTCGGCCAGCCCGGCAATCGGGGCGAAGGCGCCGCGCTCGCAGACGCCCACGCTCGCGACGGCACCGGCCGCGCGGATCACGACCAGCAGGCCGCCGGACCTGCCGTTGCTGCGCTACTCGATCGCCGGCTCGCTGGCGGCGCACAAACCCTTCGTCGTCACCTTCGCGACGCCGAAGTTCTGCACCAGCCGCACGTGCGGCCCGGTGGTCGACGTGCTTGAGGCGGTGCGCCGCCGCTTCGAGCGCCGCGGCGTCCGCTTCATCCACGTCGAGGTGTTCACCGGGAACGACCCCTCGCGGGGCTACAACCGCTGGATGCGTCAGTGGGGGCTCGCGAGCGAGCCGTGGGTGTTCCTGGTCGGCGCCGACGGGCGCGTGAAGGCGAAGTTCGAGGGCTCGGTCTCGGCGGCCGAGCTCGCCGCGGCCGTGCGCGGCAAGCTCCGGTAGCAGTTCTGCGCGCCCCAGGTGCGGGGGAGGACCTTCACGCGCCTCGAGCCGGATCAGCTCCTCGGCCCGCTCTTCACGCAGTTCGCGCGCTCTCGCGCTTGCCGCGCGGCCGAAGTGGCGGACAGGCTCGCGCGCTGGACTCTACATGGCCCGGCGAGTCCTGCGGACACCGGGAGAGCTCTGACAGAGCGCTGCAGGAATCGAGCGGATCGTCACGAACCGAGGCGAAGCACCAAAGCTCCTCCTCTCCCCTGGACGGCGGCGGCCTTCGGCCGTCGTCGTCTTTTTCTCTCGGGAATACCCGGGCGGCGCTTGTCGTAATGGACGAGAGCCAGACCGAGCCCTACAGTTCCCGCATCCGATTTCAGGGGGGACCGCCGCCGTGAACCTGGACACCGTCAAGCTCACCGATCTCGCCTCGTGCGGAGGGTGCGCCGCCAAGTACTCCGCCGCCCGGCTCGAGCAGCTGCTCGCGGGCTTCGTGCCCGCCGAGGCCGAGGACCTGCTCGTCGGGCTCGCCCCCGCCGACGACGCTGCCGTCTACCGGCTCGACGACGAGCGGGCGCTGATCTTCACGCTCGACTTCTTCCCGCCGGTCGTGGACGACCCGGGCGACTACGGGGCGATCGCGGCGACCAACGCGCTCAACGACGTCTTCGCGATGGGCGGCAGGCCGCTGCTCGCGCTCTCGATCGCCGCGTTCCCCGAGGAGCTGCCGATGGAGATGCTGGCCGAGATCTTCGCGGCAGCCGACTCGCAGGTGCGCGCGGCGGGCGGGCTGCTCGCGGGCGGCCACACCATCCGCGACGCCGAGCCGAAGTACGGCCTCGCGGTGGTCGGCACCGTGCACCCGCAGGCGATCTGGCCGAAGAACGGCGCCCGGCCGGGCGACGTCCTCTTCCTGACGAAGCCGCTCGGGACCGGGCTGATCATGACCGGCTACAAGCAGGGGCGCGCCGGCACGCAGCAGCTCGAGCGGGCGATCCGCTGGATGCGGACGCTCAACGGCGACGCGGCGGAGGTGCTGCGCGGGCTGGAGCCGAGCGCGGTCACCGACGTCACCGGCTTCGGGCTCTTCGGCCACGCGCACGAGGTCGCCGACCGGAGCGGCGTGCGGGTCCGGCTGGAGTCGGAGCGCTTTCCCGCGATCGACGGCGCGCTCGACGTGGCCCGTCACGGCCTGCGCACGAGCGGCGACCCGCGAAACCGCGACTTCGCGGCCCGGCACCTCTCCGTGGGGGACGACGTGCCCGAGGCGATGGTCGCGCTCGGCTACGACCCGCAGACGGCCGGCGGGCTGCTCGTGTCGGTCGCGGGCGACCGTGCGCCTGCGCTCGAGGCGGAGTTCGGGTCGCGCAAGCTCTTCATCCGCCGGGTCGGCCGCGTGGAGGAGGGCGCCGGGGTCGTCGTCGAGTGATCGACCGCGGGATGATCCACGGGCGCTTCCAGCCCTTCCACGTCGGGCACCTCGAGTACCTGAAGGGCGCCGCGGCCCGCTGCGACGAGGTGTTCGTGGGCATCACGAACCCCGACCCGGAGCGGATCAAGCCCGAGGCCGCCGACCCGCTGCGCCACCTCCCCGAGTCGAACCCGTACACCTACGTCGAGCGGCTGCTGATGGTGAAAGCGGCCGCGGCCGACGCGGGCATCGCCGCCGAGCGGCTGCACGTGATCCCGTTCCCGGTCAACGAGCCGGAGCTCTGGCCGCCGTACGTGCCGGGCGACGTCGTGCATTTCATCAGGCTCTTCTCCGACTGGGGCGGGACGAAGCTCGACCGCCTGCGCGAGGCGGGCTACGAGGTCGTCGTGCTCGACGAGGGCACGGAGAAGGAGGTCTCGGGCGCGGACGTGCGCGAGGCGCTGCGCTCCGGGGGCGAGTGGGAGCCGCTCGTCCCGCCGGGCGTGGCGGCGGTTCTGAGGCAGCTCGAGCGCGTGCCCGTGTAAGCGCCGTGTAAAGGCCCGAGAAGGGTCGTGTAAGCACGCAGAACTTTTCCGTCCCGGGCGCGTTTGAACGAGTGGAAACTCGCCGCAACCAGGGGGTTCACGATGCGCACAGTCGTTTTCGCCGCCGCCGCTGTGCTGGCACTCGCCGTCACCGGCGCCTCGCAGCCCGCGTCGCAGGCGACCAAGGCCGTGGCGATCAAGGCGACCGGCTTCTCGCCGGCCAGCGTCACGATCGCGACGACGGACGCGGTCAAGTGGACGAACCGCGACACGAAGAACCACCAGATCGTCGCGAACAACGGCAGCTTCGCCTCGGCGGTGATCAAGCCGGGCAAGAGCTACACGCACACGTTCAGCACGGCGGGCACGTTCCGCTACCACGACGCCTTGCACCCGACCCTCGCGGGCAAGGTCGTCGTCAAGGGCCCGCCGCCGGCGGTGACGATCGCGACGCTGGCCCCGATCATCGACTACGGCCAGACGACGCACATCTCCGGCACCGTCTCGAGCGGCAAGGCAGGCGAGACGGTGACGGTCTGGGCGCAGCCGTACGGCACCGTCTCCCCGGTCCAGATCGCCACGCTGCTGACGGCGACGAACGGCATCTGGGACCTGGTGGTCAAGCCGACGCTGCTCACGACCTACACCGCGCACTGGAAGAGCACCGTGAGCCAGGCGGTGGGCGTGCAGCTCCGGCCGAGCATCGCCTTCTCGGCCTACAAGCGCTACGGCTCGGTCAAGGTCAAGACCGACCGGTCGCTGAAGGGCCAGAAGGTCTACCTGCAGAAGTTCACCCGCTTCCACGAGTGGGTGAAGGTGCGCCCGGTCATCCTCGGCAACGGCTCGGCCAGGCACTTCAAGCTCGGCCTGTCGGGCGGCCACCGCTACGCGGTTCGCATCTTCATGTCGTTCAACCAGGTCGGCGCGGGCTACCTCGACGGCTTCAGCCGCACCGTCGTGGTTCGCGCGCCCCGGAGGTAGCTCCTCTCGATACACGCGGCGCGGGATAGCCTCCGCGCCGCGTGTATCCCATCGTCGTCCTCCTGCTCGACGGCCTCGGCGATCGGGCACACGAGGTGCTCGGCGGCCGTACCGGGAACGAGGCGGCGGCGACCCCGAACCTCGACGCCCTCGCCGCGCGCGGCTCCTGCGGCCTGCTCTACGCGGTCGGGCCCGGGCGCGCGCCGTCGAGCGAGGTGGCGCACTGGTCGCTGCTCGGCTACCGGCCCGACGAGTTCCCGGGGCGGGCGGTCTTCGAGGCGCTCGGGCGCGGCCAGGAGGTGAGCGCCGAGCACGTGTTCGCCTACGCGGCGCTGCGGCCGGCACAGCGGCGGGAGGACGGCTGGTGGCTGACGGGCCGCCCGGACCCCGGGCGAGACGCGGAGGAGGCCGAGCGGCTCGTCGAGCGGTGCGACGGGATCGAGATCGACGGCCTGACGTTCTCGCTCGCGCACGTCTGGCGCGGCGAGGCGGTCCTGCGCATCTCGGGCGGCGCGGACGAGCGCGTCACCGACAGCGACGCCTTCTTCCGCGCCCGGCACCCGATGCTGCGCCCGCAACCGCTCGTGCCCGAGGCGGAGCGCACCGCCCGCGCCTGCGAGGAGTGGACGCGCGAGGTGATGCAGCGCCTGGAGGGCCATCACTTCAACGTGATCACGCTGAAGTGGTTCGGGCGGCCGCGGCAGGTGCCGTCGTTTCTCGAGCGGCACGGCGTGACGGGCGCTTTCGCGGCGGACTCGGCCTTCCTGCGCGGGCTCGGGGCGGCGCTCGGCCTCGAGCCGGTGGACGCGCCCGAGACCGACGATCCGGTCGCCGACCTGCGCGGCCGCCTGGCCCTGGCGATCGAGCGGCTGGATGCAGGCGACACGTTCGTGTTCTGCCACCAGAAGACCACCGACGCGGCCGGCCACACGAAGGACCCGAAGGTCAAGCGCGACACGATCGCCGAGCTCGACGCGGCCCTTGGCGGCCTACGGCCTCTGGTCAACCGCGCGATCGTCTGCCTCACCGGCGACCACGCGACGCCCGCCTCGCCCGACGTGATCCATTCGGGCGACCCGGTTCCGCTGCTCGTGGCTGGCCCGGGCGTCCGTGCGGACGGCGTGACGACCTTCGGCGAGCTCCCGTTCGCGGCCGGGATCCTCGGCCGGCTGCGCGGGCCCGACCTGATGCCGGTGCTGCTGAACGCCGCCGACCGGCCGCTCTTCCTCGGCTCACGGCCGACCCCGTTCGAGGGCGCCGACGGCTACCCGTCCCTGCTGGAGCCGCTTCTCTAGTCTTTCCTCCGTGCACGTCGAGTCGACGACGGCGCTCGGGCGGCTCCGGCGGCTCGAGCTCTCGCCCGCGCGCTTCCTGCAGCTGACCCTGGTCTCGCTCGGCGCCCTCTGGCTGATCGTGCTCACCGGCGCGGCAGTGCGCGTGACCGACTCCGGCCTCGGCTGCCGCCACTGGCCGGGCTGCGAGGCCGGCCACCCGCTGCCGGCGAAGGACTACCACGCCTTCATCGAGTTCGGGAACCGCGTCATCGGCGGCGTCGTGATCGTGCTCGTCCTGCTGACGGCCGTCTCCGCGCGCTTCGTGCCCGGGTTGAGCCGCCGCGGCCGGCGGCTGGCGCTCTGGGTCTTCGTCGGGACGCTCGCCCAGGCGCCGCTCGGCTACCTGGCGGTGAACACCGACCTGCACTGGCCGGTCGTCGCCGCCCACCTGCTGCTCTCGATGGCCGTGATCGCAGGCGCAGTCGTGCTGGCCCTCGAGGCCCTGCGGCTTCGCTCCGGCAGCGCGGAGGATGCCCTGCCCCGCGAGGTTCCGCGCGCAGGGCTCGCGGTCGTCCTGGCCGGCGCAGTGCTGCTCGTGACCGGGACGCTCGCGACGGCGGGCGGCCCGCACTCGGGGGGCGGCGCCGAGCACGTCGACCGCCTCTGGCGGCTCGAGCCGCTGATCTACATCCACGCGTCCGCGGTCGCGGTGTTCGGCATCGGGCTGGTCTTCCTGCTCGGCTACCTCGCCGCCCAGCGCGCCCGCTGGCCGCGGGTCTTCACGCTGGGGCTCGCCCTCTTCGGCCTGCTGCTGGTGCAGATGGCGCTGGGGGAGGTGCAGTACCGCACCCACCTGCCGTGGCCGCTCGTGCTGGTGCACGTCGGCGTCGCCGCGGCGGTCTGGGGGCTCCTCGTCGGCTTCGTCACGGTCCTGTGGCGCCCGCCGGCCGCCTTTGCGCGAAGCCGCACGTAGACTGAGCGGGTGGCCGAGGAGCTTCGCATCGACCGGCGGCCGGAGCTCACGCGGCCGGTTCTCGTCGCCGCGTTTCGGGGCTGGAACGACGGCGCGCAGGCGGCCACGCTCGCGGCCGGCTACCTCGCCAAGACCTGGGCCGCCGAGCGCTTCGCCGAGGTCGATCCGGAGACGTTCTTCGACTTCCAGGCGACCCGCCCTCACGTGTCGCTCGAGGAAGGGCTGACGCGGCGGATCGACTGGCCCGAGACGGGCTTCTACCACGCGCGCCCGGACGGCCTCGACCGCGACGTCGTGCTCCTGCTCGGGATCGAGCCCAACCTCCGCTGGCGAACCTTCAGCGAGCTCGTGGTCGGCCTCGCGCGCGACCTCGGCGTCGAGCTGATGATCACCCTCGGCGCGCTGCTGGCCGATGTGCCGCACACCCGTCCCGCGCCGGTCACCGGGAGCGCGACGGACGAGGAGCTCGTCGAGCGGCTCGGGCTCTCCGCCTCGCGCTACGAGGGGCCGACCGGGATCGTCGGCGTGCTGCACGACGCGTGTCGCGAGAACGGCATCCCGTCGGCGAGCCTCTGGGCGGCGGTGCCGCACTACGTCTCGCTGACGCCGAGCCCGCGCGGCGCGCTCGCGCTCTGCGAGCGGCTCGGCTCGCTGATCGGCGTCGGCGTCGACGCGGAGGAGCTCGAGGAGGCCGCGCGCTCGTACGAGGAGCAGGTCAGCGAGGCCGTCGCCTCGGACGAGGAGACTGCGGCCTACGTCGAGGAGCTCGAGCGCCGGGCCGACCAGCTCGAGGAGTCCAGCGACCTCCCCTCGGGCGACGCGCTCGCGGCCGAGCTGACGCAGTTCCTGCGGGAGCGCGACGAAGAGGACGGCGAGGACGCCGCTCGCGGCAGTAACGGGCCGGGCTAGCCGAACGTGAAGGCGTAGGCCGCGATGCCGGGCGTGAAGCGCAGCTCGAGCGCGCCCTCGCTCAGCCCGGGATAGCGCAGCAGCGTGTAGAGCCGGCTGAGGCCGCTCACGCGCAGCGTCTTCACCGGCCGGCCGCCGACGAGCACCTGCAGCCGGCCGCGCCCGCTGAGCACGAGGTAGACGTCCTGCGCGAGGAAGTGCAGGCGCAGGCGGGCGCCCCGGCCGGCGACGACCCGCTCGCGCTCCACCTGCCAGCGCCCGGCGTAGGCGAGGTCGTTCAGCGGGATCGCGCGCGGGAAGGCGTACGCCGCCTCGCGGTCGGGCGTGATCGGGGAGCCGACGTAGCGCTCCAGCCGCAGCCAGCCGAGGTAGGACTCCGGCGTGGTCAGGTGCTGCGGGGTGCGGTCGCGGACGGAAGCGAGCTGCGCGGCGCCCCGCTCGCCCAGCAGTGTCCTGATCGAGCGCTCGGTCTCGTCGTAGCGCCCCTCGCCCTTCTTGATCTCGCGCACGTTGCCGCGCCGGTCGATCAGGTACTCGGCCGGCCAGGCGTCGTTCCGGTACGCGTTCCAGGTGTGGTAGCCGTTGTCGATCGCGACCGGGTAGCGGACGCCGAGGTCGCGCGAGGCGGCCCGCACGTTCGAGACCACGTGCTCGAACGCGAACTCCGGCGTGTGGACGCCCACGATCACGAGCCCCGCCTTGCGGTAGCGCCGGTCCCAGGCCTCCAGGTGCGGCAGCGTACGGATGCAGTTGATGCAGGAGTACGTCCAGAAGTCGACGAGCACGACCTTGCCGCGCAGCCGTTCGAGCGTGAGCGGGCGGGAGTGCAGCCAGGCCGAGATCCCGGTGAAGTCGGGCGCGCGGCCGTAGTCGGGCAGAGAGCCGGACGTGCCCGCCCGGAAGGGCGAGGCGCCGCGGTGCTGGAGCTTGGCGAGCTCGTCCTGGGCAACGGAGCTGCGCTCGGCCCCCTGCAGGGCGTGGGTGTAGTCCGGGAACCACGTCTGCAGCTTGCGATCGGCGTCGAACGCGATCGCGAGGGCCGCCAGGGCCATCAGCACGCCGACCGCCGCCCGCAGCTGCACCGCGTTCGCGCGGATGCGTCCCGTCGCGCGTTGCCCGAGCACCGCGACTGCGAGCATGGGCACCGCCGCGCCGAGGGCGTAGGCGAGCGTGATCGCGACGGTCCTCGTGCCGAACTCGAGCCGTGCCGCGTTGGCGGAGATCGCGCCGATCACCGGGCCGCCGCAGGGGACGAACACGAGGCCCAGGCTCGCGCCGAGCAGGAAGCCGCCGCCGAGATCGCTGCTGGGCGCGCGTCGGCTGAGGAAGGCGAGCGGCCGCTCGAGCAGCACGCCGAACCGCGGCACGATCAGCGTCGCCGCCAGCACGAGCAGGAGCGCGATCGAGAGGTCGCGCAGGAAGTCCTGCGGCAGGTGCAGCTGCTCCAGCAGCCAGGTCGCCACGAGAGTGAAGGTGGCGAAGCTCGCGACGAGCCCCGCGATGATCGCGTACGGCCGCCTCCGCCCCCCGCTCGCTCCGCCCGCGAAGAGGATCGGCAGCACGGGGAAGACGCAGGGCGAGATCGCGGTGACGATCCCCGCGCCGAAGGCGATCGGCAGGAGCAGGAGGAACCGCGCGTCCATGCGCTATCGGGTCAGTCTCGTGAAGACGACAAGCGTTACGCCTCGGCGGCCGGAGCGGTTTGCTGCTCCGGCTCCGCAGCGGGCGCTGCGCCGTTCTGCTCCGGCTTTCGCTGCTGCTGGGCCTGCGCCTGGCCCTTCTTCTTGCGCTTGCGCCGGCGCCTCCGCGAGCGCCCGCCGGATGCCTTCGGCGCCGGGAGGTTGTCGGCGAGCGCGTTGGCGACCTCCTGGATCGTGCCGAGCCGCTCGCGGGCGGCGTCGATCAGCTGGTTCGCGCGTGGCGTGTAGCCCTCGGCCGAGGCGAGCAGCGCGGCGCCGACCTCGCGGGACTGGTCGAGCGCGGCGTTCACGAGCTTGGCGGCATTCTCCTCGTGCCGGTGCCCGCGCGAGTTGGCGAGCGCCCCGAGCAGCCTCTTCGCCTCCGGGAACTCGGCGCTCGCGCGGCGGTCCTGCACCTTGCGCGTCGAGCGGGCCAGCCGCCACGTCCAGCGCGCGAGGATCTGCTCGGGCGCGTCGGCCTTGCCCTCGCCGAGCGCGCGCAGCAGCGTCCGCACGCCGTGGACGCGGTCCTTCTCCCACGTCGGCGCTTGCGTGACGAGCGTCACCAGGTCGTCGAAGCTCGCGCGGTCGACCGTCATCGAGACCCGGTCCGCGAGCGCGGTCAGCCGCAGGCGGCGGTTCGGGTTCTCGGCGGCGCAGGCGTTGAGGAACTGCTCGAGCGCGCCGCGGTTGGCCTTGCCCTCGGTGAACTTCTTCACGAACTCGACCCGCTCGTCGAAGCGGACGGCGCGGCCGGCGATCGTGGCCCAGTAGAGCTGCTCGTCGTCGTCGAGGAAGCGCGGGTCGACGCGCTGCCACTCGCGGTCGATCACGGCGAGGCGGCGCTTCACGTCCGGCGTCACGGGCACGAGCCACGGCGCCGGAGAGAGCTTCCGCCGGGCGCGCCGCTGCACGCGCCGTCGCGGGGCCGGCGTGACGCGCGCGCCCTCGCGGTAGAAGTCGGCGTCGAGCAGGCTGTGCAGGGAGACGACGCGCTCGTTGTGCGTCGCGCCCTTCGGGACGAAGTCGATCACGACACCGGCCTCCTTGCGCGGGTGCATCCGCATGATCCGGCCGATGCGCTGCTGGTAGACCCGGCGCGAGGCCGTCGGAGCCAGGTGCATGCAGACGGTCGCGCGCGGCGAGTTCCAGCCCTCGGCGAGCAGCATCGCGTTGATCAGCACGTTGAGCTCGCCGCGCTCGTAGGCCGCGAGTGTCTCGGCGAGCTGCACCGGCGGCGTGCGGCCGCTGACGGCCTCCGCCCTCAGCCCGACGGCACGGAACTCCTTGGCGAGGTTGTAGGCGTGTTCGACGCCGGCCGCATAGACGATCCCGGGCGTGTTCTCGAAGCGGTCGCGGTAGAGGCTCGCGGCCGCCTGGTTCAGAGCCTGGTGGTCGAGGACCGCGGCCAGCGCGCGCTCCTCGAAGTCGCCGCCGACGATCGGCACCGACGAGATCGCAGCGGCCGGCGGCACGCGGAGGCAGCGCAGCGGCGCGATCAGCCCTCGCCGCGCAGCGTCGCCGAGGGGAAGCTCGTCGATCGAGGCCGGGAAGACGTCTGAGACCTGCTTGGCGATCAGCTGCTCGGTCGCCGTCATGCCGATGTAGATCGGGTCCGAGAAGCTGCGGATCGCGTGGCTCGTCTTCTCGCCGAGGGCGGTGTGGGCCTCGTCGGCGATCACGAGCTGGTACGCGGCCGGGTCGAGGTCCTGCCAGTGGCGGGCGAACCAGGCGTAGGTCTGGACGGTGACCGGCGCCTTCGTGATCCTGGAACGCGTAGGCGTCTTCAGGATCGCGTCCTCGAAGCGCCCGCCGTAACCCTCCGCCTTCAGCTCGCGGTGGAACTGTGAGACGAGCAGCCTGCGGTGGGTGAGGATCAGGACGCCGAGCGTGCGCGCCGCCTCGACGAAGCCCGCGGCCGCGATCGTCTTGCCCGAGGCCGTCGGGTGGCGGAAGCGGTAGCGCCGGCTTGCGCCCGGGTCCTTGCCGACATGCTGCTCTGGGAGCTCGAGCTCGTCCTCGCGCGCCTCGAGGTGGACGCCGTCGTCTTCCTCGTCCTCCGCCTCGGGCCCGGCGTCGGCGTCGCCGTTGCCGTTCCCGTTGGCGTCCTCGACCTGGGTCGCCGCGATCAGCTCGGTCAGCATCCCCGCGAGCGCGTCGACCTGGTGGCGGCGGAGCTCGGTGCCGGAGGCGAGGCGCGGCTGATCCTGAGTGAGCATGCGCTCGAGCCCCAGCATCAGCGCGTAGCGGATCTTCCACTCGTACGAAGGCTCGTGCGCGCCGGCGTCCATTTCCGCGAGCGCGTCGTCGAGGGCGCGCCGCCGCGCCGTGTCGGGCGCGAGGGCGGCCGCCGGATCCTCGTCCGGGTGGAGGAAGGGCTCCCCGGCCCATGCTTCCGCCCGGAGGGCGGAAGCGGCTAGGCCGTCCGGAGCCTCCGGCGCCAGCGTCGGTTGCTCGGTCGTTTCCTGCATGTCTGCAGCACGTCGCCGTGCCGCGAATCTCAGTGAGAGAGCGCGCCCGCGCAGAGTAGGCCCGGCGAGCGACGCAGGCGAAGTATAGCCGAGCGGCAGCGCGGGGCTAGCCGCCGAGCCCGCCGAAGATCGCGAACGGGTTCCGCGGGACGACCTCCCAGACCAGCTCGCCGCCGGGCTCCGCCTTGCCGTGCAGCCGCTTCGCGAGCGCACGCGCCTCCTCCTCGGAGCCGGCGCCGACGATCAGGTAGCGCCAGCGGCGCGCGACGTCGTACCCCTCCTCCTCGAGCGCGTCGGCGAGCTCGTCGGCCTCGCCGTGCGAGGGCAGCTCGACCCGCACCTCCCACGGCGCATGCCCGTGCTCGAGCTCCTCCTGCTCCCAGGTCTCCTGCGGCGGCTCGCCCGACCAGCGCTCCTCCTCGTGCAGCCAGCGCTCCACCTCGACCTGGGCCTCGATGCCCTCGTCATCCAGCTCGGCCTCGACGATCCGCCGCGCCTGCTCGGCCTGCATCGACGAATCGGCGTAGACGAAGACGCGATCCTCGTCACGGGAGACCGCGAGCCGGTGCCCCTCGAGCTCCTTCGCCAGCAGCTGCGCCTCCTCCGAGCCGAGGTCACGGCCCAGCCGGCCCACGAGCGTCTCGGCGTGGCCGCTCTCCCGCGGCTCGATCCTGATTCTCCAGTCGTCTCTCATCGCGTCGGCGCTCCCGCCCCCATCTCGGCGAGGGGGCGCCCGAACATCCTCTCCGAAATGCCGGCCTGGTCGAGGTGCCTGGTGATCCCGCCGAGCCAGAACGGCCAGCCGGCGCCGAGCAGGAGCGCGGTGTCGACGTCCTTCGCCTCCGCGACGACGCCCTCCTCGAGCAGGTGCCGGACCTCGTCGGCGAGCGCCTCGAGCGCGGCCTCGAGGATCTCCTCGCGGGCGCGCGGGGCCTGCTCCCGCACGGCGATCTCGTCCCGGCCCTCGGCGTAGTTCGCGAGCGTCTGCGAGAGCGGGAAGCGGTCGGGGTAGGCCTCGTGCAGGGTCTCCAGCACGTGGTTCGCGACGCGCGGGCCGACCATCTGCAGCAGCACCGAGGGCGCCATCGGCAGGCCGAGGCGCAGAATCGCCTCGTCTGCCTCCTCGGGGTCGGTGCCGTGCTCGACCGCATCCAGGACGACGCTCATCAGGCGCGTGAGCACACGGTTCACGACGAACGCCGGCGCGTCGGCGACGAGCACGGGGCGCTTGCGCAGCTTCTCGGCGAACGCCCAGGCCGTGGCGAGCGCCCCGTCGCCGGTGTCGGGCGTGTGGACGAGCTCGACGAGCGGCAGCACCGCGACCGGGTTGAAGAAGTGGATCCCGACGTCGGCGCCCATCCCGGCGACGGAGAGGCTCGAGGTGTTCGTCGCGAGGATGCACTCGGGCTTCACGTGCTCCCGCAGCTCCGCGAAGACCTGCCGTTTGACATCCGGCTCCTCGAACACCGCCTCGAGCACGAGATCGCACTCGCCGAAGTCGTCGTAGCCGGTGGAGGTCGAGACGAGCGAGGAGAGGAAGCGCGCCTTGCCCTCGTCGAGGCGCCCCCTCGCGACCTGCTCGGCCAGCGACTCCTCGATCGTCTCCCGCGCCGAGGCGAGTGCCTCCTTGCTGACGTCGCGCATGGCTACCGGTACCTCGAGCCGCCGCAGGAAGAGGGCGGCGAGCTGGGCCGCCATCAGCCCTGCGCCGACGAGGCCGACCTTGCGGATCGGGAGCGGCTCGGCATCCGGCTTTCCGGGTGGGCGCCTGGCGCGCCGGTCGACGAGGTCGAAGGCGTACAGGGAGGCCTGCGCCTGCGGGCCGGGGAGCAGCTCGCCGACCGCCTCCTCCTCGGCCGCGTAGCCCTCCTCGAGCGACCAGCCGGAGAGCGCGCCCTCGATCAGGTCGAGCGCCCTGTACGGGGCGGGGGCGGCGCCGTGGACCTGCCCGTCGAGCCTCGCGCGCACCTTCCGTAGCACCTCCGTCACATCCTCGTCACGGTGTCTGACACCGTTCTGCGGGCGCTCGAGCGCGAACGCGATCGACTCGTCGAGGAACTCGGCCGGCTCGAGCAGCCGCTCCGCGAACCCGAGCTCGAACGCCTCGGGGCCCGTGAGCATGCGGTTCTGGCGCATCGGGTTCGCGACCACGAACCTGACCGCCGTGTCCGCCCCGACGAGGCGCGGGACGAGCTGCGTGCCGCCCCAGGCCGGGACGATCCCGAGGAAGCACTCGGGGCAGGCGAAATGCCGCACCGCGGTCGAGATCGTCCGCGCGTCGCAGTGCAGCGCGATCTCCACGCCCCCGCCGAGACAGGCGCCGTTCACCGCCGCGACGGTCGGGTACGGCAGCGCGCGGATCCGGCCGAACAGCTCGTGGCCGGCGCGGCTGCCCTCGATCGCCAGCTCGCGCGTGGCGCCCGGGAACTCCGTGATGTCGGCGCCCGCCGCGAAGACGAACGGCTTGCCGGTGAGGACGAGCGCGGCCCAGTCGCCCTCCTCGAGCCGCGGCAGCAGCCGTTCGAGCGACTCGAGCGCGGCGCGGCCGAAGAAGGTGGGCTTCGTGTGATCCTCGCCGTTGTCGATCGTCACCAGCGCGACCCGCCCGGCGTCGCGCTCGACGGCCGTGAGCTTGAACTCAGTGTCCGGCAGCGACGTTCTCCCAGATCAGCGCGGCGCCCATGCCCATCCCGACGCAGAGGGCGCTCAGGCCGTAGCGGACGTCCGGGCGCTCGCGGAAGCCGTATGCGAGCTGGGCGAGGAGCCGCACGCCGGTCGCGGCGAGCGGGTGTCCGCAGGCGATCGCGCCCCCGTACGGGTTCAGGCGCTCGTCCTCGGGATCGACGCCGAGGCCGTCGCACCAGCTCAGGACCTGGACGGCGAAGGGCTCGTTCAGCTCGAAGAGGCCGATCTCTTCCAGGGTCAGCCCGGCGCGCTCGAGCGCCTTCCTCGTCGCCGGTACCGGCCCGAGGCCCATCAGCTCCGGCTCGACTCCCGCGAAGGCGTAGGCGACCAGGCGCATGCGCGGCTCGAGCGAGTGCTCCTGTGCGGCTTCCTCCGAGCAGAGCAGGCAGACGGTGGCGCCGTCGGTGAGGCCGGCGGAGTTCCCGGCCGTCACCCGCCCCCCGGCGCGGAACGGCGTCGGCAGCGTCGCCAGCGCCTCCATCGTCGTCTCCGGCCGAAGGAACTCGTCGCGGTCGGCCACGCGCCAGCCCTCGTCGGTGAAGACGGACATCGGCACGACCGTCTCGCGCATCACGCCGTTCTGCCACGCCGCGGCCGCACGCTGCTGCGAGCGCACGGCGAGGGCGTCGGCAGCCTCCTTCGTCAGCTGCGGGAAGCGGTCGTGCAGGTTCTCGGCGGTCGCGCCCATGGTCACGGCGGAGGTGTCCACGAGCCGCTCGGCGACGAAGCGCGGATTGAAGTCGACGTCGTCGCCCATCGGATGGTGGCCCATGTGCTCGATCCCGCCCGCGAGCACGACGTCCGCGGCGCCCATCGCGATCTCGCCGGCGCCGGCCGTGACGGCGGTCAGTGCGCCCGCGCACATGCGGTCGACCGCGAAACCCGGCACGCTCTGCGGGAGGCCCGCGAGCAACGCCACGTCGCGGCCGAGCGTGAGACCCTGATCGCCGACCTGCGCCGTAGCGGCCATGACGACGTCGTCGATCCGCTCCGGCGGCAGCGACGGACTGCGGCGGAGCAGCTCGCGCACGACCTTGACGCCCATGTCGTCGGCGCGTGTGCGCCAGAAGACGCCCTTCGGACCCGCCCGGCCGAACGCCGTGCGGACGCCGTCGACGTAGAAGACCTCGCGCAGCTCCCGCACGTGGAAGACCCTAGTCAATCGTCACACTCTCGCCACGGCCGCGTGACAGTCACGTGCGCCCGTCCTCGATACGATCGCCTCGGGGAGGAGGTTGGGTGTGCCTGAACCACGGAGCGGCACCGGGCAGGACTGGGCGGCGCACCTCGAGCGAGAGGAGTCCCGCTACCGCGACGGCGAGACTCGCCTCGCGGACACGGTCGACCCGGACTCGCGCCAGCGGCAGCTCACGCGCCTTGGCAACGCCGCGGGCGGCGCCGGCCTCGCGCTCCTGATGCTCGGCCGCGACGGCGCGGCGGCCGACTGGCTCCGCCGCGCCGCCGCCCGCTACCGGGAGAGCTTCGCGGACGCGCCGCCCGGGAGCTGGGGCCGCCCGATCGGGGCCGTCAAGTCGCTTGTCCTCGCCGACGACTGGCCCGCCGCCGAGGACGCGGCCCGCTGGGCGCTGGAGACGGGTGCTCTCGAGGCCGAGAGCCCGATCGGGCGCTACGCCGCCGCGCTCGCGCTGCTCGTGCTCGGCGACGACCGGCACGCGGGCGTGCATGCGGGCGCCGTTCGCGGCCGTGACGACTTTCCGCAGCCGGTCGCCGAGGCGCTCACCTGCCTCGCGGCGCAGGACGCGCTCGGCTACATGGAGGCCGTCGAGGAGGTGCTCGCGTCGTTCGAGACGCGCGACGAGTACCTCGAGGACGTGCCCGTCGCCGACACCGTGCTCGTCCTGCAGGCCCTCGCGCGCCGCCGCGGCATGGAGGCGAAGTTGGGTTCGCCGCTCCTGCCGGGCTAGAGCTCGACCGTCGTCGGCGGGTGGAGCACTGTCGTGATCACGATCGGCGCGAGCGACGGGTCTTCCGCCTCGCGCGCCCGCTCGACGAGCTCCTGGATCAGCTCGACCGCCTGCTCCGGGCTGATGCGTGCGGTGACCTGCGCCGAGCGGAACGCGCCGGCCGGGCCGTGCTCGGCCCAGCCGCGCTGCACTTCGTCGAGCATCGCCGCGCGCAGGTCGGTGGTCGCGTCGGCCTGGAGGAGTGCGGGGGCGACGCGCACCGTGCGCGCGACCGCCCGGTACGGTTTCTCGCGGCCGTGGCCTCCCTCGGTGAGCTCGATCAGCCCCGCGCGCAGGAGCATCCGGACGTGGAAGTGCAGGTGGCCCGGGTCGACGCCGAGCCGGTTCGCGAGCTCCCGGTTGGTGAGGTGCTCGCCCTCCCCGGCCCCGAGCGTCTCCAGCACGCGCAAGCGCAGGGGATGGCCGAGCGCCTTCAGCTGCTCCGGCTTGTCGAGGGTGAGGACGTCCAAGAGCGGCTTGGACTCGGCGGCGGCCATGCGGGGGGTATAACACCGCCCCCCGCGCGGTGTCTAGCGTGGCAAACCGGCGGCGGCGGCCGCATCGGCGACCACCGTCGTGCGTCCCGAGGCGGAACGGATCAGGCTCGAGGGCGCCGAGCGGTCGGGCGGCCTGGCGAACGCGCGCTCGACGGCCTCCGCCTTCTCCTCGCCGGTCACGATGAACACGACGGCCGGCGCAGAGCTGAGCAGCGGGACGGTCAGCGTCACGCGGTCGACGAACGGCTCGAGCTTCGCCTCGGCCGGAACGGCCCGCCGTTCCCGCTCGTCGAGAGTGGGCTCCCCGGGGAAGAGCGAGGCCGTGTGGCCGTCGGGCCCGATCCCGAGCAGGACGAGGTCGAGCGAGACCCCGCGCAGGAGCTCGTCGTACTCGCGCGCAGCCTCCTCGGCTCCCAGCTCGCCGCGGATGCGCTGCACCTCGCGGGGCGCAGCCTCGAGCCGGTCGAGCAACGCCTCGCGGCCGAGCCGGAAATTCGAGCGCTCGTCCTCGGGCGGGACGCAGCGCTCGTCCCCCCACCAGATCGACGCCGAGCTCCAGTCGGGCTCGCGCTCGGCCGCCAGCTCGTACGCCTTGCGCGGCGACTGCCCGCCTGTCAGCGCGATCGCCGCGCCCGAGCGCGCGGCCGCCACGAGCTCGTCCGCGACGACCGACGCGACCTCGTCCGCGTCCGCGCAGAGCGTCAGCTCGGCGCCGTAGAGGGTCACTCCTCGCCCGCCGCCAGCTCGCGCGAGCGCTCCATCGCAGCGTCCTCCGCCGCTTTGCGGCTCCGTCCCTCGGGGGAAACGCATGTTTCTCCAGAGAGCCCCCTTCTTCTTCCGAGCACGCCGCGACCGCGTCGCGAATCTCTGCCGGGGGAACCTCCCGGTTCCCCCCAAGCCCCCTCCAACCCGCGATGGAGCACGGTCACTCCTCGCCCGCCGCCAGCTCGCGCGAGCGCTCCATCGCGGCCTGGATCGCGTTCAGGAAGGCCGCGCGCACCCCGGCGCGCTCCAGCTCGCGGATGGCGCGGATCGTCGTCCCCCCCGGCGAGGTCACCTGCTCGCGCAGCTCGACCGGGTGGATCCCCTCGTCACGCAGTAGCCGAGCCGTGCCGAGCATCGTCTGGACGACGAGCTGCGTCGAGACCTCACGCGAGAGCCCGAGCAGGATCCCGGCCTCGATCATCGCCTCGGCGAGCAGCGCGAAGTAGGCCGGGCCCGACCCCGAGACGGCCGTGACCGCGTCCATGTAGCGCTCGGGAACCTGCACGACCGTGCCGACGTGGCTGAGCGCCTCCTCCGCGAGCCGGAGGTGCTCCTCGCCCGCGTGGGAGCCGGCGCAGATCCCCGCGATCCCCTCGTGCACGGTCGCGGGGCGGTTCGGCATCGCCCGCACGACGGGCACGCCGGAGGCGATCTGCCGCTCGATCGCCGCAGTCGGGATGGCCGCCGCGACGGAGAGCACGGTCTGCTCCGGCGTCAACACGCCGCCGATCTCCCCCAGCAGCGCGTCGAAGTCCTGCGGCTTGACCGCGATCACGACCAGCGCGGCGCCAGCGACTGCCTCGGCGTTCGAGAGGGTGACCCGGATGCCGTGCCGCTCCTCGAGCTCCTGCGCGCGCTCCTCGTCGCGGACGGTGGCCACCACCTCCGCCGGCTCCCGCCAGCCGCCGCTCAGCAGGCCGCGCAGGAGCGACTCGCCGATCGTCCCGGCGCCGAGGATGGCGACGCGGCGCGCGTCCATGGGCCGAGTCTAGGCCGGATTGGCTCCGTCAAGCCGGCCGGTTCAGGCGGCGCGCGGCTTCGGGAGCGGCACGAGGCCCTGCGCGAGCGCGTGCAGCAGGTAGACGCTCGCGAGGCCGGCCCACTCGCCGTACGGCTCGAGCAGCTCGGCGGTCTCCCAGCCCTCGACCCAGCGGCCGCGCAGGGCCGAGAGGAGCTTCACCAGCCCGAGGTCGGCGACGAGGCCGCGGTCGTAGCGGCCGAGCCCCTCGAGGAAGACGACGCCGACCGACCACGGTCCGAGGCCGCGCTCGCGCAGGAGGCGCTCTGCCGACGCGTCGCCGGGCAGCTCCCGCAGCCGCTCGAGCTCCACGGCGCGGCAGATCCGCACCAGCGCGGCGCCCCGGCGGGTCCCGAGGCCGAGCCGGCGCAGCTCCGCCGGCGCGAGCCGGCCCAGCGTCGCGCAGTCGGGCGGCGCGTGCAGGCGCGTGCCCGTCAGCTGCGGCGTCAGCGCGGCGACGACCGTGCGCTCGATCGCCCGCGCGCGCCGTGCCTGGATCAGCTGCCCGCAGACCGCCCGCAGCAGCGAATGGGCGACCGTCCCCGTTCGCAGCGGCCGAAGCCCTCGCGCGCGTCGGGTCGCCTCGCCGATCAGCGGATCGCGTGCGAAGCGGCGAAGGAACTCCGAGTGGTCGTCGTCGAGGGCGAGCACGAAGCGGAGCTCGTCGATGCCGGCCTCGTGCGGGGCGCGCAGCTGCACGGTGCCGTCCACCTGCTGCCACGCGCGGCCGGCCCCGCCGCTCGCGAGCGCCGCGACGAGCACCCCGTCGACGACCGTGCGGGTCGCGTCGCTCCCCCTGCGGGTCGAGTCGCGCAGGGAGTACGGGCCGCGCGGCCGGACCGCGGCCGAGATCACCGGGCGTCGGAGCCGTTCGCGGCGACCGGCTCGGCGGCAAGGTCGGCTGCGCGCTCGAGCACCTCGAGCGCGTCGTCCTCGCGGCCGGCGCGGCGAAGGAACTTCCCCCACGCCCGGTACGCCTCGACGTAGTCGCGGCGATGCCCGTGCTCACCGAGAAGGGAGGTCGCCCTGCCGAAGGCCTCGTGGGCGCCGTCGGCGTCACCTGTCAGCGCCAGGCCCTCGGCGAGCGCCCAGCGTGCGTTGCCCTGCTCGGCGGGATACTCGTCTCCGAGCGTGTCGACGGCCGCCTGCGCGCGCCGGACGGCCTCCTCGCCGTCGCCGAGCGCGGCGGCGCGCTTCGCCTGGTCGGTGTAGAGGCTCGCGAGGTCGCTACGTCCCGGGCTCGGGCCGAAGAGCCGCTCGGCGAGCTCGAAGTGCCGGCCGGCGTCCTGCGGCCGCCCCTGCGTCATGAGGATTTCGCCGCAGCGCAGGTGTGCGCGCGCGAGGTGCAGCGTGTCGTCCGTGACGGCGAGCAGCGCGGTCGCACGGCGGACGTGGTCCAGCGCCGCGGCAGGGCGTCCCCGGACGTCGTGCAGCCGCGCGAGCGACCAGTAGAGGCGCACCCGCGAGTAGCCGTCGGTGATCGCCTCGGCCTCGTCGAGTGCGCCATCGAGGACCGCCTGCGCCCGGTCGAGCTCGTTCAGATCGGTCAGTGCGTAGCTCAGGTGGCTCGCGAAGCGCACCCGGGCGGCGAAATCGTCGGGCGTGTCCTCGACGACATCGGCGAGGCAGCGCTCGAACAGGGCGACCGCCTGGTCAGTGCGACCGGCCGCCGAGTAGGCGTGGCCGAGCATCGCGAAGACGTCCGGGCGGGCGCTCGGCGACACGGGCGTCAGCTCGAGGCCCGCCTCGAGCTGCTCGATCGCCTCGGCGTTCCGGCCGGCCACGGCCGCCGCCAGCCCGAGCGCGATGGTGGCGCGCGCTGCCGCGACGGTGTCCCCCGCGGCGACGGCGTCGTCGCGCAGCCCCCGCAGCGTGGCCTCGGCCGTCCCGGCGTCCTCGGCGAGGCGCAGCTCGAGCTCGGCGTCGGCGATCCGCAGCTCCCGCTCGTCCGTGTCGCGGATCTCGGATCCCGTCTCGAGGTAGTCCGCGGAGACGCCGAGCTTGCGCGCCAGCATCCGCAGCGCCTTCACCGACGGTCGGCGCGCGCCCGCCTCGATCCGGGAGATGTACGCGTACGAGACGCCGGGGCTCGCAAGCTCGCGCTGCGACAGTCCGCGCTCGTGCCGCAGGCGCCGCAGGCGCTGGCCGATGGTCTCGGCCGGTCCCTCGGGGTGAGGACTCACCGCGGTCATCTTGACCAGCGGGCAAGACACCGTCAATTCGGTTGCAGTCGTGACAACAGCGCCGCGTGACGACCCGCAGCTTGCAGCCGCTATCGTCGGCGCCGTGAGCATCGATCCGCGCGTCGACATCGGCCACGTCCACCTGAAGGTGGCGGACATCGACCGCTCGCTCGCCTTCTACCGCGACATCCTCGGCTTCGACGTCACCCAGCGGATGGGCGACCAGGCCGCGTTCGTCTCGGCGGGGGGCTACCACCATCACCTCGGGCTGAACACGTGGGAGTCGCGCGGCGGCTCGCCGCCTCCGCCGGGCACGACGGGCCTCTACCACGTCGCCATCCGCTACCCGGACCGGGCGCAGCTCGGCGACGCGCTGCGGCGGCTGGTCGAGGCGCGCTGGCCGATCGAGGGCGCCACCGACCACGGCGTCTCGGAGGCGATCTACCTGCGCGACCCCGACGGCAACGGGATCGAGATCTACCGCGACCGGCCGCAGGAGGAGTGGCCGCGCGCGGACGACGGCGGGGGCGTGGCGATGTTCAACGCGCCCCTCGACTTCCAGGCGCTGCTCGCGGAGGGGGAGGGCTGATGGCGAAGGGGTACGCGGAGGGGCCGGCGGCCGAGGAGGCCGAGCGCCGGCGCGAGGAGCTCGAGCGGGCGGCGCAGGAGCCGGAGCCCGAGCCCCGCCTCGCGGTCTACGGCTCGACCGAGGCCGAGCCGGAGCGGCACTTCCTCGGCTGGCGCGACGAGATCGACCCCGACGAGCTGTTCGACTCGGGCGAGGCCTGGGGCCTGACCGTCGTGCGCGTCAGCGCATCGTGACGCGCGCGGTCGCCGTCGGCCCGAGCAGCGTTCCGTCCGAGGGCGTGACGGAGCAGCGGACGCGCTGGCCCCGCCGGGCGAGCTGGCGGCGCAGGATGTCGGAGAGGCCGGCGCTC
>DATIFC010000080.1:0-10608 GCA_035455445.1 Gaiellaceae bacterium | reverse complement strand
TGGGCCGCGCGCGAGGAGGGCGTGCAGGCGACGGTCTTCATGCCCCAGGACGCGCCCATGGCGAAGGTCGAGCCGACGAAGACGTACGGCGCCGCCGCGGAGCTCGTCGGCGCGGTCTTCGAGGACGCCCTCGCGGCGGCGCTCGAGCGCGCCGAGCAGACGGGCGCGACCTTCGTCCACCCCTACGAGGACGCCAAGGTGATCGCCGGCCAGGGCACGATCGGGCTCGAGCTGGCCGAGCAGGTGCCGCAGGCCGAGACGGTGGTGATCCCGGTCGGCGGCGGAGGCCTCGCCTCGGGGATCGCGCTCGCGCTGCGGGCGGTGAAGCCCGGCATCCGCCTCGTGGGCGTGCAGGCCGGGCTGCAGGGGCCCACGATCGCCGACGGCATCGCCGTGAAGCAGGTCGGCGAGCACACCGGCGCGATCCTCGACGACGTGCTCGACGACATGGTCTCGGTCAGCGACGACGAGATCTGCGAGGCGATCGTGCTGCTGCTCGAGCGCTCGAAGCTCGTCGTCGAGGGTGCGGGCGCCGTCGGCGTCGCCGCGCTGCTCGCCGGCAAGGCCGGCGGCGAGGGCCCTGCGGTCGCGCTCCTCTCGGGCGGCAACATCGACCCGACCGTGCTCATCTCGGTCATGCGCCACGGGCTCACGACCGCCGGCCGCTACCTGGTCGTCCGCAGCCGCCTCCACGACCGCCCGGGGGAGCTGCTGAAGCTGCTCGAGCTCGTCGCGCGCGAGCGCGGCAACGTCGTCTCGGTCGACCACCACCGCGAGGGCATGGACGTGCCGGTCTACGAGAGCGAGATCGAGCTGACGCTGACGATGCGCGACGAGCACCACTGCTCGGTGCTCCTCGAGACGCTGCGCAGTCTCGGCTACACCGTCGAGCGGCTGCGCTAGGCGATGGGCGTTTGCAGGCGCTGCGGCCGTGAGAACGCCGACGACGCACGCTTCTGCTCCGGCTGCGGCATCGAGCTCGAGGCTGCCCCGGAAGCTCCGCGCGAGGAGCGCAAGATCGTCTCGGTGCTCTTCGCCGACCTGGTCGGGTTCACCGCGCGCGCCGAGAAGCTCGACCCGGAGGACGTGCGCGCGACGCTCACGCCCTACTACGCCCGCCTGCGGGCGGAGCTGGAGCGGTTCGGCGGCACGGTGGAGAAGTTCATCGGCGACGCGGTGATGGCGCTCTTCGGCGCCCCTGTCGCGCACGACGACGACCCCGAGCGCGCCGTCCGCGCTGCGCTCGCGATCCGCGACTGGGTTCGCGAGGAGGAGGACGAGCTGCACGTCAGGCTCGCGGTCAACACCGGCGAGGCGCTGGTCAGCCTCGGCGCGCGGCCGGTCGAGGGCGAGGGGATGGCGGCCGGCGACGTCGTGAACACGGCCGCGCGGCTGCAGAGCGCGGCGCCGGTGAACGGGATCCTCGTCGGCGAGCGCACGTACCGCGCGACGCGGCACGCGATCGACTACCGCGAGCGCGAGCCCGTTCAGGCCAAGGGCAAGGCGGAGCCGCTGCAGGTCTGGGAGGCGGTCGAGGCGCGGGCCCGCGTCGGGGTGGACGTCCCTCACGAGGCGCGCGCGGAGCTCGTCGGCCGTGAGCGCGAGCTGGAAGTCCTGCGCGGCGCCCTCGGACGCATGCAGGAGGAGCGCTCGGCACAGCTGGTGACGCTCGTGGGGGTACCGGGCATCGGCAAGTCGCGCCTCTTGTTCGAGCTCTCGCGGCTCGTGGAGGCCGCACCGGAGCTGATCTTCTGGCGCCAGGGGCGGTCGCTTCCGTACGGCGAGGGCGTGAGCCTCTGGGCGCTCGCCGAGATCGTCAAGGCGCAGGCCGGGATCCTCGAGACCGACGACGCCGGGGCGACGCGCGGCAAGCTCGAGGCCATGGTCGCCGGCCTCGTGCCGGGGCCGGACGACGACTGGGTGCGCGGGCACCTCGCCGCTCTCGTGGGCCTGGAAGGCGGCGCGAGCTCCGTCGAGGGCGGCCGCCGCAGCGAGGCCTTCTCCGCGTGGCGGCGCTTCTTCGAGGCGCTCGCCGAGCAGCGGCCGCTCGTGGTCGTCTTCGAGGATTTGCAGTGGGCTGACGACGGGGTGCTCGACTTCGTCGACCACCTCGTCGACTGGGCCAGCGGCGTGCCGATCCTGGTCGTCGCGACCGCACGGCCGGAGTTGCTGGAGCGGCGGCCCGGGTGGGGCGGCGGCAAGCCGAACGCGACCACGCTCTCGCTCTCTCCGCTCTCGGACGAGGACGCGGCGCGGCTGATCGGATCGCTCAGCGTTCGCCGCCTGCTCGACGCCGAGGAGCAGGCACGCATCCTCGCCCGCGTGGGCGGCAACCCGCTCTACGCGGAGCAGTTCGCGCAGATGCTGGACGAGCGAGGCGACGGCGACGAGCTGCCGGAGTCGATCCACGGGATCGTCGGCGCGCGCCTCGACGCGCTGCCGCACGAGGAGAAGCAGCTGCTGCAGGACGCGGCGGTGATCGGAAAGGTCTTCTGGCCCGGCGCCGTCGCGGCGGTCGGCCGCGCCGGTGACCCGTTCGAGCTGGAAGAGCGGCTCCATGCCCTCGAACGCAAGCAGTTCGTTCGCCGCGAACGCCGCTCCTCGGTCGCGGGCGAGATGCAGTACGCGTTCCTGCACCTGCTCCTGCGTGACGTCGCGTACTCCCAGATCCCTCGCGTTGCCCGCGTCGAGAAGCATGCGCGCGCCGCCGGATGGGTCGAGGCTCTCGGTGGGGCGGAGGAGCACGCAGAGATGCTCGCCCATCACTACCTCAGCGCCCTCGAGCTCGCACGCGCGGCGGGGCAGTCGACCGACGAGCTCGCGCAGCCGGCGCGCGCGGCGCTCGCCGATGCCGGCGAGCGGGCACTCGCGCTCACCGCTTACGCGGCCGCCGAGCGTTTCTTCCGCGCGGCGCTCGAGCTCTGGCCGGACGCCGCCCGCGAGCAGCGTGCCGAGTTGCTCTTCCGGCTCGCGCTGACGCTCTTCTACGCCGACGCCGAGGGACGCGGCGACGCGCTCGAGCAGGCGCGCGCCGAGGCGCTCGCCGTCGGCGACCACGCCCGCGCTGCCGAGATCGACTCGCTGCTGGCTCAGCTCGCCTGGATGCAGGGGGACACAGACCGCTGCTTCGAGCACCTCCGGCAGGCCGACGAGCTCGTGCACGGCGCGCCCGCGTCGCCGGCGAAAGCACGGGTGCTGAGCCAGGTCGCGCGCTACCGATCGCTCGCCGGCGAGGACGCGCTGGAGACCGCTCGCGAGGCGCTCGCGCTCGCGGAGCAGCTCGACCTCGACGAGATCCGCGCGCACGCGCTAGTCACGATTGCCGGAGAGCGGTTTCGCGCCGGGGACGACGGGGGCCGCGAGGACGCCGAGGAGGGGCTCCGCCTCGCGCTCGCGGGCAACTACCTGCAGGTCGCGATACGCGCCTACAGCGGCCTCGCGACGGCCGCCGACCAGTGGGGCGACATCCGCGCCAGCGAGGCGTTCATGGTGGAGGCCGAGAAGCTCGCAGCGCGGACCGGCGGCGCCGCGTCGCTGCGCTGGGTGCGCGGCAACAGCATCTCGTTGGCGTTTGAGCTCGGGGAGTGGGACCGCTGCGCCGCCGGTGCCGACGAGTTCCTCGCACAGTCCGAGGAGGGACCGCACTACCACGACTCGCAGGTTCGCTCGGCGCGTGCGCTGATCCGCCTCGCGCGAGGCGACGTCGATGGCGCCCTGGCTGACCAGGCCGAGGCCGTGGAGGTGGCCCGCGGCATCAAGGATCCCCAAGTGGTTTTTCCGTCCCTCGCGGTCGCCGCCACGGTGCTGAGCGAGGCCGGTCGGGTCGAGGAGGCGAACCGCCTCGTCGATGAGATCGTGGCGGCCGGCGAGGGCGCCTACCTCTACTGCCTCGAGGAGCTCGTCTGGAGCGTCCACTGCCTCGGGCGCAGCGGAGAGATCCTCGAGAGCCTCGCGCCTGCGCCCGAGACGATCCGCAGGAAGGCCCTGCGTGCGGTCCTGCGCGAGGACTTCGAGGAGGCGGCGCCGCAGTTCGAGGCGATGGGCGCGATGCGCAGCGCGGCCCTGGCGCGCCTGCTGGCCGCCGAGAGGCTCGTCGAGGCCGGCCGGCGCGCGCAGGCGGACGCGCAACTGCAGCAGGCGCTCGCCTTCTTTCGCTCAGTCGGGGCGAGCCGCTACATCCGCCGCGGCGAGTCGCTCCTCGCGGAGACGGCGTGAACGTCGTCCCGCCGACCTGGGGCAGGCAGGCCGTCGCGGCCTCATCCTGAGCCGCAGCGGCGAAACGCGGTCAGCTGATGGCCGCGCTTCTGCCATGCGTCGAGGCCGCCGTCCAGCACGGGGCGCGCGTCGACGCCCTCGGCGGCGAGCACGCTCGCGGCGACCCCGGCGCGCGGCCCGGTCGAGCAGATCGTCACCACCGGCCGGCCGTCCTCGAGCTCGTCACGATAGGCCCGGACCAGCCGGTAGGGGATGTGGCGGCTCCCCGGGATGTAGCCCTCGTCGCGCTCTTCCTTCTCGCGCACGTCGAGCACCTCGACCGCATCCTGCTCGAGCAGCGCCTCCAGCTCGTCCATCGGGACCGGGTCGATCCGCTCCGGGGTCTCCAGCTCGACGAGGTAGCCGGCGACGTCCAGCAGGCCGACCGCGTAGAGCCTGCGCGCCGCCTCCTCGGCGTCCTCCGCCGACCCGGCGTGGACGGTGACCGGCGTGTCGTGGTCGAGCACGAAGCCGGCTTTCGTGCCGACCGCCGAGCCGTCGAGCGGGATGTTCACGGCGCCGCGTGCATGGCCCGCCGCGTATGTCTTCGCAGGGCGCACGTCGAGCAGTTGGCCCTGCACCGCGTCGAGCAGCTCGAGCGGCGGCTGCGCGGCCAGGAACGGCCCGCGGTTCAGCGCGACGACGCGCTCGACCGTGGGCGGACGCGGCGCGGCGATCCCAGCCGAGTGGGCGACGAACTCCTGGAGGTCGTGGATCCGCAGCGCCTGGTTCGAGAGCCGCTCCATCTGCAGCGTCGAGGTCTTCTCGCTGCCGAGGCCGGCTCCGCAGAGCGAGCCGCCCGTGTGGCCGGGATCGACCTCGGTGTCGTCGGGGAGGCCGGCGATGCGCTCGAGCGAGTGGAAGAGGTCCTCGGCGCCCTCGCGCGCCTCGACCGCGAGGTCCGGGCGGGCGGCGTCGCCGATCAGCAGCGAGTCGCCGGTCAGCAGGTGTCCCTCGACGAGGAAGCAGCAGTGCTCGGGCCGGTGGCCGGGCGTGTGCAGGACGCGAATCGGGATCGACCCGACGAGCACCTCGTCGCCGTCGGCGAGCGTCTCGCAGGGGTAGGCGACGTCCGCGAGCTCGTGGATCGCGACGGGGACGCCGTGCTCGAGCGCGAGCCGCCCGTGCCCCGAGACGTGGTCGGCGTGGTTGTGCGTCTCCAGCACGCGCACGATCCGTACCCCCTCGCGCTCGGCCGCCTGCAGGCAGGGCTCGACCGCGTACGCGGGATCCACGACCACCGCCTCGCCGACCGACTCGTCGCCGATCAGGTAGGACGCGCAGCCGAGATCGTCGTCGACGAGCTGCCTGAAGACCACTCTCGGCCGGCGACGCTACCAACGAGTACCGCTTGCTTTCTTGAAGTGATGACCTTCGGCCCTTGCAGGGGCTTTAGGTCGTAACCTCCGCCTCAGACCACACCGAAACCACACGAGAACGGCGCTCGGCAGCGGTCGGGCGAGTCTGGCGGGTCTAGGCGTGGAGCGAGAAGTCGCGCCAGTCGCCGCTCGGATCGATCATCACGTGCCCGTGAACGTCCTTCAGCATCGACGCCTTGTTGTGCCGACCACTGCTTGACGAAGACGGGCTCGAAGTCGTGAGCGAGCCAGAGCGAGCAGCGCTGATGCCGGAGTGCGTGCGGCCCATAGTGGGCGACCTTCGCATCGCGGCAGCCGAGCTCAAGGCCCGCTCGGATATCTCGCGAGCCGACGCCACTGAAGACCGGCCGCTCGCGCGGTCGATCCTCGAGCGAGCGCAGCGCCGCGATCTCGTCGAGCAGGTCGCGCGGCCCCGGGTAGCCACCGCTGCCCGCCGTCCGCCGCTTCGTCCGCGCCCGCGAGACGCGGATCCGGTCCTCGGCGAAGTCGACGTCGCCGAAGGGCAGGTCAGCGGCTTCTGAAACGCGCAGCCCTTCGGCCTCGATCAGCCGAAGCGGCAGCGACACACGCTTGCCCAGGTGGCGGCGCGATCAGGCGAGGCTCTTGGCAGCGGGTCGCGACCTCGTGGCCGCGGCCGAGGCCGCCCCCGTGCGGGATGTTCTCGAGCCCCGTTCCAGTTCGCACGACTAGTTGACAGACGGATAGAGGCGGGGGAGGATCGTGGGCTGTGCAGGACATTTAGCGTGGCGGCGCGCGAGGGAGAGGTGCGGCATGCGGTGTATTGGGGATGTCAGGCGTTGGCGTCGGTTGGTGATCACAGCGGCGATCGGGCTGGGCGCCGCGCTCGTCACCCAAATAGGCCCGAGTCCGGCTGGGGCGTCTACGCTGCCCACTGGTTTTCGCGATTCCGTCGTGCTGAGCGGTTTGACCAACCCGACGGTGCTGCAGTTCGCGCCCGACGGGCGGATCTTCGTCGGCCAGAAGAACGGTGTAATCAAGGTCTTTCAGAGCCTGACCGACACGAACCCGGTCACCTTTGCAGACCTGTCCAGCAAGGTCGACGACTACTGGGACCGTGGGCTGCTCGGAATGGCGCTGCCGCCGAACTTCCCGACCGACCCGTATGTCTACGTGCTCTATGCCTACGACGCCCCGATCGGCGGCACCGCGCCGACCTGGAACGACGGCTGCCCGACCCCGCCCGGGCCGACCACCGACGGCTGTCTGGTGTCGGGGCGGGTGTCGCGACTGCAGATCAGCGGGAACGTCATGACCGGGACCGAGCAGGTGCTCATCAACGACTGGTGCCAGCAGTTCCCGAGCCACTCGATCGGCACACTCCTGTTCGGCCGCGATGGATACCTGTACGTCACTGGCGGCGACGGGGCCAGCTTCAACAACGTCGACTACGGCCAGTACGGCAACACCTATGCCGGCGACCAGGCAAACCCCTGCGGCGACCCGCCCGGAGCGGTCGGCACTCCGCTGAGCCCACCCGGTGCCGAGGGTGGCGCGCTACGCAGCCAGAGCGTCCGGCGCACCGACGGCCCGGCAACCCTCGACGGCACGGTTCTGCGGATCGATCCGGCCACCGGCGCGGGTGTGAGCGGCAACCCCTTCTTCGCTTCACCGGATGCGAACGCGCGCCGCATAGTGGCCTACGGGCTGCGTAACCCGTTCCGCATCACCCAACGTCCCGGGACCGACGAGCTGTGGATCGGCGATGTCGGCTGGAACACCTGGGAAGAGATAGACCGCGTCGTCGCACCTGCCAGCCCTACGGCGTCCAACTTCGGCTGGCCCTGCTACGAGGGATCCTCACTGCAAGGCGGCTACCAGGGTGCCGGCCTCAATCTGTGCTCGTCGCTGACGCCTGGTTCGGTCATCTCCCCGTATTACACCTACAACCACAGCGCCTGCGTGGTGAACTACACCGGCTGCCATACCGGCGGCTCATCCATCACCGGCGTGGCGTTCTACCAGGGCGGGTCGTACCCGACGCAGTACAACGGCGCGCTGTTCTTCGCCGACCACAGCCGCAACGAGATCTGGGCGATGCTTCCCGGCACGAACGGGTTGCCTGACCCCTCCAGGCTGCAGTCGTTCGTCGGCGTCGATACCACCGGGGGTGCCGCTGGGCATCCCGTCGACCTGAAGATCGGACCCGACGGCGACCTGTTCTACGTCGACATGGACGACGGCACCGTGCACCGCATCACCTACGCGGCCGCCAACCAGCCGCCGACCGCGGTGATCACGGCAAACCCGACCAACGGTCCCGTCCCACTGGCGGTCAGCTTCGACGGCACGGGCTCGTCCGACCCGGAAGGTAGGCCGCTGAGCTACTCGTGGGATCTCAACGGCGACGGGACGTTCGGCGACGCGACAGCCTCGACGGCGTCCTACACCTACACGACGGCGGGCGTTTATCACCCGAGTCTGCAGGTCACCGACGACCAGGGCGTGAGCGACACGAAGTCGGTCACCGTCACGGCCGGGAACACCGCGCCGACCGCGGTCGTCGACTCGCCCGCGTCGAGCCTGACCTGGAAGGTCGGCGACACGATTACCTTCTCCGGCCACGCCACCGATGCGCAGGACGGGACACTGCCGGCGTCGGCGCTGAGCTGGTCTTTCATCATGCATCACTGCTTCACGCCAACCGACTGCCACACGCACCTGATCCAGACCGTCAACGGCGTCTCGAGCGGATCGTTCACCGCGCCGGACCACCAATACCCCTGCTGGCTGGAAGTGCAACTCGTCGCGACCGACTCGGGCGGCCTGACCTCGACGACGAGCGTCCGGCTAGACCCGAAGACGGTCGTGCTCACTTTCAAGAGCAACCCGGGCGGTCTCGTCCTCAGCGACCTGGTGGTGAACGAGGCACCGCGCACGACGCCGTTCTCCGTGACCGTGGTCGTCGGCTCGGCGAATTCGGTCAGCGCCCCGTCGCCACAGCAGTTCAACAGATCCACGTACTACTTCACGTCGTGGTCGGACGGCGGCCCGCAGAGCCACACCATCACGGCGCCCGCGGTGAATACCACCTACACCGCTTTCTACCGCAAGCGCTGAAGCGCAATCCGCAGGCGGCAGTCTTCTGCGCGAGGATCCGGAGTGGCAGGACCTGGTCGAGCACGCGTAATGCGCGGCTCGTCGAGATCCGAGCCCTCGCAGAGCGCTTGAGTGGGAACGATGGCGTCCGCGACGAGGACTCGCCGCCGCGCACGCCTCCGTAATCCGAGTCCCCGGCCAGGATGCGCTCGAGGTCGTTGCGAGCCATCGCTTCTTGCCTTGGGCGAGGTAGTTCTGGGGCCGCTCGGCCAAAGCGAGGTGGCGAATATCTGCGGCCCGCGACCGAGACGGAGACCGGAGGGCTTCTTTCAGCGCCTCATGTGCGGCTTCGTGGAAGCCTTGCGCCCGGAACGCCTGTCCGCGGAAGACGCACAGCACCGCCGAGGCGTCGTCCTTGATTCCCTCCGTTAGTTCGATCGCGGGCGCACCCGCCTCGTAGTCGAGTGCGGACTGCTGATGCTCGCCGATGAAGTCGAGCCGCACGACGCGGCGATCGCCGCCTCAGGCGGGAGGCTAGCTTCGGACCGGGCAGAGCAGCTTGTCATCCTCGAGCGCGCGTCCTTGAGGAGGCGGTTCGGCCCGGCTGCACCATTCGCTTTCGCGCTCTTCGGCTGTTGCCTCCTACTTCGCGTGGACGACGTCGGGATCGTGGACGCGGCCTCTGATCCTCTTGTCCGCGGGTTGGGCAGTCATCATCTTGGCGACCGCGGCAACCGATGCGGCCGCGTAGCCAAGCGGTATTCGCTCAACCACCCGGCCGTCGAGGTAGCTTCTTGAAGTGACGACAGGGCTCGACGGAGGTGCAGAATTCGGCAGGAACGATGGAGAAGCGGCAGGTTCCGCGCTATGTTGATGAGGTCGCAGTTGGCCCTCAACGAACGCGCACACCTGCCGATTCACTGGATATGTCGTTCGCTCACGTCTCACCGACAGTCCCCGCGACGCTCGCCGCGGCGATCGGGATCTCCCTCGCGGTCTTCCTGCTCCCCGGCGCAGCGCTCCAGGGCGAGCCCGCGCCGCTGATCCCCGCAATCGCCGGGGCCACCGGGCGCATCGCCGCGGACCTCCCGATTACCGCGCACAGGCCTGCTTCCGAGCCGGCCCGGAAGGCCGTCCCCGTCGCTCGGCCCGCCGCCACGCGGACCGAGCAGGTCGCGCCGCAGCGGCGCCACGCGGCGGCGACGAAGGCGCATCGGGCACACCCCCGCGCTCGGACGAGGGTCGTGCGGCAGCCCGCGCCGGCCGCCCCCCCGCAGGCCGCTGCGCCTGCCGCTCCCGCAACGCCGGCCACGACGGTCCGGTGGTCCAGCGCCCCGGCGGCGAAGGGCAAGGCGCGCGGTCACGGACATGGTCGTGCGACGAGGTCGACCGCCGGGCCCGACGTCCGTGCGCACGGGCACGGGCGGGCGCTCGGGCGCTCGACCGAGCGTCACCACGGGAGCGCACCCGGCCGGGCTAAGAGGACGGCGCCCGCTGCACCGGCGCCGGCTGCTCCCCCGAAGGCCGAGCACGGCGGGAACGGGCACAAGGGAGGCAAGAAATAGGGCGCGTCACCGGCCGCCGCCTGCGGCTCGCGACGGGGTTGCTGCTCCTCGCTCTTCCACTGGTGGCCGCCGTCTGGGCGTTCGGCGGCTTCGCGGCAAAGCGCGAGCGGAATAGCGCCGACCAGGAGCTCGTGCGGCAGCTCAACGCGAGCACCTCCGCGTACGCGAGGCTTGCGCGCCACGAGCGCGAGAATGGCTACCGGCTCGCACGCTCCGAACCGGTCGCGCGCGCGTTCGCCGCGAACAACCGGCGTGCGCTTCGGGCGATCGGGCGAGCGAACCCGTGGATCGTGTTCCGTCGCCGCGCGGCGAGCTTGCCCGGAGAGGAGCTGGCGCGCTTCGACGTCGTGGGC
>DATIFC010000079.1:0-2554 GCA_035455445.1 Gaiellaceae bacterium | reverse complement strand
GGTGAGCACCTCGCCGACGTCAGGCCGGCGGCGATCCCCGCTCCGAGCACGACCCGAGCGAGCCGCTCGTCGGCTCCCCGCAGGAAGCGGTGCAGCGAGACGGCGAGCCCGATGATCGCGGCGCCGGCGGCGCCGGCGATCAGCAGGTGCGCGAGCATCGCCTTGTGCTCGTGCGCCGAGAAGTACCCCGCGATCGTCGCCGCCGTGTCGTCCGGCTTCGGCCGGTCGGCCGCCAGCGCGATGCCGACGACCCACGCGCGGCGAACGCCGTGCCCGCGGCGATCTGAAGCTTCCTCATCAGAATCCCCCCTGCTCGAGTCCCCGAGCGTCCGATGTCGCGCTCCTCGCGCGACCTGTCAGGAGCGGGCGTTTACCGCTTTCGAGAAACAGCGTTAGGATCGCAACCATGATTACTCGAGCGCTACTCATCGTCGCCGCGGCCGCCGGGCTCGCACTCGCCGCCAGCGCCCCGGCCCTCGCCGCGCAGCCGTACCCGATCAACTTCAAGAACTTCCCCCTGAGCTCGTACGCCTCGATCTCCGGGACGGCCGTCTCGGGCGAGACCGTCACGCTCGCGTCGAGCGGGCTCGGCAGCTTCGCCTACACCGACCCCTTCGCGAACTACGCCGGCGACGGAGCCGACGGCTCTGGCACGTACCAGTCGGGAACATGGGTCTCGCCGGACACGACTCTCTCGTTCCCGTTCAACGAGCTCGTCGCCTCCTGGAACGCGACCACGCCGGAAGGCACGTGGATCCAGGTCGAGATGCAGCCGCAGATGCTCGACGGCCACTGGGCCAAGTGGTACATCCTCGGCCGCTGGTCCTCGAGCGACTCCGACTTCCATCGCACTTCCGTCGGCGGGCAGGGCGACGCCGACGGCTACGTCGCGATCGATACCTTCTTCGCCAAGGACCACGCCGCGGTCGCCTACCGGCTGCGGGTGACGCTCTTCCGCCGGGCCGGCTCCAGCGCGACTCCGACCCTCAGGCGTCTGAGCGCGGTCGCGATGAACCTGACCAACCAGAAGATGCGGTTTCCGAGCCGGTCGACCGTCACCAGCGAGGTCGACCTCGGCCTGCCGCAGTACTCGCAGGAGATCCACCACGGCGACTTCCCGCAGTACGACAACGGCGGCGAGGCCTGGTGCAGCCCCACGTCGACCTCGATGGTCGTCCGGTACTGGGGCGCGGCCTACGCCCCGACGCCGAGCGAGTACCAGTGGGTCACGGACGCGCTGGGAGCGTCGCACCCCGACCCGTGGGTCGATTTCACCGCCCGAGCCGTCTACGACTACCACTACAACGGCGCCGGCAACTGGCCTTTCAACGCCGCGTATGCGGCCTCGCGGGGCCTCGTCGCGGACGTGACCGCGCTGCACGACCTGCGCGAGGCTGAGCCGTTCGTCGAGGCGGGCATCCCGCTGGTCGCCTCCGTCGCGTGGAACTCGAACAAGCTCGACGGCGGCATCAAGAGCACCAACGGCCATCTGATGGTGATCGGCGGCTTCACGGCGAACGGGAACGTGATCGCCTACGACCCCGCCTCCGACACGGACGCGCTGGTCAGGCACGTCTACGACCGCGAGCAGTTCGAGCGGGCGTGGATCCCCGCGAGCGGCGGGATCGTCTACCTGATCCACCCGGCCGGGTGGACGACGCCTCCGCTGACCGCGAACAACTCCTAGGCTCGGGACACGGCGCGGAGCCCGGCGACCGTCGGGTTTCGCGCCGTGCCGATCAGTAGTTCCTCGGATGCGACGGCGTCCGCCGCGGGCGACGCTCGTGGCATGGACGGTCCGCCCGGAGACGCGGATTCGACCTTCTGCGCGTGCGGCCGCCCGATCCCAACCGGCGCGCGCTTCTGCCCCTCCTGTGGCGCGGCCCTCGACGCGCCCGCCGCGATCCCGGAGGAGCGCAAGGTCGTGAGCGTCCTGTTCGCCGACCTGGTCGGGTTCACGCGCCGCGCGGAGCAGCTCGACCCCGAGGAGGTCGGGTCGCTGCTCGAGCCCTACTGGCGGCACCTGCGTCAGGAGCTCGAGCGCCATTCCGGTACCGTCGAGAAGTTCGTCGGGGACGCCGTCGTCGCGCTCTTCGGCGCGCCGGTCGCCCACGAGGACGACCCCGAGCGGGCCGTGCGGGCGGCGCTGGCCATCCGGGACTGGGCGCGGCGCCGCACCGGCAGCGACGTCCGCATCGGCGTCACGACCGGCGAGGTGCTCGTGCGGCTGCTCGCCCGCCCCGAAGCAGGCGACGTGCTCGCGGTCGGCGACGTCGTCAACACCTGCCGCCGCCTGCAGGAGGCCGCGCCCGTGAACGGGATCCTCGTCGACGGCGCCACCCGGGAGGCCACCCGCGACGCGATCGAGTACGACGACGCGGGCACGGTGGCGGCCAAGGGCAAGGCGAAGCCGGTTCGCGCCTGGCGGGCGGTACGGGCCCGAGCGCGGGCCGTCCGGCACCCGGCGCCGACTCGGTTCGTCGGCCGCGCGACGGAGCTGGCCCTCCTGCGCGGCCTCTTCGACCGCGTCGTCGAGGAGCGCTCGCCGCAGCTC
>DATIFC010000078.1:0-10914 GCA_035455445.1 Gaiellaceae bacterium | reverse complement strand
GGTCAGCGGGCCGTTCTCGCACCGGTACTGCGGCGCCGGCGTGCTCGCGGCCTGCCGGGCCTCGCTCTGGGGCGCGCTCGACGCCGCCGGGACGGCCCTGGCCGCGGCGCAGGGTTCCGACCCCGCGAAGTGGCGCTCGGATGCGAACGCCGAGCGGATCAGCTTCGGCGGCCTGCTCCCGAAGACGATGCGCTGGACGAACCGGCCCACCTTCCAGCAGGTGATCAGCTTCGCGACCCACCGCCGCAGGTAGGCGCTACCCTCGGGACGTGGCCGAGAAGCGCTACCTGATGACGCCGGGCCCGACGCCCGCGCCGCCCGAGGTGCTGGCGGCGCTCGGGCAGCCCGTGATCCACCACCGCGGCCCGGACTACCGGCAGCTGTACGCCGAGGCGCTCGGCCGCCTGCGCGAGGTCTTCCGCACCGAGCAGGAGGTGCTGCTCTTCGGCGGCTCGGGCTCGGGCGCGATGGAGTCCGCGGTCGCGAACCTCGTCTCGCCCGGAGACCCGGTGCTGGTCGTCTCGGCGGGCTATTTCGGCGAGCGCTGGGCCGCGATCGCGAAGGCCTACGGCGCCGAGGTCGACCACCTCCGCCACGCGTGGGGCGAGATCCCCTCGGCCGACGAGGTCGCCGCGCGGTTGCGGGAGCGTGAGGCCGCGGTCGTCTTCTTCACGCACTCGGAGACCTCGACGGGAGTCGTGCTCGACCCGCAGCCCTTCGCGGCCGCGGCTCGCGAGGCCGGGGCGCTGAGCGCGATCGACGCCGTCTCGAGCCTCGGGGCGGTGCCGCTCGAGACCGACGCCTGGGGCCTCGACGTCGTCGCTTCCGGCGCCCAGAAGGCCCTGATGACGCCGCCGGGGCTCGCGATGGTGACCGCCTCCGAATCCGCCTGGGCTCGCTGTGCCGCAGCCGCCTCGCCGCGCTTCTACTGGGACTGGGAGCGCACGCGCAAGGGACAGGCCACCCTCGACGCGCCCGTCACGCCGCCGGTCTCGCTCGTCGCCGGTCTGAACGTCGCGCTCGGGATGCTGCTGGAGGAGGGGCTCGAGGCCGCCTTCGACCGGCACCGCCGCCTGGGCCGCGCCTGCCGCGAGGGCCTGAAGGCGATGGGACTCGAGCTCTCGTCGCCCGACGACGACGGCTCGGCTGTCGTCACCGCCGCGCGCGCGCCCGACGGCGTCGACTCCGACGAGCTCGTGCTGCTGCTGCGCGACCGCCACGGGGTCACGCTCGCGCCCGGGCAGGGCGAGCTGAAGGGGAAGATCTTCCGCATCGGCCACATCGGCTACTACGACGTCTTCGACATCACCACCGCGCTCGCGGCGGTCGAGCTCGCGCTCGTCGAGCTGGGCGCCGAGATCGAGCGCGGCGCCGCGGTGACCCGCGCTCTCGAGGCGTTCGAGCAGACCCCGGTGTGACGCGACCCCGGGTCCTCGTCCGGGAGCAGATCGCCGACGCAGGGGTGGAGCTGCTGCGCGAGCGCTTCGACGTCGACGTGGACGCCAACGGCGACCTCGCCGAGACGATCGGCGGCTACGACGCGATCGTGATCCGCTCGGCGACGAAGCTGACTGCCGACCTGCTCGAGCGGGCGGAGCGGCTGAAGGTGATCGGCCGCGCCGGCGTGGGCGTCGACAACGTCGACGTCGAGGCCGCCACCCGCCGCGGCATCGTCGTCGCCAACGCGCCCGAGTCGACAGTCACCTCGGCCGCCGAGCACACAGTCGGCCTGCTCGTCGCGCTCGCGCGCAACATCCCGCAGGCCCACGCGGCGCTGAAGCAGGGGCGCTGGGAGCGCTCGGCGTGGGGAGGGGTCGAGCTCGAGGGCAAGACGCTCGGCGTGCTCGGCTTCGGCCGCATCGGCCAGCAGGTTGCCCGGCGCGCCCTCGGCCTCGGGATGCGCGTCGTCGCGCACGACCCGTTCGTCGCGAAAGAGCGCTTCCGCGAGCTCGGCGCCGAGCGCCGCGAGAGCGCGGACGAGGTGCTGGCCGTCGCCGAGTTCCTGACGCTGCATCTGCCGCTCACGCCGGAGACGCGCGGCTTCCTCGACCGCGAGGCGATCGCGAAGCTGCCGCAGGGCGCGCGCGTGATCAACGCCGCGCGCGGCGAGCTCGTCGACGAGGAGGCGCTCGTCGAGGCGCTGCGCTCGGGCAGGCTCGCGGCGGCCGCGGTGGACGTCTACGCGAAGGAGCCGTACTCGGGCCCGCTGCTCCAGCTGGACAACGTCGTCGCCACGCCGCACCTGGCCGCCTCGACCGAGGAGGCCCAGGACCGAGCCGGGGTGATCGTCGCCGAGCAGGTCGCGGCGGCCCTCGAGGGCGCCGTAGTCACGAACGCGGTGAACATCCCCTCGATCGGCGCGGAGGACCTCCAGGTGCTCGGTCCGTTCGTGCCGCTCGCCGCGCGGCTCGGGCGGCTGGCGATGGAGCTCGCCGAGGGGCGCGCCGAGCGCATCACGCTCTCCTACTACGGTGCGCTCTCGGGCTACGACACGCGCCTGCTGACCGTCGCGGCGCTGAACGGCGCCTTCCAGGGCCGCAGCGACCAGCCCGTCAACTACGTCAACGCGCCGGTGATCGCGGCCGAGCGCGGGATCGAGGTGGCAGAGGAGCGGCGGCGCGCCTCGCGCGACTTCACGAACCTCGTACGCGTCGAGATCACGTCCGACGGCGAGCGGATCCGCGCGGCGGGGACGATCATCGGCAACGAGAACCGCCACTGGCTCGTGAACGCGCTCGGCTTCGAGCTCGAGATGGAGCTCGCGCCGCTGATGGTCTTCTTCCGCTACGACGACGTGCCCGGGGTGATCGGCCGCGTCGGCACGCTCTTCGGCGAGGCGGGCGTCAACATCGCGAACATGGCGGTCTCCCGCACCCGTCGCGGCGGCAAGGCGCTGATGGCGCTCTCGCTCGACGGCGAGCCGCCGGCCGAGCTCGTCCGGGCCGTGCGCGAGCAGGGCTTCGACGACGCGCGCGTGATCAGGCTGGGCGCGGGTTGAGCCGCCGCACGACCGCAGAGGCGACGCGGTCGATCTTCTCGACGATCGCGTAGCGTCGGCGCCGCTGGACGACCTCCTCCACCTCGGGCGCGACGTGGCCGTGGCGGACGAGGAAGCGGGTCGGGTGCTCGCGGACGCGCTCGTACTCGTTGAGGGGGACCTCGATGCGGCGCGTGCAGCCGGGGTCGCCGCACTCGCAGAGGAACTCCGCGTGCTCCGACTCGAAGCGCTCGGAGGCCTCGGCGATGCCTTCGTTCACGGCGCGGAAGAACGCCTCGTTGCGGGCAATCTCTGACCGGGGAGCCATCGCCGGTAGAACGGCGAAGCCCGGCCCGAGGTTGCGGGGGTACGCTTCGGCCGTGGCGACCAAGGAGTGGCCGGAGGCCGTCGAGCGCGTGTCCTCCTACCTGCGCGAGGCCCGTGCGGAGGTGCGGCTGGAGGAGTTCCCGGAGGGGACTCCGACCGCGCAGGACGCAGCCCGCGCGGCGGGCTGCGAGCTCGCCCAGATCGTCAAGTCGCTGGTGTTCGACTGCGACGGGCGCTCCGTGGTGGCGCTGGTACCCGGAGACCGCCGTGCCGACTCCGGCAAGATCGCTCGCGCCGCCGGCGCGCGCTTCGCGCGCATCGCGGGCAGCGAGGAGGTACGCGACGCGACCGGTTTCGAGCCGGGGGCGGTGTGCCCGTTCCCGCTGCCGCGCGTCTCCGCGGTCTTCGTCGAGCGCACGCTCCTGTCGCAGCCGCTGCTGTGGGTGGGAGCGGGCTCCGACAGGCACATGGCCGCACTGAGCCCGACCGAGCTGCTCCGCCTCTCGCGCGCGCGTCCGATGGACGTCGTCGAGCAGGCCCCTTACCATCAGACCTGAGAGGAGGTCGCCGCATGCGCGAGACCGAGAAGATCTGGATGAACGGAGAGCTCGTCGACTGGGCCGACGCCCGGATCCACGTCGGCTCGCACGGCCTGCACTACGGCTCGGGTGTCTTCGAGGGCATCCGGGCCTACGAGACCGAGAAGGGCACGGCCGTCTTCCGGCTGACCGACCACCTCAAGCGCTTCGAGAACTCGGCGCGCCTGCTGCAGATGGAGCTCGGCTACTCCGTCGAGGAGCTGCGCTCCGCCTGCCACGAGCTGATCGCCGCGAACGGCCTCCCCGAGTGCTATCTGAGGCCGATCGCGTTCTTCGGCTACGGCGAGCTCGGGGTCTCCGCCGTCGGCAATCCCGTGGAGGTCGTGATCATGAGCTGGCCGTGGGGCGCCTACCTGGGCGAGGAGGGCCTCAAGAACGGGATCGCGGCCAAGGTCTCGAGCTGGGAGCGCATCGGTCCGAACGTGATCCCGCACGCCGCGAAGGCGACCGGGGTCTACCTCAACTCGATGCTGGCCGTGACCGAGGCGAACCGCGCCGGCTACGACGAGGCGATCCTGCTCACCGGCGCGGGCTACGTCGCCGACGGCTCGGGCGAGAACGTCTTCCTCGTCAAGGACGGCGAGCTGTACACGCCCGATCTCGCGACCTCCATCCTGCCCGGGATCACGCGCGACACGGTGATCCAGATCGCCCAGGACCTCGGCTACACCGTCCACGAGAAGCTGCTTATCCGCTCCGACCTCTACCTCGCCGACGAGGCGTTCATGAGCGGCACCGCGGCCGAGGTGACACCGCTGCGCGCCGTGGACGACGTCGAGATCGGCGTGGGGCCGATCACGCTCGAGATCCAGGAGGCGTACCTGGACACCGCGCGAGGTCGCAGCGAGCGCTGGGCCCAGTGGCTCGACTTCGCCACGCCCGCGCCCGCCGAAGCTTGAGCACCGGCGTCAAGGAGATACCGCTCGCCCGGCCGCTGCTGGACGAGCGGGAGGAGGAGCTCGTCCTCGAGGTGCTCCGCTCGGGGCGGCTGTCGCTCGGGCCGACGATCGACCGCTTCGAGGAGCTGCTCGCGGAGCGGATCGGGGCGCCGTACGTCGCCGCGGTGTCGAGCGGCACCGCCGGGCTGCACCTGCTCGCCCGGATCGTGGGCCTCGGGCCGGGCGACGAGGCGATCACCTCGCCGATCTCGTTCGCCGCGAGCGCGAACTGCTTCGTCTTCGAGGGCGCGACGCCCGTCTTCGCCGACGTCGACCCGCGGACGCTGAACCTCGACCCGGCGGCGGTGGAGGCCGCGATCACGCCGCGCACGAGGGCCGTCGTGGCAGTGGACATGTTCGGGTACCCGTGCGAGCTCGACGAGATCCGAGCCGTCTGCGAGCGGCACGGGCTCGCGCTGATCGAGGACGCCGCCGAGGCGCTCGGCGCCGAGTACAAGGGGCGCCGGATCGGCTCGCACGGGCCCTCGGGCGTGTTCGGCTTCTACCCGAACAAGCAGGTGGCGACAGGCGAGGGCGGAGTGGTTTTCACGCACTCCGAGGAGGAGTGGCGGCTCGTGCGCAGCCTGCGCAACCAGGGCCGCGACTACGAGGGCGGCGCGTGGTTCCACCACGTGCGCGTCGGGTTCAACTACCGCTGGACGGACGTGCAGGCGGCGATCGGGATCGGGCAGCTCGAGAAGCTCGACCGGCTGCTGGAGCTGCGCGCTGCGGCGGCGGAGCGCTACGGCCGGCTGCTGGAGGACGTCGAGGTGGAGCCGCTCTGCGCGGACGACCCCGACCACCGGCGCTCGTGGTTCGTGTACGTGGTCGCGCTCCCGGCCGGCGTCGACCGCGCGCGGGTGATGGCCGAGCTCCGCGCCGCCGGGATCGGGACGGCCGAGTACGTGCCCTGCGTGCACCTGCAGCCGTACATGCGCGAGGCGTACGGGTTCTCCGAGGGCGTGTGCCCGGTCGCCGAGGAGGTGGCGGCCCGGACGCTCGCGCTGCCGTTCTACCCCCAGCTCGAGGCCGGCGACCAGGAGCGCGTGGTCGAGGCCCTTCGCGCCGCGCTCTAGCGCTCGCTCGTGGACGAACCGGCACTCCTCCGGCACGAGCCCGTGACAGACCCGCGCGCCGGAACGAGCTAGCCTCAGCCGCGAGGGAGGCGGGTCGAAAGGCCCACCCTGGGTGGGGGTCAGGTCCCGCGGGCGCGCGTGAACAGCAGGCGGTCGCGGTCACGTCCCGCGTCGGCGCGATAATCCCTGCGTGGCGGACGGCACCCGGATGGTCTTCCTCGGCTTCGGCAAGTACGCGCGCGCGGACAAGATCTACGCGATCGAGCCGATCCGCGACGAGCGCCGCGGGCACGGGCGCCGGACCCTCGTCTGGGTCGAGGGCGTGTCCGAGCCGATCGTCGCCTCGCGCACGGAGCGCACGATCCTCGCCGACATGGGCCAGGAGCAGGCGATCGGCAAGCCGCTCCTCGACGACGCGCTCGACCTCGCCCAGCGCCTCGCCGAGCAGTCGCAGACCGGCCGCGTCGACCTCGCCGACCTCGGCCGCCGCGCGCGCCGACTGCTGGAGGCCAGCGCCCGCCCCGACGAGCCCGAGAAGCTCTTCTAGCGGCGGGACCGTTGCTGCGTGACGAGCTCGCATCGACCCGCCACCGCAGACGGACGCGCGAGCGCTCGCGCATCCTGAAGTCGGCATCGCAAGCGGCGCCTTAGTGGAGCCGGCGGAGATCCGCGAGCCCGGCCTGCTGCGCCGGCTGGCAATCGACGTCGGTCCGCTCCGCCGCTATCCCGCCTTCCGGCGCCTCTTCGTCGGCCAGACGATCTCGACCTTCGGCAGCGAGGTCGCCGCGGTCGCGGCTCCGTACCAGCTCTACCAGCTGACGCACTCGACGCTCCAGGTCGGCCTGCTCTCGCTGTGCGAGCTCGTTCCGCTGCTGACGCTGACGATCGTGGGCGGCGCGATCGCCGACGCCGTCGACCGCCGCCGGATGCTGCTCGTCACGGAGGTGCTGCTGGCGCTGGTCGCCCTCGGGTTCGGCTTCAACGCGGGCCTCGAGCAGCCCCGGGTCTGGGCGATCTACGTCCTCGTGACCCTCGCGATGTCGATCTTCTCGCTCGGCGTGGCCGGCATGAACAGCGTCATCCCGCGCCTCGTCCAGCCGCACGAGCTCGCCGCCGCCAACGCGATCGAGAACGTCTACGGCAGCACCACGAGCGTCGCCGGCCCGGCTCTCGGAGGCCTTCTGATCGCGGTGGTCGGGCTGAAGGGCGCCTATTTCCTCGACGCGGGCACCTTCGCGGCCTCGCTCTGGTCGGTCTGGCGCCTGCCGGCGCTGCCCGCCGCCCACGACGCGGAGCGACCGAGCCGGCGCACGATCGCGGAGGGCTTCCGCTTCGTGCGGCGCAAGAAGGTGCTGCTCGGGATGTTCCTCGTCGACTCGAACGCGATGGTCTTCGGCATGCCGCGCGCGCTCTTCCCGGCGCTCGCGCTCCATCGCTTCGACGGGGGCGCCGGCATCCTCGGCCTGATGTACGCGGCTCCCTACGCGGGCGCGCTCACGTCCTCGCTCCTCTCCGGCTGGATCGGGCACGTCCGGAGGCAGGGCCTGATCGTCGCGGTCGCCGCCGCGCTCTGGGGCGTCGCGATCACCGCGTTCGGCTTCGCCGACTCGCTCTGGCTCGCGCTCCTGCTGCTCGCCGCGGCCGGCGCCGCGGACAACGTCAGCGCCGTCCTGCGCGGGACGATCCTCTGGACCGTGACGCCGGACTTCCTCCGCGGCCGCGTCTCGGGGATCGAGTTCGCCCAGGTCGCCGCCACGCCCGCGCTCGGCAACGTCGAGGCCGGCCTCGTGGCCTCGCTGACGAGCCTGCGCTTCTCGATCGTCTCCGGCGGCCTGCTCTGCGTGGTGGGTACCGTCCTGGTCGCTCTTGCCGTCCCGGCCTTCACCCGCTACGACGCGCGCGCTCCCGGCTGAGCTGTTCGCGCGCAGCGTGCACGAGGTCGCGCCGGCGCTGATCGGCGCGACCCTCCTCGTCGATGGCGTGGGCGGCAGGATCGTCGAGGTCGAGGCCTACGACCACGAGGACCCGGCGAGTCACGCCTTTCGCGGCCGTACCGAGCGCAACGCCTCGATGTTCGGCCCGCCCGGCCGTGCCTACGTCTACCGCTCGTACGGAATCCACTGGTGCCTGAACCTCGTCTGCGAGGAGGAGGGCGTCGCGAGCGCCGTCCTCGTGCGCGCCCTCGAGCCGACGCACGGGCTCGACGAGATGCGCGAGCGCCGCGGCCTCACCGACCCGCGCCTCCTCTGCAGCGGCCCAGGGCGTCTCTGCGAGGCGCTCGGCGTATCGCGCGAGCACGACGGCCTCCCGCTCGACCGGCCGCCGTTCGAGCTCCGCGAGGGCGACGACAAGCCGGTCGAGATCGTCGCCGGCCCCCGCGTGGGCATCACCCGCGCCGCCGAGCTGCCGTGGCGCTACGTCGAGGCCGGCTCGCGCTTCCTCAGCCGTGCTTCACGACGAGCGTGACCACGAGGCCGCGCCTTCCCGCGACGCCCCAGCGCGGCGTCTGGCCGATCACCTTCGCGGCGAGGGATGGGTTGCCGTCGACCTTCCACTTCAGGTGGTTGCGCTCCAGCCGCGCCTCCGCGCGCCCCAGCCGTAGCCCCACAACCCTGGGGACGGCGCCCTGCAGCGCCTTCGGCAGCACGAGCGTCACCTTGTCGTAGGAGGAGAGGGTTCCCCTCGCCGGGATCTGGCCCACGACCACGCCGAGCCTCTGCAGCGGCCGTGCCGGCCGGTAGACGTAGGTCGGCGTCAGCGGCTGGGCTGCGAGCGTCGCCCTGGCCTGGGCGATCGTCCGGCCGACGACGTGCGGCACCTCGACCTCGTTCACCTTGCAGTTCGCCGTGCGGGCGGGCCGCTCGCCGGCGAAGTAGAGCAGCAGCTTGGTGTCGTGGCAGTTGCCGTTGTCGAGCTCGAGCTGCCCGTTGCGATAGACGACCGTTCGCGGCACCGAGTAGGGCAGCGAGATGCCCGGGAAGTCCTGCGGCGGCTCGTGCAGGTAGCCGAGCGTCCGCTCCATGAAGGTCTTCCAGATCAGCGCCGGGAAGGTGCCGCCGGCGACGGGGTCGCCGTTGTACTCGGTGAGCATCGGCCGCAGCGTCGTCGGGTAGCCGACCCAGACCGCCGTCACGAGCTGCGGCGTGTAGCCCACGAACCACGCGTCGCCGTAGTTCTCGGTCGTGCCCGTCTTGCCGGCGACGGGCCTGCCGTCGGAGAGCTGGGCGCGCTTGCCGGTGCCGGCGCGGACGACGCCCTGGAGGAGCGAGGTGACGAGGGCAGCAGTGTTCGCGGTCAGGACTGGCCGTCTGATCGCGACGTTGTTGTCGACCATCTGGCCGCTGTCGCTGCGCACCGTCGTGATCGCGCGTGGGCGGTTCCCGAACGCGGCGCCGTCGATACGCCGCCCGCCGTTAGCGAACGCCGAGAACGCGCGGGCCATCTCGAGCGGGTTGACGGCCTCGGCGCCCAGCCCGATCGCGAAGTAGCTCCTCAGCGGGCTCGTGATCCCGAGCCGCCGCGCCGTCCTCACGATCCCGGGCGGGCCGACGAGCTGCGTCAGCTGCGCGTAGACCGTGTTGTCGGAGACCTCCGTGGCGGTCGCCAGCGAGATCCGGCCGAGGTCGGAGTTCTCGTAGTTGTGCACCGACCAGACCTTGTCGCCGAGCGGGATCTGCACAGGCCCCGACTCGAACTCGGAGTCGGGTGAGATCCCGTCCTTGAGCGCGGTCGCCAGCACGAAAGGCTTGAAGGACGAGCCAGGCTGCCGCTCGCCCTGGACGGCGAGGTTGAACTGGCTCTTGCGGTAGTTGTTGCCGCCGATCATCGCGAGCACCCTGCCGTCGCGCGGGTCGACGGCGACGAGTGCCGCCGAGGGGCCGTTCGGGTCTCTCAGCCACTTGGTGATCGCCTGGCGGGCGAAGCGCTGGACGTTCAGGTCGATCGTCGTCGTCACCCGTAGCCCGCCGCCGAAGACACGACCGGAGCCGTAGCGGTCGATCAGCTGCTGCTCGACGTAGTTGGTGAAGTACGGCGCCGGCCCGCGCTGGCCGGAGAGGTGCACGTCCTCGGGCCGCGGGAGCTTCGCGCGGGTGGCGTTGACGTACTCGGCCGCGGTGATGTCGCCCTGGTCGCGCAGCGCCTTGAGCACGATGTCGCGCCGCTCCCGCGCCGCCGTCGGGTTCGTCACCGGGTCGTACCGCGCCGGGTCGCTCGGGATGCCCGCGAGCAGCGCGACCTCCGCCCAGCCGAGCTTGTCGGCGCCGTGATGGAAGTAGGTCAGCGCCGCCTGCTGCACGCCGTAGGCGCCGTTGCCGAAGTAGATCGTGTTCAGGTACGCGGTCAGGATGCGGTCCTTCGACCAGCGCTGCTCGAGCTGCCACGCGAGCGCCGCCTCCTTCAGCTTCCGCGCGATCGAGCGCTGGTCCTTCGTGTACGTGTTCTTGACGAACTGCTGCGTGATCGTGGAGCCGCCCTCGACCACCGCCTGGTGCCGGATGTCCTGGACGATCGCGCGGAAGATGCCGTGGATGTCGACGCCGCGGTGCTCGTAGAAGCGCTTGTCCTCGATCGCGACGATCGCGAGCTTCATCCGGTCCGAGATCTTGTCCGAGGGGACGAGGATGCGGCTCTGCTTGCCGCGCAGGACGGCCAGCACCCGCTCGCCCTTGCGGTCGTAGATGTAACCGTCGACCTCCTTCGCCTGCAGGCGCGCGGGGTCGAGCGAGGGGATCTCGCTGGCCACCGACGTCACCAGCCCGAAGGTAAACGAGAGCGTCCCGAGCACGAAGAGGATCAGGAGGAGGGCGAACAGGCGCAGCTTGCGAATCCTGCGCCGCGGCCTGTTGGGCGCCGGCTTTCGGGCGGAACGCGGCACGAGAGGCCGGAGATTGTAACGGTAGACTCGCCGCGAAATGGGGCTTGCCGAGCTCACTCGTAACGCTGTCCACGTGCTGCCCGAGGGCGGGCTCGAGGCGAAGCTGAAGCTCGGCCGCCCG
>DATIFC010000077.1:0-17777 GCA_035455445.1 Gaiellaceae bacterium | reverse complement strand
CCTCGCCGGCCGGCGAGGCCGAGCCCTCGAGCCGGTCGACCATGCGCGTCGCGGTCTTGTCGTCGACGCCGAGCCGGTCGGCGAGCCCGCCGATGCGTGGGCCTCCGCCCTCGGCGATCAGGTCGAGCGCGCGCAGCTTGCTCGGCGTCAGCCTCGCCCGCAGCTCGGGGTGGAGCGACGCATGCAGGCGGCGGCGGGTTAGGAATCGTCCCGGGCTCGCGCCAGCAGGCGGAGAGCTCGGCTGAGGGCCTTCAGCTCCCGGCGCGACATATCTGCAATGTCCAGAAGCTGTCGAGTACACGGAATTCTTACAGGAGCCTTACCGAAAAGCGGTTCCGGGCGCCGTCGTATCGGAGAGCAGCCTGGAAACGACCCAGAGGGGGTTCTCGCATGAAGCTCGCCGCGCTCGCGGCTCTCGCGGCCGCCGTCGTCACCTTGCTCCTACCGGCGACCTCCGAGGCATCGCCGTACATCCGCTACGGCGTCCAGGACGATGCCTACCTCTCCCCCGGCCCGAGGCTGGAGGGCAGGCTCGACACGCTCGACCGGCTCGGCGCGAAGCTCGTCCGCTACACGGTCGACTGGCGGCAGATCGCGAGGAAGAAGCCGAGGCGCGCCGTCAATCCGGGCGACCCGGCATACGACTGGTCGAGCGCCGACGCGGTCCTGACGGGGCTCCACGCGCACAAGATCGACGTGATCGTGACGCTGTTCGGCGCCCCGGCCTGGGCGAACGGCGGCCGCGGCGCCAACGGCCTGCCGCGTAGCAAGTACTCCCTTTCGGCCTTCGGGCTCGCCGTCGCCCGCCGCTACCCGTGGGTGCGGCTCTGGGAGATCTGGAACGAGCCGAACCTGCGCCGGTTCCTGAGCCCGAACTCGCCGCGGCTCTACGTCCAGCGGCTGCTCAACCCGACCTACGCGGTGCTGAAGCGGGAGCGCTTCTCGAACCGCGTCGCCGGCGGCGCGACCTCGCCGCGGCCGACGCCGAGCGGCCTCTCGCCCGTCGCCTTCATGCGTGGGATGCGGGCGGCGCACGCGCGGCTGGACGCCTACTCGCACCACCCCTATCCGGTCACGAGAGGCGAGCGACCGTACAGGTTCGCGCGCAACGTCTGCCGGTACTGCAAGGGCGTGCTCACGCTGGCGAACCTGCCCGTGCTGCTGAAGGAGGTCCGCCGCGACTTCGGCACGAAGCGGATCTGGCTGACGGAGTACGGCTACCAGACGAACCCACCCGACCCGTTCGGCGTCTCGCGCTCGGTGCAGGCGAAGTACGTCGCGGAGGCCGCGGTGCGGGCGAAGAGCGCCCGCTTCGTCGACGTGCTGATCCACTTCATGGTCAGGGACGAGCCACAGCTGTCGGGCTGGCAAAGCGGCTTCTTCTCGGCCGCGGGGGTGAGCAAGCCCGCGTTCAACTCGTTCATGCTCCCGATCGTGCAGTCGGGGCGGGTCGGGCTGCGCACGACGATCTGGGGCCAGGTGCGGCCTGGCAAGGGCCGGCGCTGGTACCGCCTTCAGCGGCTCGCGGGCCGGCGCTGGGTCTCGATCGGCCATCCGACCCGGACGAACGTCTTCGGGTCGTACACGCGGGTGATCCGCGCCCCGAAAGGGATGCGACTGCGGATCCTCTACTACCCGGCCGGAGCCGTCTCTCGCGAGCGCGTCTCCAGCCGCCCGATCGTCGTGCACTAGATTTTTACAGGAGCCTTACCCGCTCCTCCACTGCCGGAGCCACCATGGAGAGGTGAAGAAGCTCGCGCTCGCCGCCGCTCTCGCGGCCGCGGCCCTGGTCTCGGCCTTCCCGCCGGCTGCGGCGGCCTCCCCGTCCGTCCGCTTCGGCATCTCGGACGACGCGTACCTCTCCCCGGGCCCGCAGCTTCAGGCGCGTGTGGCGACGCTCGACGCACTCGGCGCGAGGCTCGTCCGCTACATGCTCAGCTGGCGGCAGATCGCGCCGAGGAAGCCGCGCCACCCCGCCGACCCGGCAGACCCGGCCTACGACTGGAGGGCCACCGACGCGGTGCTCGGAGCCCTGCACGCGCACGGGATCTCGGTGCTGGCGACCTTCTACCGCGTGCCGGCCTGGGCCAACGGCGGCAAGCACTCGAACGGCGTCCCGACGAGCAAGAGCGCGCTGGCGGCCTTCGCGACCGCGGCCGCGCGGCGCTATCCGTGGCTGCGGTTGTGGGAGATCTGGAACGAGCCGAACCTGGCGTCGTTCCTCAGCCCGGCCTCGCCCCGCCTCTACGTGCAGCGCCTGCTCAACCCGGCCTATCTCGCCCTGCACGCGGCGAACCCGGCGAACCGCGTCGCGGGCGGAGCGACCTCGCCTCGCGGGACCGTCGGAGGGCTGTCGCCGATGGCGTTCATGCGCGGGATGCGCGCGGCCCACGCGCGCCTGGACGCGTACTCGCACCACCCGTACCCGATCACGCGGGGGGAGCGGCCGTTCGGCTTCGCCCGCGGAGTCTGCCGCTACTGCAGGGGGGTCTACACCCTGGCGAACCTGCCGAAGCTCCTCCGGGAGGTGCGGCGGGACTTCGGGCCGAAGCGCGTCTGGCTGACGGAGTACGGCAACCAGACGAACCCGCCCGATCCGTTCGGGGTCTCGTGGGCGCAGCAGGCGCAGTACGTCGCCGAGTCCGCGCTGCGGGTCGAGAGCGCGCCGTCGGTCGACATGCTCGTGCAGTTCATGGTGCAGGACGAGCAGCGGCTGAACGGCTGGCAGAGCGGGCTGCTGACGGCGACCGGCGTGGTCAAGCCCTCCTTCAACTCCTACCGGCTGCCGATCGTCGAGGCGGCGCGACGCGGCCTGCGGACGACGATCTGGGGCCAGGTGCGGCCCGGTACCGGCAGACGGCAGTACGTCCTCGAGCGCTTCGTGCGCGGACGCTGGGTCGCTTCCGGGCGCCCGGCGCTGACGAACGCCGGCGGCTCGTACAGCCGCGTCGTCTACGCGCGCGCGGGCACGCGCTTCCGCATCGCCTGGCTGCCCTCGAACACGTTCAGCCGGCCGATCGTCGTCCACTGAGCTCGCGCGTCACGACGGGGCCGGCCGCGATCCAGGCGAGGACGAGCGGCCAGATCCGCCCGTTCCGCAGGTCGTAGTCGGCCAGCAGCTCCTCCCAGGGCCTGCGCTCGACCGCGCGGCCGAACCCGAACTCGAACGCGACGGTCAGAGCGGCCCAGCTCGCGCCGATCTCGAGCGCCTCGCGCCGGGTCGGGATCGGCCGCCACCGCTGCAGCAGCGTGAAGTAGCCGCCGAGGAGGGCACAGAGCGAGACCGCCGAGAGCTGGTGCGCGGTGCGCTCGCCGAGGCGAGCCTTGAGGGCAAGCTCGCGAAGCGCGCCGTTGGCGACGCCGAGCACCGAGCCGCCGACCCAGGCCACCGTCCAGGCGCGTCGCGGGCTCATCGCTCGTACAGGCCCGGAGCGACCTCGCGCCAGCCCGGGCCCGGGTCGGGGAGCTCGACGTCGCGGAGGGGGACCACGATCAGGACCTCCCCACCGCGGGTGAAGGCGCAAACGTCCGGGCCGAGCTCGAGCGGCTCGTAGCCCCCGGCGAACGCACCCGGGCGGCGGGCCCGCAGCTCGAGCGCCCTCCGCGTGAGCACGAGCTTCGGGTCCGACCCGTCCCCGAGCGCGCGCCTGCTCCGCTCCCAGTCCACGGGCCGACGGTTGTCCGGGTCGACGAGCGCGAGCACCTCCAGCTCGTCGCCCTGGTACAGGTCGGGGACGCCCGGGCTCGTCAGCTTCAGCAGCAGCTGGCCGAGCGCGATCCGTCGCCCCAGCGGCCGCACGCGCTCGACGAAGCGCTCGACCTCCGGGTGCTCCAGCAGGGAGCGGCCGTAGTCGCGGACGCGGCGCTCGGCCCGCTCGTCGGGCTCGGCCCAGCTCGAGGTGCGCTTGCCCTCGCGCAGCGCCTTCTCCACGTAGGCGTCGAGCCGCTCCGGTTCCAGCGGCCAGGCGCCGACGACGGTCTGAAGCACGTGGTACTCGTCGTCGCCCTCGACGCCGAGCCGCGCCACGAGGGTGGCCCACTCGTCCGGGATCCAGGTGAGCGCCGCGAGGCGCGCGCGCACGTCGCCCGAGCGCTTCGAGTCGTGCGTGAAGGTCGTGAGCAGCCCGTTCGGCGGCCGCCTCGCCTGCGCCGCGTGGAACTCGTCGAGCGAGAGCCCGAAGCGGCCGGGGTCGCCGCCCACGTCGTTCAGCGCCAGCAGCCGGTTGTAGCGGTAGAAGGCCGTGTCCTCGACGCCCTTGGCCATGACGGCCCCGGTCGTCTGCTGGAAGCGCGTGACGAACTCCTCGTGGCCGGCCTCCTCGAGCAGGAGCACGCGCGCCAGCCGCTCGCCGAGGCCCGCCCGCTCGACCTCCTCGCGGTCGGCCTCCTCCACCCGCCCCCTTTCCGGCTCGACGTAGGTGCGGTAGACGCGGAACGAGGCGAGCGCCTCTTCCAGCCCCGGCTCGTTGAGCAGCCCCCGCAGCCGCTCGACCTCGGGCCGGAAGTCCGACCGCGCCTGCTCGAGCTTCGCCTCGGCCGCGACCTCAGCGAACGGGCGCGACTCGCCTGAGACCTCGCGGTAGAGCGAGGTGAGCACCTCCTCCGCGGCCGGGTCGACGAACAGGCCGGCGACGTCGTTCAGGAACTCGTAGCCGGTCGTCCCTTCGACCGGCCAGTCGCGCAGCTTCTCGCCGGGCTCGAGGATCTTCTCGACCCAGACGTGCTCGAGGCCCTCGGCGCGCAGCCGCTCGAGGTACTTACGCGGGTTCGCCAGCCCGTCCGGATGGTCCACACGCACGCCGTCGATCACCCCTTCGCGCGCGAGCTGGAGGACCTTGCGGTGGGTCGCCTCGAAGACCTCTGGGTCCTCGACCTTCACCCCGGCGAGCTCGTCGACCGTGAAGAAGCGGCGATGCGCGCCCGTCTCCGGGTCGACGTCGAAGAAACGGGCGCGCAGCTCCTCGTCTGCCCAGAAGGGGTTCGCCTCGTCGGCGAGCATGTGGTTCGGCACAACGTCGAGCACGACCCCGGGCGCCTCGCGGCAGAGCGCGCGCAGCTCCTCCTCGCCGCCGAGGTCCTCCGAGACGCGGGTCGGGTCGACGACGTCGTAGCCGTGCGCCGATCCGGGCCGCGCCTGCAGCGACGGCGAGAGGTAGAGGTGGCTGACCCCGAGCTCGCGTAGGTACGGCACGAGCCGCCTCGCGTCGGCGAACGAGAGGCCCGGCCCGAGCTGCAGCCGGTAGAGCGCGCGAAAGTCCGTCACCAGCCGCGGCGCAGGACGACCAGCGAGCGCGCCTCGACCTCGACGGGCTCGCGCGCCGCGAACGAGCGCTCCTCCGCGTGCGGCTCGGCGGTGGAGAGCTCGAGCTTCCAGCGCGCCCCGAAGCGCCTCGCCGGGAGCTGGAACGCGACCGGCTCGTAGTGGGCGTTGAAGAGCAGCAGGAACGACTCGTCGCCGATCGGCTCGCCGCGCGAGGTCGTCTCGTGCAGCTCGTCGCCGTTCAGGAACATCCCGAGCGTCCGCAGCTCGCCGTTCTCCCAGTCGCGCCGCGTCATGCGCCGCCCGTCGGGCCGTAACCACCAGACGTCGGGCAGCCCGGAGCCCGTGACGCTCGCGCCCTGCAGGAAGTAGCGGCGTCGGAAGACCGGGTGGTGGCGGCGCATGAAGATCAGGCGCCGCGTGAACTCGAGCAGCTCACGCCCGTCGTCGTCGAGGTCCCAGTCGAACCAGGAGAGCTCGTTGTCCTGGCACCAGGCGTTGTTGTTGCCCTGCTGCGTGCGCGACAGCTCGTCGCCGCCGAGCAGCATCGGCACGCCCTGGGAGAGCAACAGCGTCGCGAGGAAGTTGCGCTGCTGCCGCCGGCGCAGCTCGAGCACGGCGGGGTCGTCGGTCTCCCCCTCAACACCGCAGTTCCACGAGCGGTTGTCGTCGGTGCCGTCCCGGTTGTCCTCGAGGTTCGCCTCGTTGTGCTTCTCGTTGTAGGAGACGAGGTCGCGCAGGGTGAAGCCGTCGTGGGCGGTGACGAAGTTGATCGACGCGACCGGCCGCCGGCCGTCCTCGGCGTAGAGGTCGCTCGAGCCGGTGAGCCGCGCGGCGAAGTCGCCGACGCCGTTCGTGGCTCCGCGCCAGAAGTCGCGCACAGTGTCGCGATAGAGCCCGTTCCACTCCGTCCAGAGCACGGGGAAGTTGCCGACCTGGTAGCCGCCGGGCCCGACGTCCCACGGCTCGGCGATCAGCTTCGCCTGCGAGAGCACCGGGTCCTGGTGGATGACGTCGAAGAAGGCCGAGAGCCGGTTCACGTCCCAGAACTCGCGCGCGAGCGCGGCAGCGAGGTCGAAGCGGAAGCCGTCGACGTGGCACTCGGTCGCCCAGTAGCGCAGAGAGTCCATGATCAGCCGCAGGACGCTCGGATGCACCGGGTTGAGCGAGTTGCCGGTGCCCGTGAAGTCGACGTAGTGGCGCGGGTCCTCGGGCGAGAGCCGGTAGTACGAGGCGTTGTCGACACCGCGGAAGGCGAGCATCGGCCCGAGGTGGTTGCCCTCGGCCGTGTGGTTGTAGACGACGTCGAGGATCACCTCGATCCCCGCGCGATGGAGGGCCTTCACCATGCCCTTGAACTCGCGCACCTGCTCGCCGCCGGTGCCGCTCGCCGAGTAGAGCGCGTGCGGGGCGAGGAAGCCGATCGAGCTGTAGCCCCAGTAGTTCGTCAGGCTCCGCTCGACGAGGAAGCTCTCGTCGGCGATGTGGTGCACGGGCAGGAGCTCGACGGCCGTCACACCGAGCGAGCGCAGGTGCTCGATCGCCTCGTCGCTCGCGAGGCCGGCGTAGGTGCCTCGAAGCTCCTCTCGCAGCGGGCCGAGACGCTGGGTGAAGCCCTTGACGTGGGCCTCGTAGATGACTGTGGCGGTCCACGGCGTGTTCAGCTGCTCGTCGCCCTCCCAGTCGAAGGACGGGTCGACCACCACGCACTTCGGGATCGCGGCCGCGTCGTCCTCGTCGTCGGGCTCGAGGTCGGCGTCGTCGGCCCCGGTCGGGACGTACGGCAGGACGTTGCCGGCCGCCCAGTCGACGGCGCCCTCGACCGCCTTCGCGTACGGGTCGATCAGGAGCTTGCTCGGGTTGAACCGGTGGCCGCGCGCGGGGTCGTACGGCCCGTGGACGCGGTAGGCGTAGCGCCGGCCCGGGCCGACCCCGGGGAGGTAGCCGTGCCAGTTGTAGGCGGTGCGCTCGACGAGCGGCACGCGTTCCTCGCCGCCGTCGTCGTCGAAGAAGCAGAGCTCGACGCGCTCGGCGTGCTCGCTGAAGAGCGAGAAGTTCGTCCCCTCGCCGTCCCAGGTCGCGCCGAGGGGGAACGGCGCGCCCGGCCAGACCTGCCTCACCGGCGCAGCTCGACGGTCGCGTTGGCGAAGTCCGCGTGCAGCTCGACCGCGCCTCGCCGCGCGGTAAGCGTGCGCGTCCGCTCGTCCACCTCGACCTCGACCTCGCGCGGCAGCTCCCGGCGCAGGGCGAGCAGCTCGCGGTGGAGGTCTCGCAGCTCCTCGTCCGGGTGCGAGCGGTCGAGCTTCGAGCGCTCGAAGGTGGCCGCGTCCTGCGGGTCGGGCACGCCGTCGCCGGAGAAGGCGGAGAAGCCCTCGAACTCGCGCCTGCGGCCCGCCCGCGCCGCCTGGGCGGCCGCCGGGTCGTCGTGGTCGGTGAAGAACCGGAACGGGCGCTCCTCGCCGTACTCCTGGCCCATGAAGAGCAGCGGCGTCTGCAGCGCGAAGAGCACGCACCCGGCCGCGACGCGCAGCGCCCCGCGCGGGAGCCGGTCGCCGAGCGCGCGGTTGCCGACCTGGTCGTGGTTCTGGGCGTAGACGACGAGCCGCTCGGCCGGCTCTCGCCGCAGCTCCTCGGCGAGCCCCTGAAGGGAGCCGTACGGCTCGTAGTAGCCCTCGCGCTCCCCGGTCAGGAGCGCGTGGAGCTGGTGGTGGAGGCCGTCGGACCACTGCGCGTCGTGGCCCCACTCCTCGATCGGCCGGCGGTCGCCTGGCTCCATCTCGGAGATCACGAGCGCGCGCGGATTCTCCTCGCGTACCCGCTCGGCGAGCTCGGCGAGCACGTGCCGCGGCGAGTCGTCGAAGACCGCGTGCGTCGCGTCGAGCCGCAGCCCGTCGACGTGGTAGTCGCCCACCCACATACAGGCGTTGCCGATCGCCCACTCGCGCGCGCCGCGCTGCGAGTAGTCGATCGCGTCGCCCCAGAAGGTCTCGTGCCGGCCGGTGAGGTAGGGGCCGAAGGCGGCGATCGCCTCGGAGCCCGGGCCGAGGTGGTTGTAGACGACGTCGAGGATCACGCCCAGGCCGACGGCGTGGGCCGCGTCGACGAGGCGCTGCAGACCCTCGGGGCCGCCGTAGGCCGGGTGCGGCGCGTAGGCGTAGACCCCGTCGTAGCCCCAGCCGCGCCGGCCCGGGAAGGTCGCCACCGGCATCAGCTCGATCGCGGTCACGCCGAGCTCGCGCAGCCCGGCGAGGTGCGGGATGACCCCGTCGAAGGTGCCCTCGTCGCTGAACGCGCCGACGTGCAGCTCGTAGAGCACGAGCTCGTCGAGCGAGAGGCCCGGCCACCCGTCGTCGCTCCAGCGGAAGGCGCTCGTGTCCACGACGCGCGAGGGCCCGCGAGCGCCCTCGGGCTGGCAGCGCGAGCACGGGTCGGGCCACTCCGCGCCGTCGAGCTCGACCAGGTAGTCCGTGCCGGCGGGGAGCTCGAGCTCGGCCTCCCAGACGCCGCCCTCGCCGCGCGCGAGCGCCCGGCCGTCGACGCGGACGCTCCGGGCATCGGGCGCCCAGACGCGGAGGCGCGTACCACCCTCTGCGAGCGGGATCGCGCCGAGGGCCTCCAGCGTCGCGACCGTCACGCCGGCACCAGCCAGACGACGGCGAGCGGCGGCAGCCGCAGCTCCGCCGACTGCGGCTGCTCGTGCCAGGGAGGCCCGTCCGCGCGGATCACGCCGAGGTTGCCCACGTCGGACCCGCCGTAGAAGGTCGAGTCCGTGTTCAGCAGCTCCCGCCAGCGACCGCCGCGGGGCAGGCCCAGCCGGTAGCCCTCGCGGGGCACCGGCGAGAGGTTGCAGACGCAGACGAGGGGCCGGCCCTTGCCCTCGGGAAGCCGTGCGAAGGCGAGCACGTTCGCGTCGGCGTCGTTCGGCTCCAGCCAGCGGAAGCCGGCCGGGTCGAAGTCGACCTCGTGCAGGGCGGGCTCGTCGCGGTAGAGCCGGTTCAGGTCTCGCACGAGCGACTGCACGCCCGAGTGGCCGGCCTGCTCGAGCAGGTGCCAGTCGAGGCTGCCCGCGTGATCCCACTCCCGCTCCTGCGCCAGCTCGCCGCCCATGAAGAGCAGCTTCTTGCCCGGGTGCGCCCACATGTAGGCGTAGAGCGAGCGCAGGTTCGCGAGCTGCTGCCAGCGGTCGCCCGGCATCTTCGAGAGCAGCGAGCGCTTCCCGTGCACGACCTCGTCGTGCGAGAGCGGAAGCACGAAGTTCTCGGAGAAGGCGTACATCAGGCTGAAGGTCAGCTGGTGGTGGTGGAAGCGCCGGTGCACGGGCTCGCGCCGGAAGTAGTCCAGCGTGTCGTGCATCCAGCCCATGTTCCACTTGAAGCCGAAGCCGAGCCCGCCGAGGTACGTCGGCCGCGAGACACCAGGCCACGCCGTCGACTCCTCGGCCGCGCTGATCACTCCCGGCTCGTGCCCGTACAGGAGCTCGTTGAAGCGGCGTAGGAAGTCGACCGCGTCGAGATCCTCGTTGCCGCCGAACTCGTTCGGCACCCATTCGCCGGCCTCGCGCGAGTAGTCGAGGTAGAGCATCGAGGCGACGGCGTCCACCCGCAGGCCGTCGGCGTGGTACTCGCGCAGCCAGAAGAGCGCGTTCGCGAGCAGGAAGTTCCTGACCTCGTTGCGGCCGAGGTTGAAGACGAGCGTGCCCCAGTCCGGATGCGCGCCCCGCCGCGGGTCGGCGTGCTCGTAGAGAGCCGTGCCGTCGAACTGCGCGAGCGCCCACTCGTCGCGCGGGAAGTGCGCCGGCACCCAGTCGAGGATCACCCCGAGCCCTTGGCCGTGCAGGCGGTCGACGAAGGCCCGCAGATCGTCCGGCTCGCCCAGCCGCGGCGTCGGCGCGAAGTAGCCGGTCACCTGGTAGCCCCAGGAGCCTGGGAACGGGTGGTGCATCACCGGCAGCAGCTCGACGTGGGTGAAGCCGAGGTCGGTCGCGTAGTCGGCGAGCTCGTCGGCGAGCTCCCGGTAGGTGAGCGGGCGGTTGCCCTCGAGCGGGTTGCGCCGCCACGACTCGAGGTGCACCTCGTAGATCGACATCGGCCCGCGCAGGGGCTCCTGCGCACGGCGCCGCTCGAGCCACTCCTCGTCGCGCCAGTCGTGGCGGGAGCGGTAGACGCGCGAGGCGGTCGCGGGCGGAACCTCGGCGGCGAGCGCGTACGGGTCCGCCTTCAGCGGCAGCAGCCGGCCGTCGGGCCCTTTGAGCTCGTACTTGTAGCGCTCGCCCTCGGCGAGCCCGGGGACGAACAGTTCCCAGATGCCGGAGGCGCCGAGGCTGCGCATCGGGTTGAGCCGCCCGTCCCAGCCGTTGAAGTCGCCCACGACGCCGGCGGCGCTCGCATTCGGCGCCCAGACCGCGAAGGCGGTGCCGGCGACGCCCGCGACCTCGCGCGCGTGCGCGCCGAGGCGCTCGTAGATCCGCTCGTGGCTCCCTTCGCCCGCAAGGTGGAGGTCGAGCTCGCCCAGGGTCGGCGCGAACGCATACGGGTCGCGCAGGGTGAAGGTGTTGCCGTCCGGGTAGCTGACCTCGAGCTCGTAGCTGAGCGGGGCGTCGGCGTCGGGGACGAAGCCCTCGAACAGGCCCGCCGGGTGGCGCAGCTCGAGCTCGACCGGCGGTGCGTTCTCGGGTCGCGCGACCACGGCCCGCGCGTCGGGCCGCCAGGCTCGCACGACCACGCCCCCGTCGCGCGGGTGCGCACCGAGCAGGTGGTGCGGGTCGGCGATCCGGCCGGCGACGAGCTGCTCGACCTCGTTCATTCGGGCTCGTCCAGGAGCTGGAGGATTCCCGCGACCGGGACGCGCACCCAGTCGGGGCGGTGGCCGAGCTCGTAGTGCAGCTCGTAGAGCGCCTTCTCGAGCTCGAACAGCTGCAGCCGCCGCTCGAGCGTGCCGTTGCTCGGAACGAGGGACGCATCCACCTCGTCGAGGTAGCCGGCGAGGAACTCGGTGCGCACCTCGCCTTCCCAGCCCGGGGGCGGCTCGACCCCGCGCTCGAGCGACGAGGCGCTGGCCGCGTAGGAGAACGAGCGCAGCATCCCCGCGACGTCGCGCAGCGGCGAGCGCTTGTGCCGGCGCTCGTAGAGCGGCCGCGCGGGCTCGCCCTCGAAGTCGAGCACGACCCAGTCCTCGTCCTCGGTCCACAGCACCTGGCCGAGGTGGTAGTCGCCGTGGTGGCGGATCAGCCGGCCGAGCGAGCCGCTCTGGCCGATCGCCTGCAGGCGGTCGCGCAGCTCGTCCCCGCGCCCCGCGATCGGCTCCAGCGCCGGGTCCTCCGGAAGGGAGCCGAACACCTGCTCGATCTCCTCGTCGATCCGGGCCACGGTCAGCGCCAGCATCTCCGCGCTCGGCTCCTCGGGCGCGAAGGCGGGGTCGGTGGAGTCCGAGGCCAGCACGCTGTGCATGGCCCCCGTGACCTCCCCGAGTCGGTGCGCGAGGGGGGAGAAGCCGTTGCCGTCCGCCTCGAGGTCACGCAGCGCCAGCGTCCAGCCGTCGTCGCGCACCGGCACGTAGTCCTGCAGGATCGCGAGGGTCGCGTCGAGCGGCTGGCCCACGTGCGCCGCCCAGCCCTCCAGCGACGCGATCGCCGGAAAGCCGCGCTCGGTGAGGAAGCGCAGTAGCTCGAGCTCGGGGTTCACGCCGGCCTCGAGCTTGCGGTAGAGCTTGAGCACGAGCTGCTCGTCGAGCACGACCGACGAGTTCGACTGCTCGCTGCCCATCGGCCGCACGGCGGCCGGCTCCGGCCCCTCGGCCACCCCGTCGACCGTGCAGAAGCGCAGCTCGCCCCCCTCGTGCTCGACGCTCGCCTGCGAGCGGATCAGCCCGACGAGCTCGAGCACGAGCTCGGCGTCCTCGAGCGCGTCGAACGCGGTCCAGCCGTCGACCTCGGCGAACCCCTCGGCGCTCCGCCGCAGCCCCAGCGGGACGTTGTAGAGCGCGTGCATGCCCGACTGGAAGCGCACCTCGACGACCGCGATCGCGAGCAGGGGCTCGATCTGGTCCCGCAGCGGGAAGGCGTCGACCACCCGCACGTGGGCGACCTCCTCCGACTTCGAGCCGTACCAGCGCTGGGCCAGGACGAACTCCCGCAGCTCCTCCTCGGGAAGCCTGCAGAGCAGGTGCTGGACGGCGATCGTCCTCACGCCGTCTCCTCCACGAGACGGAACCAGTAGAAGCCGCGCGCGCCGAAGGTGAGCAGGTACGGCAGCTCGCCGATCGGCGGGAAGCGCGTCTGACCGAACATCTCCTCGGGCACCAGCCCGGCGAACTGTGCCAGGTCGAGCTCGACCGCCTGGGCGCTCCGCGCGAGATTGTGGACACAGAGCACGATCTCCTCTTCCCAGCGGCGGACGTGGGCGAAGATCCGCGAGTTGGACGGCTGCAGCGGCTCGTAGGTCCCGAGCCCGAAGACCGGATGCTGCTTGCGCAGCTCGACGAAGCGGTGGATCCAGCGCAGCAGCGAGGTGGGCGTCCGCAGCTGCGCCTCGACGTTGACCGCCTGGTAGCCGTAGACGGGGTCCATCAGCGGCGGCAGGTAGAGCTGGGCGAAGTCGGCGCTCGAGAACCCGCCGTTGCGGTCGCCCGTCCAGTGCATCGGCGTGCGCACGCCGTCTCGGTCGCCGAGGAAGACGTTGTCGCCCATCCCGATCTCGTCGCCGTAGTAGAGGACGGGCGAGCCCGGGAGGGAGAACAGGATCGCCTTCATCAGCTCGATCTCGTCGCGGCCGTTGTCGAGCAGCGGCGCGAGCCGCCGGCGGATGCCGAGGTTGAGCTTCATCCGCTGGTCCTTCGCGTACTCGGCGTACATGTAGTCCCGCTCGTCGTCGGTGACCATCTCGAGCGTCAGCTCGTCGTGGTTGCGCAGGAAGAGGCCCCACTGGCAGTTCTCCGGGATCGACGGGGTGCGCTCGAGGATCTCGTACATCGGCGTCGCGTCCTCGCGCCGCAACGCCATGAACATGCGCGGCATGATCGGGAACTGGAAGGCCATGTGGCACTCGTCCCCGTCGCCGAAGTACTCGACGACGTCCGCGGGCCACTGGTTCGCCTCGGCCAGCAGCACGCGGTCCGGGTAGTTCGCGTCGACCTCCGCCCGTACCCGCCTCAGGTAGGCGTGCGTCTGCGGCAGGTTCTCGCAGTTCGTCCCCTGCTGCTCGAAGAGGTAGGGCACGGCGTCGAGGCGGAAGCCGTCGATCCCGAGGTCGAGCCAGAAGCGCAGCACGCGCAGCATCTCGTCCTGCACCTCCGGGTTCTCGTAGTTCAGGTCCGGCTGGTGCGAGAAGAAGCGGTGCCAGTAGTACTGGCCGGCGACCGGGTCCCACGTCCAGTTCGACGGCTCCGTGTCGACGAAGATCACCCGCGCGTCCGGGTAGCGGTCGTCCGTGTCCGACCAGACGTACCAGTCGCGCTTCGGCGAGTCGGGCGAGGAGCGCGCCTCCTGGAACCAGGGGTGGTCGGACGAGGTGTGGTTCATGACCAGGTCGGCGATCACGCGGATCTGCCGCTGGTGAGCGGCGTCCACGAAGGCGCGGAAGTCCTCGACGCTGCCGTAGTCGGGGTGGATGCCGTAGAAGTCGGCGATGTCGTAGCCGCCGTCGCGCAGCGGGGAGGGGTACATCGGCAGCAGCCAGATGCAGTCGATCCCGAGCCAGTCCAGGTAGTCGAGCTTCTCCGTCACGCCCCGCAGGTCGCCCATCCCGTCGCCGTTGCCGTCGAAGAACCCGCGCACGTGGATCTCGTAGAAGACCGCGTGCTTGAACCACAGCGGGTCGGACTCGAACCAGCGCCCAGCCTCGCTCACGCCGACGCCCCCGCGCTTCCCGCGCTTCCAAGTAACAGTCTGTTACAAGGAGGGCCGAACCTCAGAAACCGCCACTGGCCGCGGGCTGGGCCGAGCAAGTAACAGTCTGTTACTAGGAGGGTGGTAGTCACCGCTGGACCTGGAGGACGTGGGCCTGGCCCGCGGCGAGGCGGACGTAGTTGCGGCCGATGCGCCAGTGGTGGTCGGCCTCGGCGAGCAGGTCGCGGACGGCGAAGGCCGGCGGCAGGCCGAGCGCGGCGGGGACGATCGCGACGCCTTCCTGCTCGGCGCGCGGGTCGAGGTTCACGACCACGAGCACGTCGTCCTTGGCGTAGGCGACCAGCTGCTCGTTCTCGGTCTCCAGCCAGCGCAGGTTCTCGAGCCGCCTGAAGGCGGCGCGCTCGCGGCGGATCGCGTTCAGCCTCTGCACGAGCGGCAGCAGCTCGCCGTCGAGCCGCCGCCGCTTCAGCTCGTACTTCTCCGAGTCGAGGTACTCCTCGCTGCCTGCGGCCGCGGGCGCGTTCTCGCACGACTCGAAGCCGGAGTAGATCCCGTAGCTCGGGCTGAGCGTCGCCGCGAGCACGAGCCTCGCCTCGAACGCGGGCCGGCCCCCGCGCTGCAGGTACTCGTGGAGGATGTCCGGCGTGTTGGCGAAGAAGTTCGGGCGGAGGAAGGGCGACCAGTCGAGCAGCTGCGCCATCAGCTCGTACAGCTCGGCCCTGGTGTTCTTCCAGGTGAAGTAGGTGTAGGACTGCTGGAAGCCGACCTTGCCGAGCGCGGTCATCATCGCCGGGCGCGTGAACGCCTCGGAGAGCAGCACGATCTCGGGCTGCCGCGCCCGTACCTCCGCGATCAGCCACTCCCAGAACGGCACGGGCTTGGTATGCGGGTTGTCGACGCGGAAGACGCGGACGCCGCGGTCGATCCAGAACAGGAGCACGTCGCGCAGCGCGTTCCAGAGCCCCTCGCTGTCCTCGCTGTCGAAGTTGACGTTGTAGATGTCCTGGTAGCGCTTGGGCGGGTTCTCGGCGTACTTCAGGGTCCCGTCGGGCCGATGGTGGAACCACTCCGGGTGCTCCGTCAGCCAGGGGTGGTCGGGCGAGCACTGGATCGCGTAGTCGAGCGCGATCTCGATCCCGTGGCCGCGCGCGGCCCCGACGAGGCGCTCGAACTCCTCGATCGTGCCGAGCTCGGGGCTGACCGCGGTGTGGCCGCCCTCCTCGGAGCCGATCGCCCACGGGCTGCCCGGGTCGTCGCGGCCCGCCTCCAGCGTGTTGTTCGGCCCCTTGCGGTTGGTGCGGCCGATCGGGTGGATGGGCGGCAGGTAGAGCACGTCGAAGCCGAGCTCGGCGAACCGCGGCAGCTGCGCCTCGACGCCCGCGAAGCCGCCCCACGAGCGCGGGAAGAGCTCGTACCAGGCGCCGAAGCGGGCGAGCGGGGAGTCGACGTCGAGGTCCAGCGCCTGCGAGCGGACCCGCTCGAGTCGCGGGCCGGGCCCGGCCGCCAGCGCCTCCTCGGCAGTCAGCCGGTCGCGCCCGAGCAGCAGCGCCCCCTCGGCGAGCTCGCTCGAGAGGTCCTGCTGCCCGCCCTCGACCTTGCGGCGCAGCTCCCACTGGAAGGAGGCGACCGGGTCGACCCAGGCCTCGACGCGGTAGCACCAGCGGCCGCAGGCGTCGGGCGTGAAGGAGGCGGCGAAGCGGTCGTTGCCGAGCTCGGCCAGCGGCTGCTCGCGCCAGCGGCTCGCGCCCGGCGCCTTCGTACGCAGCGCCGCGCCGAGCACCTCGTGGCCGTCGCGGAAGATCGTCGCCTCCACCCGCACCTCGTCGCCGACGCACGCCTTCACGGGGTAGCGGCCGCAGTCGACGAGCGGGTCGATGCTCTGGATCTGGATGCGGGGAGCCATGCTTCGCGTCGTGTCCGTTTCGATTGCCACGGAACCGTAAACGGCGCCTCGTGCTGACCGAGCGCTCCAGCGGCGTGCTGCTCCACCCGACCTCCCTCCCCGGGGGCCGGCTGGGCGAGGAGGCGTACCGCTTCGTCGACTGGCTCGCCGAGGCCGGGCAGTCGTGGTGGCAGGTGCTGCCGCTGGGGCCGCCGGACGAGCACGGCTCGCCCTACTGCGCCCGCTCCGCCTTCGCCGGCTGGACGGGGCTGCTCGCGGAGCCGCGCGCGCCCGTCTCGGCGGACGAGCGCGAGGACTTCGCCGCCCGCCACCCGTACTGGGCCGCAGAGTGGGCGAGGTTCGAAGGGGCAGGCGCCCTCGCGGGGCAGGTGCGGTTCGAGCGCGAGTGGTCGGCGCTGCGGCGCTACGCGGCGGCCCGCGGCGTGCGGATCTTCGGCGACCTGCCGATCTACGTCTCGGGAGCCGGCGCCGACCTCGCCGCGCACCCGGAGCTGTTCGAGACGAGCGTCGTCTCCGGCGCGCCGCCCGACGACTTCAGCCGCACGGGCCAGCTCTGGGGGAACCCGGTCTACGACTGGCACGCGGCGCGAGCCGAGGGGTTCCGCTGGTGGACCGAGCGCTTCCGCCGCACCTTCGAGCTCGTCGACCTGACGCGGATCGACCACTTCCGCGGCTTCGTCTCGTACTGGGCGGTGCCGGCAGGCGCGAGGACGGCGAGGAACGGCCGCTGGCGTCGCGGCCCCGGGATCGAGCCCTTCGAGGCCGCCCGCCGCGAGCTCGGCGCGCTGCCGCTCGTCGCGGAGGACCTCGGCTCGATCACGCCCGCGGTGATCGCGCTGCGCGACCGGCTCGGGATCCCGGGGATGGTCGTGCTGCAGTTCGGCCTCACCGGCGGGCCGCGCAGCCCGCACCGGCTCGAGAGCCACCCGGAGAACGCGGTCGTCTACACCGGCACGCACGACCACGACACGGCACTCGGCTGGTGGTCGTCGCTGCCGGCCCGCGCCCGCGCCGCGACCGGCCTCGACCCGCGCGATCCCGCCTGGTCGCTGGTCGAGCTCGCGTTGTCCTCACGCGCGCGCCTCGCAATCGTGCCGGCGCAGGACGTGCTCGGGCTCGGCAGCGGGGCACGGCTGAACCATCCCGGCCGCCGCGAGGGCAACTGGCGGTGGCGCGTGCGGCGCGGGCAGCTCACGGGCGAGCTCGCCGCCCGCCTCCGCGCCTCCACGAAACGGCAGGGCCGCTAGCGCTCGGCGGGCGCTAGGCTCGCGCGCATGCTGATGAGCTTCGGCGCCGGCGACAGCGCGCTCCTCGCCGCGCTGCTCGCGGCCGGGCTCTTCGCGCTCGCGGTCTCCCAGTTCGTCCGCATCCCCTACCCGATCCTGCTCGTGCTGGGCGGCTGCGTGATCGGCTTCGTGCCCGGCACCCCGCACGTCGAGCTCTCGCCCGACCTCGTCCTCGTGGCCGTGCTGCCGCCGCTGCTCTACGCCGCCGCCTACTTCACCTCGCTGCGCGAGCTGCGGGCGAACCTGAAGGCGATCAGCCTGCTCGCGGTCGGGCTCGTCCTGCTGACGATGGTCGCCGTCGCGGTGGTCGCCCACGCGGTCATCCCCGGCCTCGCCTGGCCCGGCGCGTTCGTGCTCGGCGCGATCGTCTCGCCGACCGACCCGACTGCCGCCACGGCGATCGCGCAGCGCCTCGGCCTGCCGCCGCGCCTGATCGCGCTGATCGAGGGCGAGAGCCTCGTCAACGACGGGACGGCGCTCGTCGCC
>DATIFC010000076.1:0-31656 GCA_035455445.1 Gaiellaceae bacterium | reverse complement strand
GGCGCTCGTCGACGAGGCGCTCGCCTCCTCCCCGTCGGTGGAGCACGTGCTGGTCTGGCGCCGGCGCGGCGGCGGCGCGCCGATGCAGGCCGGCCGCGACGTGTGGTGGGACGAAGCCGTGGCCGACGCGCCCGGGGAGCTCGCGCCGCTCGAGGTCGACTCGGAGCACCCGTACCTGCTCACCTACACGTCGGGTACGACCGGCGCGCCGAAGGGCGTGCTGCACGTGCAGGGCGGCTTCCTCGTCTCGATCACCCGGGAGGTCGCGTACCAGGCGGACGCGCGGCCGGGCGACGTGATCCATTTCGTCACGGACATGGGCTGGATCATGGGCCCGTGGGAGGTGGTCGGCGGCATGGCGCTCGGCTGCACGATCGTCTTCGCCGAGGGTGCCCCCGACTGGCCGGCGGCCGACCGGCTCTGGGGGCTCGTGGAGCGGGAGCGCGTGTCGATCCTCGGGCTCTCGCCCACCCTCACGCGGGCGCTGATCCCGCACGGAGCGGAGCTGGTCGAGCGGCACGACCTCTCGTCGCTGCGCGTGCTCGTCACGACCGGCGAGCCCTGGAACCCCGAGCCCTACCGCTGGTTGTTCGAGCACGTCGGCGGCGGACGCTGCCCGATCATCAACTGCTCCGGCGGCACCGAGGTCGCCGCGTGCTTCCTCTCGCCGAGCGTGGCCGCACCGATCAAGGCGTGCTCGCTGGGCGGGCCCGCCCTCGGGATGGCGATGGACGTCGTCGACGCCGAGGGGCGTTCGGTGCGGGGCGAGGTCGGCGAGCTCGTCTGCCGGAAGCCGTTTCCGGGGATGACGCGCGGGTTCTGGCGCGACCCGGAGCGCTACCTGGACGCGTACTGGCGGCGGCTCCCGGGGATCTGGGTGCACGGCGACTGGGCCTCGGTGGACGAGGACGGCTACTGGTTCCTGCACGGGCGCTCGGACGACACGCTCAACATCGCCGGGAAGCGGCTCGGTCCCGCCGAGTTGGAGTCCGCGGTGGTCGCGCACCCCTCCGTCGCCGAGGCGGCGGCGGTCGGCGTGCCGCACGAGGTGAAGGGCGAGGTGGCCTGGGTGTTCTGCGCGCTCGTCCCGGGTGCGGAGCCGAACGAGGAGCTGGCGGCGGAGCTGCGGGCGCTCGCCGCCGGCGACCTCGGCAAGGCGTTCGCGCCGGAGCGGATCCTGTTCGTCTCGGCGCTGCCGAAGACGCGCAGCGCGAAGATCGTGCGCCGGGCGGTGCGCGCAAAGGCGCTCGGCGCAGACCCGGGCGACCTCTCGTCGCTGGAGAACCCCGAGACCCTGGAGGAGATCGAACGTGTCGCAGCCAACTGACCGACTGGACGGACAGGTCGCGCTCGTCACCGGTGGCGGGCGCGGGATCGGCGCGCGGATCGCGCGGGAGCTCGCGGACGCGGGCGCGCGCGTCGCGGTCGCAGCCCGGAGCCGCACGCAGGTCGAAGAGGTGGCGGGTGAGATCGACGGGCTCGCGGTCGAGCTCGACGTCACAGACGCCGCCGCGGTCGAGCGCGCCGTCGCGGAGGTGGAGCGCAAGCTCGGGCCGATCGACCTGCTCTGCGCCAACGCGGGCATCGGTAGCGGTACCGACGAGCTCTGGGAGAGCGACCCGGCCGAGTGGTGGCGGACGCACGAGGTGAACGTCCTCGGCGTCTACCTGTGCTGCCGCGCGGTCATCCCGGGGATGCTCGAGCGCGGCAGGGGCCGGATCGTCGTCACCGGCAGCGGAGCCGGCTACCTCCCGGGCGCCAGCAACACCGGCTACACGTCGAGCAAGGCCGCGGTGAACCGCCTCGCCGAGACGCTCGCGAACGGGCTGGAGGGCACACCGGTGCGCGTCTTCCTGATCAGCCCGGGCCTCGTCCGCACGGAGATGACCGAGGGCCACTTCGCCGACGACGCGCCCTGGACGCCGCCCGAGCTCGCCCCGCGCCTGGTCCGCGTCCTCGCCTCCGGTCGCGCCGACGCCCTCGCCGGGCGCTACCTCCACGCCGAGCACGACGACGTCGAGGGCTTGATCCGGCGGGCAGATGAGATTCGCGAGCAGGACCTGAACGCGATCCGCCTGCGCCGGTGAGTGGTTTTCGACTGATAGTCTAAAACCTGGCCATGCGGCTCGCGCTCGCGCAGATCAACACCACCGTCGGCGACCTCGACGGCAACCGCGCGCGGATTGTGACGGCGATCGACGAGGCGAAGGCGGCCGGCGCCGACCTCGTCCTGCTCCCCGAGCTCGCGGTCACCGGATACCCGCCCGAGGACCTGCTCCTGCGGCCCGGCTTCGTGCGCGCGGCGCGTGAGTCCCTCGACCGGGTCGCGGCCGCGACCCGGGACGTCGTCGCGCTCGTCGGCTTCCCCCACCTCGACCGCGACCTCTTCAACGCCTGCGCCGTCTGCGCGGCCGGCGAGGTAAAGGCGCTCTACCGCAAGCGCTTCCTGCCGAACTACGGCGTCTTCGACGAGGACCGCTACTTCGCACCCGCACGAGACTGCCTGCTGCTCGAGCTCGGCGGCACGTTGATCGGCCCGACGATCTGCGAGGACATGTGGCAGCCGGGCCCGCCCGCGACCGATCTCGCGCTGGCGGGGGCGCAGCTGCTGACCAACATCTCCGCCTCCCCGTTCCACGTCTGCCGCGACCGCGAGCGGGAGGAGATGTTCGCCACCCGCGCGCGTGACAACGCCTGCCTCGTCGCCTTCTGCAACGCCGTGGGCGGACAGGACGAGCTCGTCTTCGACGGGCACTCGCTCGTGCTCGACGAGGAGGGCCGGGTGCTCGCCCGTGCGCCCGGCTTCGAGGAGGCCCTGCTCGTGGTCGACGTCGATCCCGCCGACGCCGTCGGCCGGCGCCTGCGCGACGTGCGTCGCCGCGCCCTCGCGCGCGAGCGCGGCAACGCGCCCGACGTGCCGGTCGTCGCCCTGGGCCCCGCGCGTGAGACCGGAGCGCGTAGCGTGGAGCCGCAGCTGGCGCCCGAGCTCGGCGAGCTCGAGCAGATGCGCCTCGCGCTCGAGCTCGGGCTGCGCGACTACGTCGAGAAGAACGGCTTCCGCGAGGTCGTCGTCGGCGTTTCGGGCGGCATCGACTCGGCGCTGACCGCCGCCCTCGCGGTCGAGGCGCTCGGCGACGGGTGCGTCCACTGCGTCTCGATGCCCTCGCGCTATTCCTCCGACGAGACCAAGCGCGACGCTCGCCTGCTCGCCGAGTCGCTCGGCACCGATTTCCGCGAGCTGCCGATCGAGGAGGTGGTCGACGCCTTCGACGCCGTCCTCGCCGAGAGCTTCGCCGGCCGCGACCCCGACCTCGCCGAGGAGAACATCCAGGCGCGCATCCGCGGCGTGCTGCTGATGGCGCTCTCGAACAAGTTCGGCTGGCTCGTGGTGGCGACCGGAAACAAGTCCGAGCTGTCGGTCGGCTACGCCACCCTCTACGGGGACATGGCGGGCGGCTTCGCGCTGCTGAAGGACGTGTTCAAGACCGATGTCTTCCGGCTGGCGCGGCATTTGAACGAGCGCGCCGGCCGGGAGCTGATCCCGCAGAGCATCATCGAGCGCGCCCCGAGCGCGGAGCTCCGAGCCGACCAGCTCGACGAGGACTCGCTGCCGCCCTACGACGCCCTCGACCGCGTGCTCGAGGCCTACGTCGAGCAGGACCGCTCCCGCGAGGAGCTCTCGCAGGACGGGTTCGACCCGGACGTGGTCGAGCGGGCGCTCGCGCTGATCGACCGCGCGGAGTACAAGCGCCGCCAGGCCCCGCCCGGTGTGCGGCTCACGCCGAAGGCCTTCGGCCGCGACCGCAGAACGCCGATCACAAACCGCTGGCGCGGCTAGAAACACTGGGGGAAACCCGGTTTCCCGAAACCTCCCGCGGGCGAAGCCCTCCTCCGCTGAGGGGATGACACTGGCGCAGGCGACCGCTATCTCGGCGGGTGGTGTTGCGCGGGGAGGACTTCTCGATTGACATGCGACGATTACCCGGTGAGGCTCGTGGACATCAGCCGCTTGGCCGCCCAGCTCGACGGTGTCTCCGAGAGTCGTCGGGAGGGCTTGCTTGATTGGCGGTATCGCGGCCGCCTGGTGGCGCGGCAGCTCGACGACAGCCACGTCGTCATTCGTGCATCGTTCGAGTTTCGAGACCTCCTGCTCCAGTCGTTCCCCGAGACCTTCTCGGTGCCGAGGCGCTTCGCGAAGCACATGATGGTGGTCGCGGACCTTGAGAACGGGAATGCAGATGCCGTGGAAGACGCGGTGATCGGCGCCTGGGAGCTGCAGTCCGGGAAGTAACGCCGGCTCGACCGAGGATCTATCCTCGGGCCGGCGAGCTGGATGACAGGTGGAGGTGGTGATGTCTGAGCGGCCGCTGTCGGGGCAGGTGGCGCTGGTTGCGGGCGCAACGCGTGGGGCGGGCCGTGCGATCGCCGTCGAGCTGGCGCGCGCGGGCTTCTACGTCTACGCGACCGGCCGCAGCAGCCGTGCGTTCGGGCCCTCGGAGATCGGCAGGCCCGAGACGATCGAGGAGACCGGGGAGCTGATCGCCGCCGCCGGCGCGGAGGGATCGGCGCTCGTGGTCGATCACGAAGACCCCGCCTCTGTTGCCGATCTCGTCGGGGGAATCGAGCGCGAGCAGGGCCGGCTGGACGTGCTCGTCAACGACATCTTCGGCGGCGACCGGTACATGGAATGGGACAAGCCGCTCTGGGAGCACGACTGGGCGGGCGGGCTGCGGATGCTGGAGATGGGCGTGCACACGCATCTGATCACCTGTCGCGCGGCGATTCCGCTCATACTGCGCACCGCCGAGGCCCTGGGCACGCACGGCCTCGTGGTCGAGATGACGGACGGCACCTCGCAGGCGAACGCCGAGTTTCGACGCAACGTGGGCTTCTACTACGACCTCGTCAAGGCCAACGTCGAGCGGATCGTGACGGGGCTCGCGGTCGAACTGGAGAACGAGCCCGTGGCGGTCGTCGGGGTGACGCCCGGCTGGCTGCGCTCCGAGCGGATGCTGGAGAACTTCGGCGTCTCCGAGGCGAACTGGCGGGACGCCTGCCGGGGCCGTCCCGGCTTCGCAATCTCCGAGTCGCCGACGTACGTCGCCCGAGGCGTTGCCGCGCTCGCCCGCGCCGGCGACGCCGAGCGTTGGAAGGGCTCGATCGCAAGCGCGCGCCAGCTTGCCGACGCCTACGGCGTCACGGACACCGACGGCAGCCGGCCCGACTGCTGGGGCTACCTCGCCGCCTACGGCTGGGAACGCGACGACGGCCACGGCATCGACGAGTTCCGGTAAGCCGAGAGCCGTAGCCACCCGACGACGTCTGACGCTCGGGGAACATTCCGCAACACTGGCGCAGCCGACGCTCGCCTACCGGCGCCCAGATCGCGAGGTGAGGGTGACGGCGGCGACGGCCCCGGCGAGGAACAGTTTCTCGACCCCTCTCCTTCTCGTCACCACTCCCACCGAGCCGGAGAGGAAGGGTCAACGGGAGTTGTGGCTGTCCTCGCTTTCTGGATCGAGCAGGTCCGGCGTGGGAGCGGAGAGGAGCGAGCTGCCGGCCTGCTTCGCTGCGGTGTTCTGCGAGATTCTGATCGTCTGGCGACGTGCTCGATCCAGACGTTGAGCCTCGACCTCCGAGGCTGCCGTCTCGGGGTCGGTGGGCCCTCGCCACCAAGACATCAGCTTCTTCAGGGGGTTCATGGCCGCATCCTAGTTCGAGGCGACCGCGGTTTCCCTCCAGCCCGATACCTCTCGCGAGCGGCACCGACGTCCTGGCCTGGATCGCGTTCGTGCTGCTGGCGATCGTCGCGCTGCTCGGGTTCCCGGTCGCCCTGCACGGCGCGCTCGCGGAGACGACGGCCGTGCTCGTGTTCCTGGCCGCGGTCGAGGTGGGCGACTAGCTACTTCCCCAGCTCGAGGGGCACGGACGGTGCGCCGGACTCGAGCAGCTCGGCGATGAGCTCCGGCAGCCTGCGCGGGCCGAAGACCTCCCGTGAGCGCCGTAGGTCGTCCGCCGTCCACCAGCGGAGCTCCCGCCGCCAGAGCAGCGGCCCGAGCTCGAAGTCGTCGAGGACGAGCTCCTCAGCCAGCTCCCGCCGCAGCCCGTCCGCGTCGCTCTCGCCCGGGTCGAGCCCGCGCCGGGCGGCGCCCACGGAAGCGGCGGGAAGTCGAAGTGGACGAGCAGGACGCGATCGGCGGTGTCGAGCACGAGCGCCGTACGCTCTCGCGCCACGGCTTCACGGGCCGACCGCCTCCGCCAGCGCGCGGAACCAGCGCAGCCGCTCCGCCCACGGCACGGCCGCGTTGGCCGGGGAGGTCGACGGCAGCACGAAGAGCCGGGTCTCCGCGAGCCTCCGCTCCTGCGGCCCGAGCTCCGCCCGCTCGCGGAAGGCGCCGCGGAAGGCCTCCTTCCCGACGAACCCGATCCACCGCGGCCGCAGCTCCACGGCCAGCCGCTCCAGCCGCTCGGCCGCGCCGGCGAAGTCGGCGCTGCGCAGGTCGCCCGAGCCGCGCGTCGTCCGCAACGCCGCGTTCGTCAGGCCGACGCCCTCCTGCAGCACCTCGAACTGCTCCTGCGGCTGGTACACGCGCGACGTGAACCCGGCCGCGTGCAGCAGCCGCCAGAAGTCGTTGCGCGGGTTCGCGAAGTGCGCCCGCGCCGCGTCGGAGACGAAACCGGGGTTGATCCCGCAGAAGACGACCCGGAGCCCCGGCGCGAGGACGTCGGGGACTGCCGACTCAGCGACAGCGGCGGCGCGAGCGCGCCCGCGGCGCGCACGGCCGCTCATCTCGAAGCGCCCGCGGGCGCCGGATGCCGATCACGCGACGTGTCCGTCCCCAGCGCGGGCACGTTCTCACGCCGCGAGCTCCGCCTCACGCGCGTCGAGCCGCACCTCGAAGAGGCGCCGCAGCTCCTCGCCGGTGAGCGTGATGCTGGAACGCGCAGCGTTCCGCATCGGCTCGATCCGCACGACACGCACCGTCGCCTCGTCGACTCCGTAGCAGCGGAGGTAGCACTCCTCCTCGCTCAGCGGTCGCAGCCGGCGCACGGCCGGAGCCTATGCGCGGCCCCGGACGGAACGTGACTACTCGTACTGGAGCGCCTGCAGGACGTTCAGCCGGGCGGCTCGCCGGGCGGGGATCACGGCCGCGAGGATGCCGACGAGGATCGCCGCGAGCACGAAGTAGACGATCTGCATCCACGGCACCGCGAACACGACACCCTGGTCGGAGAGGGCCTGCGTGACGAGCGCCGCGAGGAAGACGCCGACGATCATCCCGAGGGTCGCGCCCATCAGCGAGGTGACGATGCTCTCGTAGCGGATCATCATCCGCACCTGCCGTCTCGTCATGCCGACCGCGCGCAGCATCCCCAGCTCGCGGGTCCGCTCGAAGATCGTCAGCACGAGCGTGTTGATGATGCCGACGAGGCTCACGATCACCGACAGCGCGAGCAGCGCGTAGAGCAGGTTGATGATTCTCTTGATCGGCTTGATGAAGTTGGCCTTGAACTCGTCGCGCGTCTGCACCTTCGCGTCGGCGAAGCCGGCGACGTCGTCCTTCAGCGTCGCGGTGTTCGCGTCGCTGACGCCGTCGGGCGTGTTGACCAGGACCATCAGGTCACGCGGGCGCGGGATGTACCTGTCGAAGAGCGTCGTCGAGATCGTCGCGTCGCCGAAGGGCGAGCCGCCGTTCGGCTTCTTGTACGTTCCGAGCAGGCGGACCGTCTTGCGCTGACCGCTGGGGAACTCGAGGCTCATCGTCGAGCCGACCTGCAGGTGGTGCTTCTTCGCGTAGTCCGTGTCCGTGAAGAAGCCGTCGGTGCCGAGCTTGGAGGGCACGGACGGGCCGCCGGTCCTCCAGTCGATGTGGACGCCGGTGGCGATGTTCGACTGGACGCCAGTGAGGTCGTGGTCGCTCCCGAGGAAGTGGCCCGAGCCGGCGCGGATCGGCGTCACGTCGCTGACGCCCGCCTTGCCGACGAGCGACTTCCCGACGGCGACGTCGATCGGGGTGAAGGTGTTGGTGGAGGTGACGGCGTAGTCGGCGATGAAGAGCTGGTCGACGGCGTCCTCGAACGACTTGAAGGTGCCCGCGCTGAAGATCGCCACGAAGGTGACGAGCGCGAGGCCGATCATCAGCGCGGAGGCCATCGACGCCGTGCGAGCCGGATTCCGCGTCGCGTTGTCACGGGCGAGGATCCCCGGAGCGCCGCCGATGGAGCGCGTGGGCGCGCCGAGCACCGCCGCCAGCGGCCGCACCACGCGCGACGCGTTCATCGAGACGCCGATGAACAGCAGCAGCACGCCGAAGCCGAGCATCAGCAGGCGCGGGCCCGTGGCGATCCCGCTGCCGAGCGTGCCGAACGAGACCAGCGCGATCGCCGCCGCGAGGACGAGGAGCGCCGTCACCGGCCCGTACTTCGCGAACCGCGAGACCGGCAGCACCGAGCCCTCGCGGACGGCCGCGATCGGCGGCACGCGCGTGGCGCGCCGGGCGGGCCGGATGCTCGCGACGAGGGTCACGACGGTGCCGACGATCAGCGAGACGATCACCGTCCGCGTCGCGAAGACCGTCTGGCCCTGGGGCAGGTCGATCCCGAACGTGACGAAGAGCTTGTTGAGCAGCTTCGCGAGCCCGAGGCCGAGGAACAGCCCGACCACAGAGCCGAGCAGCCCGATCACGAAGGCCTCGATTACCACCGACCACAGCACCTGACGGCGCGATGCGCCCAGCGTCCGCAGCGTGGCGAACTCGCGCATGCGCTGGGCGATGGTGATCGAGAGCGTGTTCGCGATCACGAAGGCGCCGACGAAGAGCGCGATCCCGGCGAACGCGAGCAGGATGTACTGCAGGAACGCGATGTCGAACTGCTTCTTGTCCTCCTTGACCTGAGCGTTCGCGTCGCGCACCACCGCCGTAGGCGGCAGCAGCGGCCTGATCTCGGAGATCAGCTTCTCGGTCGCGACCCCGGCCTTCGACTGGATGCGGATCACGTCGAGCTGACCGGGCTTCGCGAACACCTTCTGCGCGGTCGGGAGGTCGAAGAGCGTGAAGGTCGCGCCTCCGATCGATCCCACGCCGGTGAGCTCGGCGATCCCGGAGACGCGGAAGGAGCGCTGCGGCCCGACGGCCTGGATCCTGACCGTGTCGCCGACCCCGAAGCCCTCCTTCGCCGCGGTCGCCTTGTCGATCGCGACCTGGTTGCTCCCGCTCGGCCAGGAGCCGTCCGTCAGCTTCGTGGGGTTGAACTGCTGCTCGCGCGGGTCGACGGAGAAGCCGAGCGCCGGGGCGCCGCCCGTGTCGACCACCTTGCCGTCCTTGCCGATGATCTTCACGTTGTCGCTGGTCACCGAGCCGGCGGCCGCGGCGACGTCGGGCAGCTTCCGCACCTCTGCCAGGACGCTCTGCGGGAATGTCGGGGTCTCGACGCCGTTGCCGTTCGTGTTCTTGAACGCCGCCTCGCCGCTGATCACGACGTCCGCGTTCTTGTACGAGTTGGTCACGATCGTGTTGAAGCCGTTGTTGATCGTGTCCGTGAGGATGTAGGTGCCGCTGATCATCGCCACCCCGAGCACGATCGCGATGGCGGTCAGCGAGGTGCGGACCTTGCGGCCCGCGATGCCCTTCAGCGCGACGGTCAGCATCAGGTGTGCGCTTGCGTGAGCTCGTCCATCGCCGCGATCACCGCACGCGGCTCCGAGCGCGGCATCTCGCGGACGATCTCGCCGTCGGCGAGGAAGAGGACGCGGTCGGCGATCGCCGCGGCCCGCGGGTCGTGGGTCACCATCACCGTCGTCTGGCCGAGCTCCTCGACCGAGGCCCGCAGCAGCTCGAGGATCTCGCCGCCCGTCTTCGAGTCGAGGTTGCCCGTCGGCTCGTCGGCGAAGACGACCGTGGGGCGCGAGATCAGGGCGCGGGCGATCGCTACGCGCTGCTGCTGGCCGCCCGAGAGCTCGGCCGGCCGGTGCGTGCGGCGCTCGTCCAGGCCCACGTTCTTCAACAGGTCCTCGCGCCACTCGCGCTCGGGCTTCTCGCCGGCGATCGTGAGCGGGAGGACGATGTTCTCTTCGGCCGTCAGCATCGGGAGCAGGTTGAAGAACTGGAACACGAAGCCGATGTGCTTGCGCCGGATCTTCGTGATCTCGGTGTCGTTCAGCTCGCCGAGCTTGGTGCCGGCGATCCAGACCGAGCCGGAGGTCGGCCGGTCGAGCGCCGCAAGAATGTGCATGAGCGTGGACTTGCCGGAGCCCGACGGCCCCATCACGGCCGTCAGCTTGCCCTGCTGCACGTCGATGGACACGCCGCGCAGCGCGTCCACGGCGGTGTCACCCTCGCCGTAGCGACGGCTGATCTCGCGCGCCGCGACGACGGCGCTCGGTGCCTTGTCTGCCACGTCCACTGCCGGTACGGCGGCCGCTTCCATACGTTCCCCCTCGTCTGAGACCCCCCGGTCCCGTGCGAGTCTGACACCTACCGTAGCGAGAGACAACGAAGCATCGGATAGCGTCCCGTCGGTGAGCGCGGTGGCCTTCGACGTGACGGCGGTGCGGAGCCGGTTCTCGGCGCTCGCGCGTCCCCTGGCCTTCTTCGACGGCCCCGGCGGCTCACAGGTCCCGGACGAGGTGATCGACGCGATCGCGACGTACCTGCGCGAGTCGAACGCGAACGTCAGCGGGCCCTACGAGACGAGCCGCCGCACGGAGGAGCTCGTCGAGGAGTCGAGACGGGCCGGGGCCGCCTTCCTCGGCTGCACGCCGGAGGAGGTCGTCTTCGGCGCGAACATGACGACCCTCAACTTCGCGCTCACGCGGACGATCGGGCGCGAGCTGCAGGCCGGCGACGAGATCGTCGTGACGCAGCTCGACCACGACGGCAACGTCTCGCCCTGGCTCGAGCTGGCGCGCGACCTCGACCTGCAGGTGCGCTTCGCGGCCATCCGCGAGGACACGACCCTCGATCTCGACGACCTCGCTGCCCAGCTCACCGGGCGGACGCGCGTCGTCGCGTACCCGTGGGCCTCGAACGCGGTGGGAACGCTGGTGGACGTCGCGCGGGTCGCCGAGCTCGCGCACCGAGCCGGAGCGCTCGCGTGGGTCGACGCCGTCCATTATGCGCCGCACGGCCCGATCGACGTCGCGGCGGCCGGGATCGACGTCCTGCTCTGCTCGCCCTACAAGTTCTACGGGCCGCACTTGGGCCTCGCGTACGCGACATCGGAGCTCTTGGAGCGGTGGCGTCCCTACAAAGTGAGGCCCCAGTCCGACCAACCGCTCGGCCACCGGTTCGAGACCGGCACCTTGCCCCACGAGCTCCTCGCGGGCTTCGTGGCGGCGGTCGCATACATCGAGTCCATCGGCTGGGACGCCATCCAGGCATACGAGCGCGAGCTTGGTCAGCGGTTCCTGGACGGCCTCCCCGGCAACTGCACCCTTTACGGCGTAGAAGGCATGGATAGGCGCGTCTCGACGTTCGCCTTCAACGTCGAAGGGTGGTCGCCGCGGGCAGTCGCGGAACGCTTGGGGGAGCATGGGATCGCGGCGTGGCAGGGCAACTACTACGCGCTCGAGGTGATGAAGAGGCTGGGCCTGGACGAAGGCGCAGTGCGCGTCGGCATCGTCCACTACAACACCGCGGACGAGGTTGATCGGCTGCTCGCCGAACTCGTGGCGCTGTAGCGCGCGGATTGGTCGCGACGCGCCGGAGATCGGCGATGTTGCCGTTGACGTAGCCTTCGCCCGCAGTTGCGTGGCTCAGGTTCTCGTCGTTGGGCCGGACCCCGCCCGAGCCGCGGGTAAACGGTCGCCGGCAGGGACCTCGAGCAGCCGCTCGTCAGGCGTGCCGGCCGTCACCGCTTGCTCCGTGCTCGGATCCACGGCGAGGGTGGTTCTGAGCGGGACCTCCTTCAGCAGCCAGGAGAGCAGGAACGGCACGCACGCGAGCACCATGCCGAAGAAGAAGACGCCGTGGAGCGCGTTCGCGAAGGCCTGCAAGAAGTCGGCGTGCACGGCGGCCGGGAGGTGCCTCGCCTGCTCCGGGCTGAGGTGGACGCCGCTGCCGAGCCGGGCGGTCACGCTGTGCGGTAGCCGGGACAGCTGGTCGGCGAGCCTGCTGGCGAACACGGTGCCGAAGATGGCGACGCCGAAGGAGCCGCCGACAGAGCGAAAGAAGGTGGCGGTCGAGGTGGCCACACCGACGTCCTCGGGCCGGGCGTCGTTCTGGACGACTAGCACGAGCACCTGCATGACGAGGCCGATGCCGATCCCGACCACGAGCATGTAGATGGAGGCGAGCCAGGGCGCCGTGCCGACCCGCAGCAGCGACAACAGGTACATGCCGACGATCAGGGTCGCGGTTCCCGCGATCGGGAAGGCCTTGTAGCGACCGATGCGACTGATCGCCCGGCCAGAGGCGATCGCGGCGACAAGCAGGCCCGCCATCAGCGGCAGCAGGCGCAGTCCGGAGCTCGTCGGGCTGGCGCCGTAGACGAGCTGGAGGTAGAGCGGGATGAAGACGATCGCCCCGAACATCGCCATCCCGATCGCGAAGCCCATCGCGCTGGCGACGCTGAACACGCTCGACCGGAAGAGCGTGAGCGGGAGAATCGGTTCAGCGGCACGCGTCTCCCACCAGACGAAGACGAGGAGCAAGGCAGTGCCTGTGATGGCCAAGGCAACGATCGTCGCCGAGCCCCAGGCGTACTGGTTGCCGCCCCAGGTCGTGAGCAGGATCAGCGCGCTGACGCCACCGCTGAGAAGCGCCGCGCCGAGCACGTCGATGCGGTGGCGGATCGTCGGTGTGTGCAGGTGCAGCCGCGTGGCGACGATCAGCAGGGCCACCGCCCCGACCGGCATGTTGACGTAGAACACCCAGCGCCAGGAGAGGTTGTCGACCAGGAAGCCGCCGAGGAGCGGCCCGGCGACCGAGGCAACCGCGAACACCGAGCCGATCAGACCCATGTAGCGGCCGCGTTCCCTGGGCGGGACGATGTCGGCGATGATCGCCTGCGCCCCGACCATGAGCCCGCCGGCCCCGATTCCCTGCAGGGCACGGAAGCCGATCAGCTCGCCCATCGACTGGGAGAGGCCGGCGAGCATGGAGCCGACGAGGAAGATCAGGATCGCCGCCAGGAAGAGCGGCTTCCGCCCGACCATGTCGCCGAGCTTCCCGTAGATCGGAGTCGAGACCGTCGCGGCCAGCAGGTAGGAAGTCACGACCCAGGAGAGGTGGTTGAGCCCGCCGAGGTCGCCGACGATCGTGGGCAGCGCGGTCGAGACGATCGTCTGGTCGAGCGCGGCCAGGAACATGCCCAGCATCAGGGCCGCGAACACGGTCCACAGAGCCCTTCCGGTCAGGCGCCCGTCCTGCACGTTCAGGCTCCCCGCCTCGCGAGGCGCGCGAGCTGCGCCTCGGTGAGGGCCGGCCGCGGTAGCGGCGTCGCCGCCTCGGCCCGGAGACCGTCGAGCACCAGACCCAGGTACCGTCGCCAGTAGTCGGGAGCGATCGCCGCGGTGGTCTCGATCACGCGGCCGCTCGTCCAGAAGAGGAGCGGAAGATCCTCGGCCGTGAAGTCGGATCGGAGAGCGCCCTGTTCCTGGGCGCGTTCGATCAGCCGGCGGAGCAGCGGTCGGATCCGCGCGCGCATCGCCTCCGCCCGCGTGAGGCCCTGCCCTCGCGTCGCGAGCACGTCCTTGAGGCCGCGGTTCGCGGCATGGAGGGCGAGCGCTCGCTCGAGAAAGGCGGTGAAGCCGGCCCAGGCATCTTCCTCGACCGCCGCCAGCTCGGCCGCGCCGACGAGCTCCGCGAACGCATCCTCGAGGACCGCGTCGACCAGCTCCTCCTTCGTCGCGAAATGACGGTAGAGGGTTCCCATCCCGAGGCCGGCGCGCTGGGTGATCTCCTCGACCGGGACGTCGACGCCCGCTTCGGCGAAGAGCTCGCGCGCGCTCGCGACGAGACGCTCCCGGTTCCGGCGGGCGTCGCTGCGGAGCTTCTTCTCGTCGGCGACCCGGGCAGTCACCGTGGGAGTATGCCAGATAAACGGAGCGCTCGCTCCGCTTACTCGAGCCCCTGGCGACCTTCGTGGCGCTGCGGGTCAAGGTCCGCCACTGGAACACCGCGCCGACGAGGTCGACCGGCTTCTCATGGCGCTGGCCGACCCGTAGACGGCGCTAGCGGTCCGGGTGCTCGGTGAGCGCCTCGGCGACGGCGGGCTCGGGCACGGCCGCCTCCGGCCCACGGGCGACACCCGTGTGGATCGCCCACGCGATCGCCGCTCCGAGCGGCGGCGCGATCAGGTAGATCCAGATCCCAGTCCACGTGTTGCCGATCAGGTCCGGCCCGAACGTGCGGGCCGGGTTCACGGAGGAGCCGCTGAACGGGATCGCCGCGAGGTGGACGGTGAGAAGGGTGAGCGGGATCGCGATCAGGGCGCTGGACCCGAAGCGGTCGCTGCGGCTCGCCTGCAGGATCACGAGCACGAAGATCGCGGTGAACGCGGTCTCGATCACGAAGGCCGTCCCGTCCGACGAGGGCTTCGTCGCGGTCGAGGCCACGTCGTCCTGGTTCGTGGCGATCAGGAGCAGGATGGCGGCGAGGATCCCGCCCACGAACTGCGCGATCCAGTAGCCGACGAGGTCGCCCACCGGGAGGCGGCGGTCGAGGAACAGGCCGAGCGAGACCGCGGGGTTGAAGTGCCCGCCCGAGACCTCGCCGAACGCGTACAGCCCGGCCAGCAGCGCCAGGCCGAACGCGAAGGGCACGACGATCAGGACGGGTACGTCCGCGCGGCCGGCGGCCACGATGGCCGTCGTGCCGCCGAAGACCAGGATGAAGGTGCCGAGCATCTCCGCGGCGTAGGCGCGCCAGTTCGCGGTCTCAGGGGCTGCGGTCGCTCGTCGGCGGGGCACGGCGTGGAATCTTCAGGCTTGCCCACCCCCGGTGTCAACGGTGGGGGCGCCGAAAGCTGGTATCACCCCGGCATGAGGCTCCTCGTCCTCGGCGGCACGAAGTTCCTCGGCCGGGCCGCGGTCGAGGCGGCGCTCGCGCGCGGGCACGAGGTCACGCTCTTCAACCGCGGCGAGACGAACCCGGAGCTCTTCCCCGAGGCGGAGAAGCTGCGCGGCGACCGCACCGCCGACCTCGGCGCGCTCGAGGGTCGGGACTGGGATGCCGTGATCGACCCCTCCGGCTACATCCCGGCCGTCGTCCGCGCGTCGGCCGAGGCGCTCGTCGACCACGCCGGCCACTACCTCTTCGTCTCGAGCATCTCCGCCTACGCGAGCCTCGCGGGCCCGAACGAGGAGAGCAGCCCGCTCGCAGAGCTGGGCGACATGCCCGGGGACAGGATGCTCGAGGACTACTCGAACTACGGCCCTCTGAAGGTGCTGTGCGAGCGCGCGGTCGCGGAGACGTTCGGCGATCGCCAGGCGATCGTGCGGCCCGGCCTGATCGTCGGCGCGCACGATCAGACGGGACGCTTCACCTACTGGCCCCACCGGGTCGCGCGCGGCGGCGAGGTGCTCGCGCCCGCACCGCCGGATCGCGCGGTCCAGTTCATCGACGTACGCGACCTCGGCCCGTGGCTCGTCGACCTCTCCGAGCGGCAGGCCGGCGGCACGTACAACGCGACGCATCCCGGCCGCAGCTGGGGCGAGCTGCTGGAGACCTGCCGCGAGGTCGCGGACAGCGACGCGACCTTCAGGTGGGTGCCGGACGCCTTCCTCGTCGAGCACGACGTGGGCGAGTGGATGGAGCTGCCGATGTGGGTTCAGTCGTCCGACGAGGCCGGGATCCATGAAGCGGACGTCTCGCGTGCGCTCGCGGCCGGGCTGACGTTCCGCCCGCTCGAGCAGACCGTGCGCGACACCCTCGACCTCGCCGGTACGACCCCGGAAGCCGGCCTCACCGCGGAGCGCGAGGTCGAGCTGCTCGCCGCGGCTCACTCGTAGGCGGCCGCGGCACGCTCCCAGCGCGGGTCGTCGCGGCGGATCCGGTCGGGCTCGGCGCCGCGCGCCTCCGCGAGGTCGAGGGTCAGCTGCTGGAAGCAGACGACGTCGACCACGGGGTGTGAGGTCGGGAGGAGCGTCGTCTCGCAGCCGATCTCGCGCAGGGCCGCGACGGCGCCCGCGGCCCGCTCGACCGCCCGGCCCTCGCCCTCCAGGACGAACGCGCGCACGGTCTCGTCCACCGCCGCGAGGTGCCCGTGGAGGAGCTGCTCGGTGTGGTGCGCCTCGGCGGCGACGTAGGCGCCCTCTCTCAGCTTCAGCACCGCCTCCTGCGCCGTCGGCCAGTCGCGGCCGGCGCCCGCGACGAGAAAGCGCTCGTGCCCGCTGACCGGGAGACGCTCCCCGAGCGCCGCCTCGACGCGCCCCGGCAGCCCGCTCACGTCCTCGCCGTGCAGCGCGCGCAGGGCTGCGACCGCGCAGGTGTAGCTCGCTGTGTGGCACCAGCTCTCCTCGACCTCCGGCGTGGCGACGACCACCTCGTCCGCGAGCTCCACGAGGGGGCTCTCGGCCTTGCCGGTGACGAGCCAGACCGGCCCGTCGAAGGCGCGCGCGGCCTCCAGCGAGAGCGCCGTCTCGCCCTCGTGGCTGACGACGACGAGCACGTCGGCCTCCCGCGGCCGCAGTACCAGCTCGAGCGCCTGCTCGGCCCACCCCGCCGTCTGCGCCGCGTGGAACGAGGTGCCGCAGCCGGTGTGGAGAACGCGACCCTCCGGGAGCCGCCGGTCGGTCGGCACCCGTCGCAGCCAGTCCGGTTGCGCCGCGATCATCCGCCTCATCCCCGCTCCGAGCACAGGCGCAGCATCTAGCATCGCGGCCGTGTTCGTGCACCGTGAGCGCGTCCGCTTCCGCGACCTCGACGCGATGGGCCATGTCAACAATGCGGTCTTCTTGACCTACATTGAGTCGGCTCGCGTCGCGTTCCTGCAGCATCTCGGCGCAGCGCCCACACTCGAGGCCATGTCCATCATCGTCGCCCGGATAGAGATCGACTTCCGCGCCCCCGTCGGCCTCGGCGACGAGGTCGAGGTCAGCGTGCACGCGAGCCGCTTCGGCGCGAAGAGCTTCGACCTCGACCACGAGCTGCGCGTCGGCGACACCGTCGTCGCGGAGGCGAGGAGCGTCCTCGTCTCGTACGACTACGGCAAGGGCGAGGCGGTCGAGCTGCCCGACGAGTGGCGGGAGAAGCTGGCCGCGTGAGTGTCTTCGAGCGGCACACGCTGGAAAACGGCCTACGCGTGCTGACGGCGGGCATGCCGCAGGTCCAGTCGTGCACCTGCATGATCATGCTCGCGGCCGGGTCGCGGTACGAGACCTCGGACACGAACGGGATCGCGCACTTCGCCGAGCACATGTTCTTCAAGGGCACCGAGCGCCGCCCGACCGCGCGCGACATCGGCATGGAGGTCGACGGCCTCGGCGGCGAGTTCAACGCCTTCACCAGCAAGGAGTACACGGGCTACTACGTCAAGTGCGCCGCGGACTACCGCGAGCGCGCCCTCGACGTGCTCGTCGACATGCTGCGCAACTCGAAGTTCGACTCCGAGGAGATCGAGCGCGAGAAGGGCGTGATCGTCGAGGAGATGAACATGTACTACGACACGCCGCGCGACTTCATCGGCGGCGTCTACGAGGAGCTGCTCTACGGCAACCAGCCGCTCGGCTGGGACATCATCGGCCGCAAGGAGACCGTCCGCTCGGCGACGCGCGACACGTTCCTCGGCTACGTCGATCGCTGGTACAAGCCGGAGCGGATGGTCGTCGGCCTCGGCGGCCGGCTGGACGGCGACCCCCTCGAGACCGTCGAGCGGCTGCTCGGCGACCTCGAGCCCGAGGAGACCGGCGCGCCCGCCCCGATCGAGCTCACCGGCGCCGGCGGCCCGCGCGTGACCATCCATCACAAGGACTCCGACCAGGCGCACCTCTGCCTGGGCATGCGCAGCTACCCGCTCGACCACCCCGACCGCTACGCGCTGCAGCTGCTGACGACCGTGCTCGGCACCGGCATGTCCTCGCGTCTCTTCACCGAGGTGCGCGAGCGGCGCGGCCTCGCCTACTACGTCTTCGCGCACAACCAGAGCTACACCGACGCGGGCTCGCTCTACTCCCAGGCCGGCGTCGACATCGCCCGCGCCGACGAGGCGGTCGAGACGATCGGGCGCGAGTTCCGCCGCATCGTCGAGGAGCCGGTGCCCGGCGAGGAGCTGGAGAAGGCGCGGGCGCTGGCCAAGGGCCGCTTCGTGCTGCGGCTCGAGAACCCTCAGGGCATGACGCTGTTCGGGCTCAGCCGCGAGGTGCTCGAGGGCAAGGCGGTCGAGCCGGACGAGGTGCTCGCCGGCCTCGACGCCGTCACCGGGGACGACGTCCAGCGCGTGGCGCAGGACGTGATCGGCTCGAACGGGCTCAACCTCGCCCTGATCGGGCCCTTCGACGATGCGGCGCCGTTCGAGGCGCTGCTCGCCTCGGCCACGCCCTCCTAGATCGTCGCGAGATTCGTCTCGAGCAGCTCCCGCTCCTCGGGGTCTGCGACCCGCTCGGCGAGCTCCCGGGCCGTGGCGACGAGGCGGGCCGCCTCCTCGGCGTCCCCGGCCACCGCGTGGGCGCGGGCGAGCGCCTCGTAGGCGAACGGCAGGTCCCAGTCCTCGAGCGCCTCCGGCGAGGCCTCGCAGATCTCGAGGCAGCGGCGCGCGTGGTGAAGCGCCGGCTCGGGGCGGCCGAGCACGGTGTACACGCGAGAGCACTGCCACTCGCTGCGGGCCCGGTTCGCCGCCGTGCCGGCGCGCATCCAGTGGTACGCGGACGCGTGGGCGCAGTGAATCATCTCGTCGGTCTCCTCGACCGTCCGCTGCTGCCTGTCCATCAGCGTCCACGTCCTGTTGAAGAGGTCGACACCGAGGCGGCGGTGGTCGACGGCCTCCACTGGCGTATCCGTCATGGGAGAGTCAAGCCTCGTCCTGCGTCTCCGCCGCCGCCCGCTCCTGGATCTCCGACACCACCGCGGGATCGGCGAGGGTGGTCGTGTCGCCGAGCTCGCGCTTCTCGGCGACGTCGCGCAGGAGCCGGCGCATGATCTTGCCGCTCCGCGTCTTCGGCAGCTCGGGCGTGAAGACGATGTTCGCCGGCTTGGCGATCGGCCCGATCTTCTCGGAGACGTGGTTGCGCAGCTCCTCGAGCATCTCGACCGACCCGTCCTCGCCGCCCTTCAGCGTCACGTAGGCGACGATCGCCTGGCCCGTGCGGTCGTCCTTGCGCCCGCACACGGCCGCCTCGGCGACCCCCTGGTGGTCGACCAGCGCGCTCTCGACCTCGATCGTCGAGATCCGATGGCCGGAGACGTTCATGACGTCGTCCACGCGGCCGAGCAGCCAGAAGTCGCCGTCGTCGTCGACGCGGGCGCCGTCGCCCGCGAAGTACGCCTCGGGGTAGCGCGACCAGTACGTCTCGCGGTAGCGCTCGTCGTCCTTGAAGATCCCGCGGAGCATCGCCGGCCAGGGCCGGCGCAGCACGAGGTAGCCGCCGCCTCCGGGGCCGACCTCGTTCCCGTGCTCGTCGTAGATCGCGGCGTCGATCCCCGGGAACGGCTTCGTGGCCGAGCCCGGCTTCAGCGTCGTCACGCCCGGAAGCGGCGAGATCAGGATCATCCCCGTCTCGGTCTGCCACCAGGTGTCGACGACGGGCGTGCGGTCGCCGCCGATGTGCTCGCGGTACCAGATCCACGCCTCGGGGTTGATCGGCTCGCCGACCGTGCCCAGCAGCCGCAGCGAGGAGAGGTCGTGCTTCGCCGCGTGCTCGGGCCCCCACTTCATGTGCGTCCGGATGGCCGTCGGAGCCGTGTAGAGGATGTCGACCTTGTAGCGCTCGACGATCGCCCACCAGCGGTCCTTGTCGGGGAAGTTGGGCACGCCCTCGTAGATCACGCCGGTGGTGCCGTTGCAGAGCGGGCCGTAGACGATGTAGCTGTGGCCGGTGACCCAGCCGATGTCGGCCGCGCACCAGTACACCGAGTCGGGCTTGACGTCGAAGATGTAGTAGTGCGTGGCCGCCGTGCCGACGAGGTAGCCGGCGGTCGTGTGGGCGATCCCCTTCGGCTTCGCGGTCGTGCCGCTCGTGTACAGGAGGTACAGGAGGTCTTCCGAGTCCATGGGCTCGCAGGGGCACGAGGCCGGATCGTCGCTCTCGCCCTCGACCACGTCGTGCCACCACAGGTCACGGCCTTCCTGCATCTCCACGCCGCCGCCCGTGCGGCGGAGCACGACCGCCCGCTTCACGGTCGGCGAGTCCGCGAGCGCCGTGTCGGCGTTTCGCTTCAGCGGCACGGTGCCGCCGTTGCGGAGGCCCTCGTCCTGGGTGATCAGGAGCTCGCACTCCATATCGTTCAGGCGCCCCGAGAGCGAGTCGGCGGAGAACCCGCCGAAGACGACCGTGTGCGGCGCCCCCAGGCGGGCGCACGCGAGCATTGCGATCGGCAGCTCCGGCACCATCGCCATGTAGATGCCGACCGCGGTGCCCTTCTTCACGCCCAGCGTCTTGAGCGCGTTCGCGAAGCGGACGACCTCGCGCTGGAGATCGGCGAACGTCAGCGTCCGCCGGTCGTCCTCGGGCTCGCCCTCCCAGTAGTAGGCGACCTTGCCGCCGTTCCCGGCCTCGACGTGCCGGTCGACGCAGTTGTAGGTGACGTTGAGCTTGCCGCCGAGGTACCACTTCGCGTACGGCTGCTCCCACTCGTAGAGCTCCCGGAAGTCCTCGAACCAGGTCACGCGGGCGCGGCCCTCGGCCTCCCAGAACTCCTCGAGGGTCCTGTCGTAGATGTCGGGCTGGGCGTTCGCCTGGGCGGCGAACTCCGGCGACGGCGGGTACCGCCGCTCCTCGAGCAGGATCGTCTCGATGGCGTGCCCGGTCGTCATCGCGTCGGGCATCCTAAGCCCCCGACGCGGTGTAGCAGCTTTCTGGTGCCCTGTGCGGGCCTCCGGTTACAGCTACGGCTCGAGGTCGTACGGGTAGTCCGTGAGAACCTCGCCGCCGTCCTCGGTGACGAGCACGAGGTCCTCGAGCCTGCAGCCGCCGTAGCCGTTGCGGTAGAGGCCGGGCTCCACGGCGATGACGTCGCCCGCGACGAGCTCGCCGGGCGCGCGCCCGAGCGTCGGCTCCTCGTGCACCTCGAGGCCGACGCCGTGGCCGAGCGAGTGGTAGAAGCCGTCCCGGAGCACCTCGCCCGGCTCCTTGGAGCGCAGCGTCGGGTAGCCGTGCTCCTCGAACACCTCGCAGCTGATCTTGTGCAGCTCGCTGCCCGGGATCCCCGGCTTGACCGCCGCCACCGAGCGCTCGAGGGCCTCGAGGCAGAGTCGGTGCCATTCCTTCAGCTCGTCGGAGGGGGTCCCGACCACGAACACGCGCGTCATGTCGGCGAAGCAGCCGGACTCGCGGTCGCGCGGGAAGAGGTCGAGGCAGACGGGCTCGTCGGGGGCGATCGGGCCGGAGCCCATGTCGTGGCCCACGGCGGTCTGCGGTCCGTGCGAGACGATGAACTCGTCCGCGAAGGCGCCGTTCGCGGTGAACGCCTGCTCGACCGCGAGCTTCACGCGCTCGCAGGTGAGCTGCTCGCCCTCCAGCAGCAGGCTGCCGTTCTGCCGCTCGGCCGCGCGCAGCAGCTCGCGCGCTGCGTCCATCGCGGCCTCCGCGGCGCGCTGCGCGCGGCGGATGCCCGCCAGCTCGGCCTCGTTCTTCACCCGCCGGCGCTCGACGAAGCGCCGCCGATCGGCCTTGACCTCGATCCCGTTCGCGCGCAGGTGGTCGGCGAGCTCCAGCGGGAACGCGGCCGGCACCGCGGCGTCCGCGACGCCGAACCGCCGCACGGCGCGCAGCACGATCTCCAGCTCGATCTCCTCGCGCGTGAGCCCCTGCGCGTAGAGCTCGTCGATGCCGAACTCCTCGTACGGGAGCGCCTCGAGGTGCGGGGCGACGTCGTTGATCCGGCCGAGCTCGAACGAGCTCGCGATCACGTACTGCCGCCCGTCGCTCTCGGCGTACAGGAACGGGTCCGGGATCGCGATCGGCACCTCGTGCCGCATCTCGGGCGAGCGCAGGGAGTCGGCGTAGATCAGGACGTCTGCCACGGCGGGCGGGATGCTACCTCTAGACTCGCGAAAAGTGGAAGAGGTGCTCCAGCGGGCGCAGTCGCTGATCGCGGGCTACGACGAGGAGCTGGCGCGCGAGTTGCCGAAGGGCGCCGAGGTCTTCGACGCGCACGTGCACCTCGGCCACGACATCGACGGCATGACGGGCGTCTTCGAGGATCTCGAGCAGATCAACGACCGCTACGGCATCTCGCGCAGCTTCATGTTCTGCATGGACGAGGTCGACCGTCACCCGGCCTTCCGCGCCGCCAACGACCGGACGCTGGCCTACGCCGCGCGCTCCGACGGGCGGCTGATCCCGTTCGTGCGGCTCGACCTGTCCGAGGAGCCGGTGGAAGAGGCGACGCGCTGCCTCGACGCGGGAGCGCGGGGAATCAAGCTGCACCCGCGCGCGCAGCGCTTCCTGCTCAACGACGAGCGGCTGGCTCCGATCTTCGAGCTCGCGGCCGAGCGCCGCGTGCCGATCCTGATCCACGGCGGCCGCGGCCTGCCGCCGATCGCCGACCACCTGCAGCGGCTCGTCGAGCGCTACCCCGGCTCGCAGCTGATCATCGCCCACGCGGGGATCGCCGATCTCGGCTCGCTGGCCGGGCACTTCGCCGGCACCGCGGGCGTCTTCTTCGACACCTCCGTCTGGAGCCCGATCGACCTGCTCAGCCTCTACCACCTCGTCTCGCCGGAGCAGGTCGTCTACGCCTCGGACTACCCCTACGGGCAGCAGCCGAGCTCGCTCCTGATCGCCGTCCGCACGGCGCGCCTCGCGGGGCTCGACGACGACCGGCAGCGCGCGATGCTCTCCGGGGCGGCGAACCGGATCGCCGACGGCGAGCCGCCGCTCGAGCCGGGCGAGCCGCTCGGCAGCCAGACGTTCTCGCAGCCGATGTCGTTCGCGCGCATCCACCAGTACCTCTCGATGGCGACGCCGCTCCTCTGGACGCGCCAGTCCGACACGATCGGCGTGCTCGGGCTCGCGCTCAACGCCTGCGCGGACCGGGACGGGCACAAGGAGGAGCGGGAGCGCATCCGCGAGCTGCTGGAGGCGGCGCGCGACCTCTGGCGCGTGCTCCCGGAGGTCGAGGACGAGGGCGAGCAGCGGGTCGTCAGCCGCACGACGTTTCGGCTCGTCCACCTCGCGGACATCCTGGCGGTGACGTCAGGCGCCTGACGAGGCGATACCTTGCGCGAGCGACGCGACGAGATGCTGATGGCCCACTCCACAACGGCGAAACCAGACGCGTAGCGTGCTCGAGCTCCATGTCAACGGCGGACTGCACGCGCTCGTCGAGCCGCCGGTCGGGCGGACGCTCGCCGAGACGCTGCGCGACGACCTCGGTCTGACGGGAACGAAGGTCGCCTGCGGCGAGGGGCACTGCGGCGCCTGCACGGTGCAGCTCGACGGCGTGCCGGTGCTCTCGTGCATCACCCTCGTGCACACCGTCGGCGAGCGCGAGGTGACGACGATCGAAGGGCTGCGCGACCACCCGCTCGTGGACGCGTTCGTCCGCGCCGACGCGCTTCAGTGCGGCTTCTGCACGCCGGGCCAGATCGTCTCCGCCGCGGCGCTCGTCGCGGCCGAGCCGGAACCGACCCCGGAGCGCGTGCGGCACGCCATGGCGGGGAACCTCTGCCGCTGCGGCGCGTATCCCAGAATCGAGGAGGCGATCTCGACGTGGCGCGGCTGATCCGCACGGAGAAGGAGGTCGAAGGCCGGTACACCGAGCAGTGGGTCGTGGTCGAGGGCGACGACGCGCTCGACCGCTGGCCGCAGGGGCCGGGCGCAGTCGTCGGCCGGCCGGCGGCGCGGCTGGAGGGACACCAGCGGGCGCGCGGCGAGGCGCGCTTCACCGCGGATCTCCAGCTCCCGGGGATGCTGCACGCCGCGGTGCTGCGCTCGCCTCATGCGCGCGCGCGGGTGAGACGGATCGATTTGAGCAGGGCGCTCGACCTCCCGGGGGTCCTCGGCGCGATCGGCCCCGGAGACTGCCACGTGCTCCAGGAAGAGCCGGGCTTCCACGGCGCGCCGATCGCCGCGGTCGCGGCCGAGAGCTACGCCCGGGCCCGCGAGGCGCTTGCCCTCGTCGAGCTCGAGCTGGAGGAGCTCGAGCCGCTCCTCGACCCCGAGGAGGCGGTGCGCCGCGAGTCGTTCATCGACGGCGAGCCGCGGCGCTACGAGCGCGGCGACGTCGACGCCGGCTTCTCGGAGGCCGACGTGGTCGTCGAGGCCGAGTACCGAACGCAGACCGTCCTGCACAACTCGATGGAGACCCACCAGTCCGTGTGCCGCTGGGAGGGCGACACGCTCGAGATCTACACCTCGACCCAGTTCATCTGGGGGATCCGCGACTCGGTCTCGAGCCAGCTCGGGCTGCCGCCCGACCGGGTGCGCGTGGTCTGCGAGTACATGGGCGGCGGCTTCGGCTCCAAGAACAGCCCGGGCGACTACACCTACATCGCGATCACCCTGGCGGGCAAGACGGGCAGGCCGGTGCGCTGCGCGCTCACCCGTCGGGAGGAGAACCTCGCGGCGGGCAACCGCAACGCGACGATCCAGCGCCTGCGCGCGGGCGCGCGCTCCGACGGGACGCTGGTCGCCCTCGAGGGCGAGTACGTGAACGCGGTCGGCGCCGCAGGCTGGTCAGGGCCGACCTACGGGCCGATGGAGATGCTCTACGCCTGCGACAACGTCCGCACGCTGACCTACGGCGCGAAGCTGAACCTGCCGCCGAACGCCGCCTTCCGTGCGCCCGGCTTCGTCGAGGGGACGTTCGGGCTGGAGTGCGTGCTGGACGAGCTCGCCGCTCGCCTGGAGCTCGACCCGCTAGAGCTGCGGCGGCGCAACCACGCCGACAAGGACCTCGTCGACGGACGCCCCTTCTCGTCGAAGAAGCTGCTCGAGTGCTACCGGCGCGCCGAGCCGCACTGGGCGCGCCGGGACGAAGTGCGGGCGCGGTCGGAGGGGCCGGTGCGGCGCGGTACCGGGCTCGCGAGCCAGATCTGGTACGGCGGGGGCGGGCCGCCCTCGTACGCGTGGGTGCGGGTCGGCTCGGACGGCCGCGCGACCGTGATCACGGCGATGCAGGACATCGGCACAGGCACGCGCACGGCGATGGCGCAGATCGCGGCCGAGGAGCTGGGCCTGCCGCTCGACCGCGTGCGCTGCGAGCTCGGGGACTCTGCGCGCGGGCCGTACGCGTCGATCTCGGCCGGCTCCTCGACGACGCCCTCCATGGGGCCCGCGGTGCGGGCGGCGGCGGCCGACGCGGCGCGGCAGATCGTCGAGATCGCGGCGCAGCGCTACCACGTCGAGGAACGTGTCCTCTCCCTGAAGGACGGCCGCGTCGTGAGCGCCGACGGCGGCTCGTGGCCGCTGGAGGAGGTCACGGGCCTGCTCGAGGACGCGCAGATCCTCGGCAAGGGCGCGCGTGGGCCGAACCCGACCGGGATGCGGGTGCTGACCTTCGGGATCCAGGTCGCCGACGTGGCCGTCGACGTGGAGACCGGCGAGGTGCGCGTGGAGCGGATCGCCGCGATCCACGACGTGGGCCGCGTGATCAACCCGCTCGGGGCGAAGAGCCAGGTCGAGGGCGGGATCATCCAGGGCATCGGGCACACGCTTTCCGAGGAGCGCCTCGTCGACCTGGAGCGCGGGACCGTCCTGACCCAGACGCTCGACGCCTACAAGCTGCCGACGATCGCCGACGTTCCGGAGATCGCCGTCGAGCTGCTCGACATCCCGGACGAGCACCTGACCAACCTCGGCTCGAAGGGCCTCGGCGAGCCGCCGATCGTGCCGACCGCGGCGGCGATCGTGAACGCGATCCGGGACGCGACGGGCGCCGACGTCCGCTCGCTGCCCGTCTCGCGCGAGGAGATGCTGCGGGCCCTGGCCGAGGCGCGGGAGCGCGAGAAGCTTGCAGCTGCTCCGGCCTGAGTCCGTCGAGGCCGCCGCGGCGGCACTCGGGAACGGCACGGTGGCGCTCGCGGGCGGCACCGAGCTCGTGCCGCTCCTGCGCAGCCGGATCGTCGAGGCGGACACGCTCGTCGAACTGCGCGATGTCGTGCCGCGCGGCATCCGGGGAACGACGATCGGCGCCGGCACGACGCTCGCCGAGCTCGAGGTCGACCCGCAGGTGCCGCAGGCGCTGCGCGAGGCGTGCGCCCTGGCGGCCTCTCCGCAGCTGCGCTCGATGGGGACGATCGGCGGCAACCTGCTACAGGCGACGCGCTGCTGGTACTGGCGGCTCAGGTACCCGTGCTTCCTGCACGGCGGCTCGGTGTGCCACGCACGGCAGGGAGCCCACCGCGAGCACGCGATCTTCGGGAACGAGCGCTGCGCCTCGGCGCATCCGTCGGACCCGGCGGCGGCGCTGCTGGCGCTCGGCGCGACGCTCCGCACCACGCGCCGGGAGCTGCCGGTCGCGCAGCTCTACCGGCTGCCGACCGAGGACGACCGCGGGACGACGGTTCTCGAGCCGGACGAGCTGATCCTCGAGCTCGAGGTGCCGCAGGCGGAGGCGAGCACGTACCTGAAGGCCATGGACCGGGCGCGCTTCTCCTTCGCGCTGGTTGGCGTCGCGGCCGCCCGTCTCGGCGAGGGGACGCGGCTCGCACTCGCCGGTGCGGCGCCGATTCCGTGGCTGCTCGGCTCGCCCGACGAACTGGAAGGCGCCACACCGCTACCAGGTACGGCGTACAAGGTCGACCTCGCGCGGCCGCTGATCCGCCGCGCCCTCGCCGCCGTCGCGTGACGCTTCCGTCACAGCGTCCGACACCACAGCGAATCGACGAGTCGCCCCCACCCGCGGCGAATGTGGAATGTCGGTCACACTTCCGCGTCCGTGTCTGACACCGGGGTCTGGGCGGTCGTGCTCGCGGCCGGGGCCTCGAGCCGGTTCGGGTCGCCGAAGCAGCGGCTGCTGCTCGAGCCCGTGCTGGAGCGCGTTCGGGCGAGCAGCGTCGACGAGGTCGTCGTCGTAACCGGTGCCCACGAGCTCGAGGCGTCCGCGCCAACCGTTCGCTGTCCGGACTGGGAGCGTGGGGCCGGCGCCTCGCTGCGCTGCGGGCTCGCCTCACTGCCCGACCAGGCCGAGGCGGCGGTGGTCGTGCTCGCCGACGGCCCCGACCTCAGCCCGCAGGCGGTCGACCGCGTGATCGCGCGCTGGCGGGAGGCGCCGGCGCCGGTCGTCGCTGCGACCTACGGCGGCATCCGGCTGCATCCGGTCCTGCTCGCCCGCGAGATCTGGCCCGACGTTCCGGACGAAGGCGCGCGCACCCTCGACGCCGTCCTCGTCTCCTGCGACGATCTTGGTCCTCCAGGAGACGTCGATTCCGCCGATGACGTACCCGATCGCCTGAAGCCGAAGCCGTGGAGCTCGCCCGACCCCTGACCGCCGACACCGCCGCGCAGGCCTCTGCGCTCACGACGCTGCGCCTCCAGCGCAAGCTGACCATCGAGGAGGCAGCCAGGCGCGCGGCGCTCTGGCCCGAGCAGGTCGAGTGGCTCGAGGAGGGCCGGCTCTACCGCTTCCCGGGGAACGAGACCGCCGTTCGCGCGCTCCTCCGCTACGCGACGGCGCTGGGGGTCGACCACCGCGAGGCACGCGCCCTCTCGGGGATGCCGGTCGAGCCGCCGACCCGCCGGCCCGTGGGCCGCTGGATCGCCGCAGGCGCCGCGACCGCGCTCGTCGCCGTCGTCACGCTCGCGCTCGTGGTCGGACTCGGCGGCACAGGCTCGGCTGCGAAGGCCCGCGCTGCGGCGCTCCCGCCGCCGTGGAAGATCTCCGTCGACGTCCTCAACGGGGCCGGCGACATCAACTACACCCGCCGAGTCGCGTCTCGCGTCGGCTCCTACGGCTACCGGATCCAGCACGTCACGAAGGCGAACCGCTTCGACTACCGCGAGACGGCCGTCTACTACGAGCCGCGCGGCGCGGCGCTGGCGCAGCGCCTGGCGGCGCAGATCGGCTGCGGCACCCCGAAACCGCTCCCCGGCGGGACGAACCCGCACCGCCTCGTCGTGATCGTCGGGCCCGCGCACGCCACCTGCTAAGGCGCCGACCGGCCGCCCACTCGGCTGCGCCGACCAAGAGAGGCCGTGCTGGGCTTGCCCGTGTGGCCGTTCTGACCGGGCGGCAGGTAGCCTGCCGCGGTCGTGCTCGCCCTTCTCGTCGCGTTCGCGCTCGCCAGCACGCCGCCGCCTCAGCCCGTCGCGACGTGGTCGGCCTGGCCGGCAGCCGGCACCGTCACCTCGCCCTTCGGCGACGACGGCGGCCGCCGGCACCCCGGGCTCGACATCGGGATCCTGCGCTCACTCTCGGTGGAGGCGGCGCAACCCGGCCGCGTGATCGCGGTCGGGCCCCAGCGCGGCTTCGAGGGCTACGGCAACGTCGTCGAGATCGCCCTCGGCGACGGCTACGTCGCCCTCTACGCGCACCTCGCCGGTTGGCGCGTCCACCCCGGCGAGCACGTCGCGGCGGGCCAGCGCCTCGGCATCGCCGGCTGCACGGGCTGGTGCACCGGCACACACCTCCACTTCGAGCTCCGGCACCGCGGGAGCCCCGTGAACCCGCTCCGCTTCTTCCGGCCTCAGAAGAGCGGCGTGCGCAGCTCGGCGAGCTTCTGCTTGAGGTCGGGCGGCATCTCCTCGCCCGCCGCCTGCCGGACGAACATCCGCAGCCTCTCCTCGAACACGTAGCGCTTGCGGCAGTAGCTGCAGAGCTCGAGGTGGGCCTCGGCCTTGGCGCGCTCCTCGTCGGAGAGCACCTTGTCGAGGTACGGCTGCAGCAGCTCCTCGCACTCGTCGCACGGGTCGACGGCCGCTCCGCCCGTGTAGCTCATCCGCTCACCGCCTGGTCGGCGAGCTCGCGCTTGAGGATGCGGCGCCCCCGGTGGAGCCGCGACATCACGGTGCCGATCGGGATCTCGAGGATCTGGGCCGCGTCGGCGTAGCTGAAGTCGCCGATGTCCACCAGCACGATCACGTCGCGGAAGTCGTGCGGCACGGCCGAGAGCGCCGAGACGACGTCGTCCTGGGAGAGCCGGTCGTCCACGCGCTCCTGGTCGGCGCTCGGCTCGCGCCCGTTCTCCTCGAGCCGGTTGTAGAGGTAGTAGTCGCCTTCCTCCAGCGGCTGCAGGTCGGGCGAGCGCTGCTGGCGTCGCCCGCGGTCGATGTTGAGATTGGTGAGGATCCGCAGCAGCCACGCCCGCAGGTTCGTGCCGGGCTGGAACGAGCGCCAGGCCCGGAATGCGCGCGCGTACGTCTCCTGCATCAAGTCCTCCGCTTCCTCACGGGTGGAGACGAGCCGCCGCGCCACCCGGTAGACCTGGTCGGCCAGCTCGAGCGCGTCCTCCTCGAAGTGGACCCGGTCCCGGGCCTCCTCGGCCAGCTTTCTCGGCTCCGCTTCCGGCGTGGTCTCGCTCATCGAGCCACCCTAGCATCGTCCGTTCTACTGCCTTGAACGCGGCCGGTCCGGCGGGCATTCCCGTTTCCCGCCGGGGCGCTGCGGGTACGCCCGCCCGCATGGACGGCTACCAGCTGATCGGCAGCGACGGCAAGGTCGGCGAGGTCGTCGGCGACGAAGGCGACCTGATCGTCTTCGAGGGCGGGCTCCTGCGGAAGACGCGCCGCGCGGTTCCGAAGACCTTCGCCCGCGTGGACGACAACGAGCGCGTCGTGCGGCTGTCTGTCTCGAAGGAGCTCGTCGTCGGCTCGCCCGCGATCGACGAGGACGGGATCGACCGCCGGGCGATCGCGGCCTACTACGGGCTCGCCGAGGGCTACGACGCGCCCGAGACGAAGGGCTACGGCGAGGTGACCCCGGACGACCCGGCGTGGAGCGCGGAGCTCGAGGGGGCCCGCTCGGGCGTCGAGCCGGCGGCGGAGCAGCGCGCGCGGATCCGCGAGGGCGACGACGAGGCGGGCTTGCGCGGGCGGCCGATCATCCCGCCCGACCCGCACGAAGGGCCGTAAGCAGCTAGACAGCCTCGAGCTCGCGGAACCCGGCGCGCGACATGGCGGCCAGGATCGCCGCGCGGTCGGTGCGCTCGTCGTCCCACTGCAGCTGCACCAGGCCCATCAGGTTGGCGTTCGCGTACTCGAGCCCGTCGTGCCCGCGCAACGCGCCGGCCAGGCGCCCGACGCAACGCTCGCAGCGGATACCGCTGACCTGGATCGTCTCGGAACGCGTCGCCATCTAGGCCGATCGTACCGTCCGCTCGACGGCATCCGCGGCGACGGCCTCGAGCCCCCGCTCGCGCCCGATCTCGAGCTGGCGGTCGCCCTCGCAGGTGCGTGGGTCGAAAGCCCGCAGATGGTCGCCGGTGCCCAGCTCCCGCACGGCGGGCTCCACCAGCGCAAGCAGCTCGCGGGTCAGCTCGGGCACCGGGGCGAGACGCGAGCCGTCGGGGTGGATCAGCTCCGCCCGCGGGCCGAAGCGCAGGGCGGCCCAGCGATTCTGCGCGTAGTCGCCGCGGCTCGCTGGCGGCGGCGGCTCGCCGTCGAGCACCGTCATGCAGAGCGCCTGCAGCAGCGCCGCGAAGGCCGCCGTCAGCTCCACGGCCGTGGGCTGGTCGGGCGCGCGCACCTCGAGCGTGCCGAAGCGCGGGTGCGGCCTGATGTCCCACCAGAAGCGCGTGTAGCCGTCGGCGAGGCCGATGCGGACGAAGCGCTCGACCAACGCCTCCCACTCCGCGTAGCCGGCGAAGACCGGCGGCGCGGCCGCGCGGGGCAGCAGCGCGAGCACCTCGGCCCGCGACGACGCCAGCCCGGTCTCCTCCCCCGCGAGGTACGGCGAGTTCGCCGACAGCGCCAGTAGCAGCGGCAGCCAGGGGAGAACGCCCTCCAGCGCACGCATGCACTCGTCCGGGCCGGGCATCGAGATGTGGACGTGCAGGCCGCAGACCGCCTGCCGCCGCGCGGAGATTCCGGCGTATTCGACGAACTCGCGGTAGCGAGGGTCGGGTGCGATGTCCTGGGCCTGCGGGAGGCTGAACGGATGCGTCCCCGTGGCGGCGATGCGCAGACCTTGGGCCCGCGCGCCTTCGGCGGCCGCCGCCCGCAGCTCGCGGAGCGCCTCGAGCGCATCCTGCGGGGTCGCACAGACGCCCGTCGCGAGCTCGACCATCGACGCGAGCAGCTCCATCTTCAGCACGCCCGGAAGCTCCCGTCCCTCGGCCGCCTCGAGCAACCCCTCGACGCCGGGGGTCAGCGCGAGAGTCTCGGCGTCGAGGATCAGCGCCTCTTCCTCGACGCCGAGCGACCAGGGGGCGCTGCTGCCGAAGGCCTGCTCTATCACGACCGGCGTACGCTAGCCGGGCGGGCCGGGCGCTACGGGTCCCAGGAGCCGCGGAGGAACCGCGCGACCTGCACGAGCATCACGGCGCCCGCCACGCCGATCGCCGCGTACAGCAGAGCGCCCGCCAAGCCGAAGCCGCTGCCCGCGTCCGCGACCGCCCGCGGGATCCGCGGGGGCTTGAAGCTTGCCCCGAGCGTGGCCGGACGCGGCGTCTTCCTGACAT
>DATIFC010000075.1:0-4214 GCA_035455445.1 Gaiellaceae bacterium | reverse complement strand
TGCGCGCGGACAGCGACCTCGGCGAGTACCGCGAGCTGGACGAGCTGCTCGCGGAGGCGGACGTCCTCTCGATCCACGTGCCGCTGACGCCCGAGACCGAGGGGCTGCTCGACGCGCGCCGGCTCGCGCTGCTCCGCGACGGCGCATGCCTCGTCAACACCGCGCGCGGGGAGATCGTCGACGAGCCGGCGCTCGTCGCTGAGCTCGTCTCTGGACGGATCCGCGCGGGCCTCGACGTCTTCGCGCACGAGCCCGAGGTGCCGCGCGAGCTGCTCGAGCTGCCGAACGTCGTGCTGACGCCGCACATCGGAAGCGCCACCCTGCAGACGCGCGAGGCGATGACACGGCTCGCGGTGGACAACATCCTGGCCGTCGAGCGCGGCGAGCCGCCGCTCACGCCCCTCTCCGCGTAACGCTTAGGCCGGGGTCAGATCTTGCATTGCCACATCCGCTGCTCTACACGCCCGCGGAGGAGCAACAAGAGCGTGACAACCGTCGCGCGCGGGCTTCGTGTGGAGTGAGTTGCGCGAAGTCCTGACACAGATGCCGCGTTGCAAGACCTGACCCCGGGGTCTGGGCCCGGAGGACCCGCTGGTCTACCTTGGCTCGGCGGCCCAGTTCGCGCTGCACGCGGAGCGCATCCGCAACGGAGGGTTCGAGCCGACCGTCGCCTCGAACCCGTACCGGGCGCGGAACGGCGCCGTGTGTTTGGTCGACCACGACCGCTAGTGGCCGGTCCTCTCGCCGGATGCCTGGTAGAGACCCGCGCCCGCGTCCGCGATGATCCGCGCGATGCCTTCCCGTCCGTCGCTCGTCGCCCATGCCGACTGGGGATCGAGTCCTGCCAAACGCTGGGTCGCCGTCGCCCACGCCGAAGGCCCCCTCTATGCGGCTCACGCGCCGGAGCCTGTCGGAGAGCTCGGGTCGTTCCTCGCCCGGCTACGAAACCGTGCCGAGCCCGGCGGTGCAGTCTTCGTCGGTTTCGACTTCCCGATCGGGCTGCCGCGCGCCTACGCGGAACGGGCGGGCATCGACTCCTTCCGCCACGCTCTGGCGGGCTTCGGCGGCCGCTTCTACGACCCGGCCGAGCGGCCCGACGAGATTGCGTCGGAGCGACCGTTCTATCCGCGCCGTCCCGGCTCGGCCGCGCAGCGGCACCTGCTCGAGGGGCTGGGGGTGCCGGACATGGACACCCTGCTCAGGCGTTGCGACCGTGCAACCGGGAAGCGGCGCGCCGCCTCCCCGCTCTTCTGGACGCTCGGGCCGAAGGCAGTGGGCAAGGCGGCAATCGTCGGTTGGCGGGACGTCCTGGCCCCCGCCCTGCGTGGAGGTGATCTCGACGTGGCGCTCTGGCCCTTCGACGGAGCCCTCGAAGAGCTGTTCGAGCCCGGCAGGATCGTCGTCGCCGAGACGTACCCGCGCGAGCTCTACGACCAGCTCGGGATCCGCTTCGGCGGCAGACGTAAGGGCGACGAGGGAGCGCGCGTGGCCGCGGGCGCCCGGCTTGGGCACTGGGCTACGGAGACCGGCGTCCGGCTGGACGAGGCTCTGTCCCACGAGCTGGAGCACGGCTTTCCGGGCGCCAACGGCGACGACCGCTTCGATGCGGCGGTCGGGCTCTTCGGCATGCTCAACGTCGTGCTCAAGCGGCGACTGCCCGGTGAGCCCGACGACCCTGCCGTGCGTGCGGTCGAGGGTTGGATCCTCGGCCAGGGCGGCGGCGTGGAGGCGGCGCCGCCGGCCCCTGCCGCGCGAGGCTGGTCGTTCTCCTCGCTCGAGGAGCTCGGCGAAGGCCCGGGCTTCCGCAAGATCCGCAGCGCCCTCGGCATCGCCGCCTTCGGAGCCAATGCGCTGGTGATTCCCCCAGGGGTCGTGGGCCGGCCGCACTGGCACAGGGAGCAGGACGAGCTCTACTTCGTCCACCGGGGCCGTGCCCGTTTCTCGCTGCCCGGCGAGACGCGCGAGCTGGGGCCGGGCGGCCTCTGCCATGTCGAGTCGACGACGCCGCGGCAGGTGACGAGCGTCGGCGAGGAGCCGCTGGTGATGCTCGTGGTCGGCGCGAAGGGCGGCTACGTCGGCCGCGACGGGCAGCTCGCCGACCCGTCGAAGCTGGGCTAGAAGCGCACGGCCGCGCGGCGGAGCTCGCCGAGGCGGCGGCCGTAGAAGGCGAGGCCGATCATGGCCGCGAGGGCGGTCGCGAGGCTTCCGGCGGCGGGCGTGAAGACCGAGGCGGCGGCTGCCGAGGTGCCGCCGTGGCCCGCCATCGCGAGCGCGCCGATCGCGGCGCCCTGGTAGAGGCCGACGTTCCCCGGAAGGAACGGCATCGTGTTCGCAAGCCCGGTCACGACCATGTAGAGCAGCGCCGAGCCGACCCCGACGTGGACGCCGACCGCGTGCAGCAGGAAGAGGACGCCGAACCAGCGCGCGACCCAGGTCAGGACGAGGATCAGGCCGGCAGAGAGCATCACGCGCTTCGGGGCGGCGGCTCCCGCGAGGAACGCTCCGACGCTCTGTGGCAGCCGGTGGCTCACGTACCGGTGCAGCACCGCGACGAGCACGAGACCGCCGGCGGCGGCCGGCAGCCCGACGAGCATCGTGATCTTCGCCCAGCCCGGCACCGGCAGGAAGAACGCTGAGGCGGCGCCGACGAGCACGAAGGCGACCATCTCCAGCAGGTGCGCGCAGAGCAGGCTCCCACCCGCACGCGAGAAGCCGGGCCAGCGCGAGCCGGCTGCGACCTTCAGCACCGCGACCTTCGAGGCCTCGCCCATCCGCCCCGGGAGGACGGTGTCGAGGAAGGAGCCGACGGAGCTCGCGGCGTACATCGCGCGGAAGCCGACCGGAGAGCGAACGGTCGAGGTCCAGGCCAGCGCGCGCAGAGGCTGCACGGCCGCGCAGATCGCCAGGCCCGCGAGCAGGAAGCGCCAGTCCGGAGTCGCCGCGGCCTGGAAGACCTTCGTCCCGCTTCGCGCGACGAGCAGCGCGATCCCCGCGCCGGAGACCAGCACGAGACCGACGAACAGGTTGCGGCGCCCCATCACCTCCACGGCATCGGCAATTCGCCGCCGCAGCGCCAACCCCTGGACGGGGGAGACGCACGCACGCGTGAGCGGAGGGGTTGGTCGCATCGCGATCAGGCCACACGACATGCCCGCATCGGGCGACCGAAAACCACGGTATCAGCGATATCGGCGCGCCGCGGGCGACAATCCCGGCCGATGGCCGCGACCATGGACGAGCTCCGCGAGCGCCGCGCCTTCGAGTGCCGGCTCACGCCCGACCGGGCGCTCGGCTCGCTGGACGAGGCGGAGGAGTTCCTGCTCGACCGCGGGCTCCTGACGCGCATGGCCGACTGCGCGCTGCCGAGCCTGTTCGCGGCCTGCCACGAGGAGCCGTACGCGCCTGACAAGCCGGGCTTCGGGCAGTGGCCGCGAACGAAGTTTCCCTGGTTCGGCGAGCTCGGCGCGCGCGGCTACCTCACGCTCGCCGTACACGGCGGGAAGAGCCTGCTGGTGAGCGACGAGCTCGCAGGCCTGCTGGACCCGCTCTGCCGCGGGGAGCTCGAGCAGCGGCGCGACGACCCGCTGCTGCGCCACCTCGCCGAGGCGGGCCCCTCGGAGCTCGAGGACCTGCAGCTCGAGCTCGGGCTCTCGCCGAAGGAGCTGAAGCGTCTGCGGGCGCCGCTCGAGCGCTGCGGCGCCCTCGTCGCGCGCAGCATCGTCTACGAGGATCCGCACCGGCACACGAGCGAGCTGGCGCGGTGGGACCAGCTCGTGCCGGAGGCGCGGGACGGCGGCCCGGGCGAGGTCGTCGTCGCCGGCGTGCGGGCGGCGGTCGTGGCGCCCGAGCCCGAGCTGCCGGACTGGTTCCCGTGGTGGGAGGACGGCCTCGCCGAGCGCCTGCTTGCCGACGGGCGGCTCGTCCGGCCGGAGTCGGGCTGGGTGGCGGCGCCGTGATCCGCGAGCTGCGGGACGGAGACGCCGCCGCGGTCGCGGCCGTGCGCGTCGCGGTCGACCCGCACCAGGTCGAGACGGCGGCGACCGTCCGGCACTGGGCGACGCGCGGCATCGAGCGCGAGCAGCGGCGCGCCTGGGTCGCGGAGGTCGACGGCGAGATCGTGGGCTCGGCGTGGGCCGGCTTCGAGTGGTCGGTGCCGACACCGGGCAAGGGGCGCTTCTGGATCGGGGTGCTTCCCGCCTGGCGCGGCCGCGGGA
>DATIFC010000074.1:0-8689 GCA_035455445.1 Gaiellaceae bacterium | reverse complement strand
GCCGGAGCGCCCGCACCAGTGCGAGCGCGCGCTCCCCGGGCGGAAGGCCACGCAGCACCGGCAGCCGGGCGAGCGCGCCGTCGAGGGGGGCGAGGCCGACCCGCGTCAGCACGCGCGTCCCGGCGTACGGGATCTCCACGGGATCGCCCCACGACGCGTCGTAGGCGTGCAGGTCGGCCGGTGTGACCAGCCCGCCCCGGTCGACCATCAGCGCGAGCAGCGCCTCTCCGAGCGAGCCTTCGTAGACGCTGCGGGGCCCCTCCTCGGCGAGCGCCTCGAGCGCCGGCACGAGCCCCGGTTGCCAAAGCGTCTCGCCGGCCCGGAGAAGCCGGCCGCCCGGCGAGTAGATGCGCGCGCCCGCGTCCATCGTCATCACCGGCCCGAGCATCGCCAGGCAGTCTGCGTGCGCCGGGGGGAACTCCACGCCCGCGCGGGCGAGATGCAGCGCAGGCTCGACGAGGCGAATCCACGGCAGCCGGCCGTGCTCGCGGTGCAGGGCCCCGAGCCCCGCCGGCAGGCCGGGAACCGCGCACGAGGCGGGGCCGACCGCGTAGTGGACGAGCTCGGCGCCGAACGGCACGTCGAGCTCCAGCAGCTCGACGTCGCGCCCAGTCTCGGCCCCGAGTCCGGGAACGGCCACGAAGCAGTCCAGGTTGCGCGCCCGGCCCGACGACGCGTCGTAGTGGATGGCGTGACCGCCGCCGAGCAGCCCCGTCATCACGGTCTCGGCTACGCAGGAGGCGAGCGAGGCTGCGATCGCCGCGTCGGCGGCCGAGCCGCCGTCGGCGAGGATCTCGATCCCCGCCTCCAGCGTCGCGGGATGACCTGCGGCGATCGCGGCAACCATCGACGGAATCCTGCCCGCTGCTTACGGTCGGGGCGATGAGGCGGCTGCCGCAAGGACCTGAACTCCAACCCCGTTCGCGCCTCCTTTAGCGCCGCCTTAGGACCCGGAAAGGCCTCTCTTAGCCCCTTGCCGTCTGATTGGCAAAGGCCGCACGGGGCGGCCGCCGGACAAAGAGGACGCAATGACCACCAACAAGCAGATCAGCTGGATCCTCGTTCTCGTCACGACGATCGGCGCACTGATGCTCCTCGCGGGCCCCGCGTCCGCGTCGTCGAAGCCGGCGGGGATGACGAAGGCGGAGTTTCGGGCGCTGATGCTCCGCAGCCACGCGCTGAACGACAAGTACGGTCTGGGCCAGGGCATGACGAAGGCCGAGTACCGCGCGCTCATGCTCCGCAGCGAGGCCCTGAACAAGACGTACCACCTCGGCGCGTTCGCAGTCACGAAGCCTGCGATCGTCGCAACGTCGGACTCGTTCGCGTGGGCCGACCTCGCGATCGGCTCCGCCGCGACTCTCGGAGGCGTCCTGCTCGCCGCGGGCCTCGTCGCGGGCACCCGCCAGGCCCGCGGCGCTCTCCGCGCTCGCAGCTCCCCGTAGCTGCGCACCCCGATCGCCCCCGGTTTCCCTGATTGCCCGGGGCGATACGGCTTCCCTGCTACCCTTCCGGGCCAGACCCCGGTCTCGGCCGCTCGCGTGTGCTTCCTCGCGGCGGGCTTGGATCGCGGAGACGCGTCAGAAGGAGGACGGCTTGACCCTCACCAAGGAAGCGAAGCAGGAGATCGTCGGCAAGCACGGCCGTAGCGACCAGGACACGGGCTCGGCCGAGGTGCAGATCGCGCTCCTCACCGCACGCATCAACGAGCTGACCGAGCATCTGCGGACGCACCCGAAGGACCACTATTCGCGGCGGGGCCTGCTGAAGCTCGTCGGCCGGCGGCGACGGCTGCTGCAGTACCTGCAGAAGCGCAACCTCGAGGGCTACCGCGCCCTCATCCAGGAGCTCGGCCTGAGGAGGTAGGCCGAACCAGACCAGACACCAACGCCGAGGGTGGAAGTTTGAGCGAGCGCCCGCGCGAGGACGCTGTCTCAAACCTCCACTCTCCAACAGAAGTGGAGGAACCACATGGCAACAACGACTGAGCCCCGGACCGCCTCGGTGTCCGTCACCGTCGGCGACCAGGAGCTGACCTTCGAGTCCGGCAAGCTGGCGAAGCAGGCCGACGGCGCCGTGCTCGTCCGGGCGGGCGACACGATGGTGCTCGCGACCGCGCAGGGCCGCATGGAGGCCCGCGAGGGCGCCGACTTCTTCCCGCTCACCGTCGACGTCGAGGAGCGGATGTACGCGGCCGGGAAGATCCCCGGCGGCTTCTTCAAGCGCGAGGGGCGCCCGACCGAGCGGGCGATCCTGACCGCCCGCATGATCGACCGGCCGATCCGGCCGCTCTGGCCGAAGGGCTACAAGAACGAGGTGCACGTGGTCTGCACGACGCTGTCGGCCGACCTCGTCACCGCGCACGACATCCTCTGCATCAACGGCGCCTCGGCGGCGTTGATGGTCTCGCCGCTGCCCTTCCTCGGGCCGGTCGGCGCGGTTCGCATCGGCCGTCTGAACGGCCAGCTGGTCGTCAACCCGCCGCTTCCGGAGGTGGAGGAAGGCGAGAGCACGCTCGACCTGATCGTCGTCGGCACGCGCGATGCGCTGACGATGGTCGAGGCCGGCGCGGACGAGATCCCCGAGGACACGATCCTCGAGGCGTTCGAGCTGGCACACGCCGAGATCCAGAAGATCTGCGACGCGCAGGAGGATCTCCGCCGCCAGATCGGCAAGGAGAAGTGGCTCGACCCGGAGCTCACCGAGCAGCTCGAGCGCGAGCACGGCTCGCGCATCTCCGAGCGCATCGCCTCGGAGGGCCTGCGCGAGGCCGGCGCGGTCGTCGAGGAGCTCGTCGGCGAGCTCTGCCCGCCGCTCTCGATGGACTCGACCGAGGACGACATCCGGCGCCAGATCCAGGTGCGGGCGAGCCTCGCGATGATCCTCGACCGGCGGCGCCTCGACGCGGTCGTGCAGCCCGTACGCGAGCAGTTCGAGGACGACCTGAAGGCGCTGACCGAGGCGGAGCAGGACTCGAAGGAGCTCAAGTCGGCCAAGCGCAACCTGCTCTTCGCGCAGATCGAGGAGGAGGTGCAGCTGCCGTTCCCGGTCGGCGCAGCCGCTTCCGACGAGGACACGCCGGTCGCGAAGGACTCGGCCACGCGGCAGCAGATCAAGAAGGCCGCGGAGTCGATCTACAAGGAGCTCGTGCGCCGCAAGATCGCCGTCGAGAAGCGGCGCCCGGACGGCCGCGACCCGGAGGAGATCCGCCAGGTCACGACGGAGGTCGGCGTCAGCCCGCGCACACACGGCTCGGCGCTCTTCACGCGCGGCCAGACGCAGATCATGTCGCTGCTCACGCTCGGCACGGCGAAGGAGGGGCAGCGCATCGACGATCTCTCCCTCGAGACCGACCGGCGGTACATGCACCACTACAACTTCCCGCCCTACTCGGTCGGCGAGACGGGCTTCATGCGCGGGCCGAAGCGCCGCGACATCGGCCACGGGGCGCTCGCCCAGCGCGCGCTCGAGCCGATGATCCCGTCGCTCGAGGAGTTCCCGTACACGATCCGCATCGTCTCGGAGACCCTCGAGTCGAACGGCTCGTCCTCGATGGGCTCGGTGTGCGGCTCGACCCTCTCGCTGCAGGACGCGGGCGTGCCGATCAAGGCGCCCGTCGGCGGGATCGCGATGGGCCTCGTCAAGGAGGGCGAGGACTACGTGGTCCTGACCGACATCCAGGGCGCCGAGGACCACCTCGGCGACATGGACTTCAAGGTCGCCGGCTCCCGCGAGGGCATCACCGCCCTGCAGATGGACATCAAGATCACCGGCGTCACGCAGGAGATCATGCGCAACGCGCTCGAGCAGGCGAAGCGGGCGCGCGAGTTCATCCTCGACCGCATGGCGGAGACGATGCCGGAGAGCCGGACGCAGCTCGCCGAGCACGCGCCGCGGATCTCGACGATCAAGATCGACCCCGAGAAGATCGGCATGGTGATCGGCAAGGGCGGTGAGACGATCCGCGCGCTCGAGGCCGACCACGAGGTGCAGATCGACATCGAGGAGGACGGCACGATCCTGATCTACGCGACCGAGGGCACGAAGGCCGACGCGGCGATCGCGGCGATCGAGAGCCTGACCAAGGAGCCGGAGGTGGGCGACACCTACACCGGCAGGGTCGTGAAGACGACGCAGTTCGGCGCCTTCGTCGAGCTGAAGAAGGGCACCGACGGGCTGCTGCACGTCTCCAACGTCGGCCCCGGGCGGGTCGGCCACATCGAGGACGTGATCGGGCGCGGCGACGTGCTCGACGTCGTCGTGCAGGAGGTCGACAAGGAGCGCGGCCGGATCGGCCTGAAGCTGATCGCCAAGCACGAGAACGGCAACCTCGTCCAGCCCGAGGAGCTGATCGAGCGGGCCAAGGACGCGCCTCCGCGCGAGCGCGAGGAGCGCCCGCCCCGCCGGGACGGCGAGCGCGGCCGCGGCCGCGGCGGGCGTGGACGCGGCGGACGCGACCGCAGTTGACGCACGCGAGCAGGACGGAGCGCCCGTTCTCGTGGAGGCACGGGCACAGGCGCTCCTGATCGCCGCGCTCCGCCTCGCCCTCGCGGCGGGCGGTGCGATCGCGTCGGTGGCACGAGGGCTCGAGCCCGGCCCTGCGGCCGGGCTGGTCGCCTTCGGCGCGGGGCTCGTCCTGTTCTCCGTGTACGCAGGCGGCAGGCCCCAGCGCTCGGCGCTGCGCTTCGCGGACGCGGCGCCGGCACCCGAGGGCGCGCGCGTCGAGAGCCGTGCGCGGGCCCTGGCGCGCGCGACCTATCCCAGCACGATCGGCCTGACCGTCCTGACCGCGATCGCGCTCTGGCCGCAACCGGCGCTCGCCGCGTTCCTCGCGGGCATCCTGGCCGGGCTCGGCGTGATGGCGCTCGTGGGCGCGGCGCGGCTCTCGGCGTGGGAGCGCACCCGGCGGGCGCGCCTGTTCGTGGACGTCGCGACCGAGCGCGTCTTCGAGGTGCCGCGGTGACCCACGACGTCATCGTCCTGCTCTCGGTGCTCGGGGTCGTGGGGCAGGTGGTCGCGGCCCTCCTGCTCGTCGTCGGCATCGGCTGGCTCGTGGGCCTCCGCGCGATGAGCGACGTCGTGCGCTCGGCGCTCGAAGGCTACGAGCTGTGGCTCGTCTTCCTCGTCTCGTCGGTGGCGACGGGAGGCAGCCTCTTCTTCTCGGAGATCGCCGGCTTCGTCCCCTGCGAGCTCTGCTGGTTCCAGCGGATCTGCATGTACCCGCTCACGATCGTCACGCTGCTGGCGGCGCTTGCGAACGACCGCCGGGTCGCCCGCTACCTGCTGCCGCTCCCCCTCGTGGGCGCCGGCGTGTCCGTCTACCACCTGCTGGTCGAGAACGGTGTCGTCGAGCAGGCCCAGGCGTGCCTGATCTCGGCGCCGGGCGGCTGCGCGACGAAGTGGATCAACGAGTTCGGGTACATGACCATCCCGACCCTGGCGCTGACGGGGTTCGTGCTCTGCCTCGAGTTTCTCGTGCTCGCGTCAGCGCCGCCCGTCTCTCGCGCTACCGTTCCCTCGGCATGACGAGCGGCAAGCAGGCACGGAGGCAGCGCCAGGCGGCCGCGCGTCCGCCGGTGCGCAGCACCGAGGGGCGGCGCGCCTCGCCGACCGTGCTGCTGGGGGCGCTCGCCGGCGTGCTCGGGATCGCGCTGGTCGTCGTGCTGGTGATCGTCTTCACGGGCGGCAACTCGGGCGGCTCCGGCGTAACCGGGACGACGCTCCCCGACTCGGACGTGATCGCGCAGCAGTTCCAGGGGATCCCGCAGCAGGGCAACCTCCTCGGCAAGGCGAGCGCGCCCGTGACGCTGATCGAGTACATCGACCTGCAATGCCCGATCTGCCGCCAGTTCGAGACCGAGGTGATGCCGACGGTCCTCCAGCGCTACGTCCGCACCGGGAAGGTCAGGGTCGAGGTGCGGCCGATCGCCTTCATCGGCCCCGACTCCGAGCGAGGCCGCCGCGGCATGATCGCGGCCGAGCAGCAGAACAAGGGCTTCAACTTCGCCCAGATCCTCTACTTCAACCAGGGCCCCGAGAACGGCGGCTGGCTCGACGAGACGATGGTCGCCGACGCCGCCGCGAGCGTGGGGCTCGACCCCAAGGCGATCACGAGCGAGCTGAACTCGACGGCCGTCGCCGACCGGACGAAGGTCTACGACCGGCAGGCGCAGGCCGACGCGGTCTCGGGCACGCCGACCATCTTCGTCGGCAGGGCGGGTGCCGCGAAGCCGACCGAGGTCACGCCCGGCCGCTCGCCGAGCGTCGCCGAGCTGAGCGCGGTCATCGACCAGGCCCTCAAGGGCTAGGCCTCCTCAGTAGCGGTCGAGCTCCTCGAGGCGCTCGTCGCTGATCCCGAAGTGGTGCGCGATCTCGTGCAGCACGACGCGGCGGATCTCGTCGCGCAGCACCTCGGGGTCGTGGCCGTAGAGCCGCTCGAGCGGGCCCCGGTAGATGGAGATCTTGTCAGGCGGCGTCCCCGAGTAGGCGCTGGAGCGGTGCGTGAGCGGCACGCCCTCGTAGAGACCAAGCAACGGCTGCCCGGCCGGGGGCTCGTCCTCGACGACGATCGCCACGTTCGACATCGCGTCGTGCAGCTCGTCCGGCAGCGTCTCGATCGCCGCCTCGACCGCCTCCTCGAACTCCTCGTCGGGCTCCACGAGACGAGCCTAGCGCCCACCGCGAGTACGATCCGCGCGTGCAGCAGAAGTACGTGCTCACGGAGCTCGACTCGGGCGAGCGCGTCATCTCGGAGCGCCTCGCGCACGTCCGCTCGGTCTCGATCGGCTTCTGGATCGGCGCAGGCTCGCGCGACGAGACCGACGCGAAGGCCGGCCTCTCGCACTTCATCGAGCACCTGCTCTTCAAGGGAACGGCGAGCTACGGCGCGCGGCAGATCGCCGAGATCTTCGACGGCCTCGGCGGCGAGCTGAACGCGGCCACCTCCCGCGAGCACACGGTCGTCTACGCGCGCGTGCCGGACGACAAGCTCGAGATCGCGCTCGACGTGATGGGCGAGATGGTGTTCGCGCCGGCCTTCGCCGAGCTCGACGCCGAGCGCGAGGTTGTGCTCGAGGAGATCGCCATGTACGAGGATCAGCCGCAGGAGCTCGTCCACGACCTGATCTCGGAGGCGACCTTCGGCACGCACCCGCTCGGCCGGCCGGTGATCGGCCGCGCCGACGTGATCTCGAGCGTCACGCGGCGGGCGGTCGCCGCCTACCACCGCTCGATGTACGTGCCGGGCAACGTCGTCGTGGCCGCCGCGGGGAACCTCAGGCACGAGGAGCTCGAGCGGCTGCTCCTGCGCGTGCAGCGTCGCGCGGGCGCCCCGGTGCGCAAGGGGCCGCGCGTGCGGCCGCCGCTGGTGAAGGCGCCGTCGCCCGACCTGCGCTTCCAGCGCAAGGACACCGAGCAGTACCACGTCTGCATCGCCGCGCCCGGGATCGCGCGCACCGACCGCCGGCGCTTCGCCGCGTCGCTCCTGGACGGCATCCTCGGCGGCTCGGCCTCGTCGCGCCTCTTTCAGGAGATCCGCGAGAAGCGCGGCATGGCCTACGCGGTCTACAGCTTCGCCTCGCAGTACACCGACACCGGGCAGGTCGGCGTCTACATCGGCACGCGCGAGGACAACGTCGCCGCCTGCCTCGAGATCGCGAGCGAGCAGATCGCCGACATCGCCGCGGGCAACGTGCGGGCCGAGGAGCTCGCGCGGGCGAAAGACAACTTGAAAGGCCGCATCATGCTCTCGATGGAGTCGACCTCGAATCGGATGAGTCGGCTCGGGAAGTCGCTCATCACCGACACCGAGCTGCTTTCGATCGAGCGGATCATGGCCGAGGTCGAGGCGGTCGAGGCGGAGGCGCTCGCGGACCTCGCGGGGGTGCTGCTCGCGCCCGAGCGGCTGTCCGCGGCGGGGATCGGGCCGGACGAGGAGCGGTTCCTCGCCGCGGTCGAGCACGTGAACCCGGGGCTCGCGCGCGCCGCGTGAAGGTCGTCCTCTTCGGCCGCGGCGGCAAGGTCGGACGCGTGCTCGCGCCGGGGCTCGAGGACGCGGGCCACGAGCTCGTCGACCTGGTGGACGCCGAGGCGATGGTCGACTTCACGGCGCCCGAGGCGGTCGAGGCCAACGTCCGCGCTGCGATCGAGGCGGGCGTGCCGTGCGTCGTCGGCACGAGCGGCTGGGACCCGGAGGCGCTGGGCGCAGAGGCGGCCGCCCGGGGGCTGGCGCTGTTCGTCGCGCCGAACTTCGCGCTGGGCGCAGTGGTGATGATGCGCCTGGCGGTGGAGGCGGCGCGGCATCTCCCGCGGGCGGAGATCGTCGAGCTGCACAACGAGGCGAAGAAGGACGCGCCCTCGGGGACGGCCCGCGCGACGGCGAAGCTGCTCGGCGGGGACGTGCCCGTGCACTCGGTGCGCCTGCCGGGCCTGGTCGCGCACCAGGAGGTGCTCTTCGGCGGCGACGGGCAACTGCTGACGATCCGCCACGACGCGTTCTCGCGCGAGGCGTACGTGCCGGGGGTGCTGCTGGCGCTCGAGCGGCTCGCGACGCTGCCGCCGGGCCTCACGGTCGGGCTCGACGCGCTGCTCGACTAGGGTGCGAAGAAGCGTCCGGCGACGAGCGGGGGGCGCACCTTTCTGAGCAGTGCGGCGCGCAAGACGTCACACATCAGTCACGCCGGCGTGACGG
>DATIFC010000073.1:0-5492 GCA_035455445.1 Gaiellaceae bacterium | reverse complement strand
CAGCGCTGCCAGGTTGCGCGAGTACAGCTGGCTGGCGTGGAACGGCATCGAGCTCGGCAGGTTCGTGAAGCCGACGATCGTGACGCCGTCGCGCACGGCCTCCTCGCCGGGCTCGGTCACCTCGCAGTTGCCGCCGGCCTCCGCCGCCAGGTCGACGATCACCGACCCTGGGCGCATCGCCTTCACCGCGGTCGCCGGGATCAGCCGCGGAGCCGCGCGGCCGGGGATCAGCGCCGTCGTGATCACGACGTCGAACTCCGGCAACCGGGCCTCGAGCTCCTGCTGCTGTTGCCGCTGCTGCTCCTCGGTCAGCTCCTGGGCGTAGCCGCCCTCGGTCTCCTCGCCGACCACGCCGAGGTCGAGCCAGTTCGCGCCGAGGCTCTCGATCTGCTCACGCACGACCGGCCGCACGTCGAACCCGGTCACGACGGCGCCGAGTCGCCGCGACGTCGCGATCGCCTGCAGCCCCGCGACGCCCGCGCCGAGCACGAGCACCTTGGCCGGCGCGACGGTGCCGGCGGCGGTCATCAGCATCGGGAAGAAGCGTGGCAGCCGCTCGGCCGCGAGCAGCGTCGCCTTGTAGCCCGAGACGGTCGCCTGCGAGGACAGCGCGTCCATGGGCTGGGCGCGGGTGATCCGCGGGATCGACTCCATCGCGAACGCGACGACGCCGCTCCCGGCCAGGCGCTGGATGCCCTCGGCGTCGGTCAGCGGCTGCAGGAACCCGATCAGGAGCTGGCCCTCGCGCAGCCGTCCCGCCTCCGCCTCGCTCGGCTTCTGCACCTTGACGACCGCCTCCGGCTCGGACCACGCGTCGTCGACGAGCCGAGCCCCCGCCTCCTCGTACGCCGCGTCGGGGAAGGAGGCCGCCTCGCCCGCGCCGCGCTCGACCAGGACCTCGAAGCCGGTCGGAACGAGCTTGCCGACGGTCTCGGGGACGAGCGCCACGCGCCGCTCGCCTGCCGCGGTCTCCTTCGGCACCCCGATCCGCATTCCACGCGCATGCTATTGCGTCGCGGAGACACGCATATCCTCTGTCGGCAGATGGCGGTCCCGGAGATTCCGCTGCGGGAGACGAAGCACGGCCTGGTCGCCGACGGGGACGGCTGGTTCGTGCTGAACGCCTGCGAGAGTCGCTGGCGCGACAGTGGCCGCTTCGGCCATTTCTGCGACTTCGAGGGCAAGCGCCGCTTCCGGCAGCTAGGGATCAACCTCAACGTGCTGCAGCCCGGGCAGTCACTCGGGCTCTACCACCGCGAGCGCGCCCAGGAGGGGTTCCTGGTGCTGGCCGGCGAGTGCCTGCTGCTGGTGGAGGGACAGGAGCGGACACTGCGGGCGTGGGACTTCTTCCACTGTCCCGGCGGCACGGCGCACGTGATCGTGGGCGCCGGCGAGGGGCCGGCGGTCGTGCTCGCGGTCGGCGGGCGCGGCGGGCGCAAGGGGCTCGTCTACCTCGTGGAGGAGCTCGCCCGCGAGCGCGGGGCCGGCGTCGAGCGCGAGACGACGAGCCCGAGCGAGGCCTACGGCTCCTTCGCCGACTGGAAGCGCTGCCGCTACGAGGACGGCTGGCTGCCGGAGGGTTAGGGTTCGGGCCGTGGCCGGTGCGCTTGCGGAGATCGCCGACAGCTTCTTCAGGCCCGCGGTCAACGACCTCGTCCCGTACGAGCCCGGCAAGCCCGTCGAGGAGGTGCAGCGCGAGCTCGGCCTGGAGCGCGTGGTCAAGCTCGCCTCGAACGAGGGGCCGTACGGGCCGTTCCCGCAGGCGCGCGAGGCGATCGCGCGCTCGGTCGACGAGCTGAACCGCTACCCCGATGGCGGGGCCTACCGGCTGCGCGCCGCGCTGGCCGAACGCTTCGACCTGCGCTTCGAGGAGGTCGCCGTGGGCGCGGGCTCGGACGGGCTCGTCGACTGCCTCAGCCAGGCCGCGCTCGCCCCCGGCGACGAGATCGTCTGCGGCTGGCCGTCGTTCCCGAGCTACGTGATCGACGCTCGCAAGCTCGGCGCGGTTGCCCGGACGGTGCCGCTGCGCGACGGGCGCTACGACCTCGACGCGATGCTCGACGCGATCGGCCCGCGGACGAAGATCGCCTACCTCTGCCTGCCGAACAACCCGACGGGGACGACGAACACGCGCGCCGAGCTCGACGCGTGGTTCGAGCGCGTGCCCGACCGTGTCGTCACCGTGCTCGACCAGGCCTACGCCGAGTACATCGACGATCCCGACTATCCGGAAGGCGTCGAGGACCACCTGAAGCAGGGCCGCCGCGTGGTCGTGCTGCGCACCTTCTCGAAGATCTACGGCCTGGCCGGGCTGCGCATCGGCTACGGGCTCGCCCCGGCCGCGGTGGTGACGGCAATCGGGAAGGTGCGGCGCGCGTTCGACATGACGACCCCGGCGCAGGAGGCGGCGCTCGCGAGCCTCGACTCGGCCGAGGAGCTCGCCCGCCGCCGTACCGAGAACGCCGAGGGACGGGCGCAGCTCGAGCAGATCCTGCGCGCCCACGGGCTCGACCCGGTGGCTCCGGCTGTCGCGAACTTCCTCTTCGCCGAGGTCGGCGAGGACTCGCGCCCGTTCTTCGAGCAGCTCCTCCGCGAGGGCGTGATCGTGCGGCCGACGCACGGCTTCGGGGCGCCCGGCGCGGTGCGCGTCACGGTCGGCACACCGGAGGAGCACGAGCTCCTCTCGGAGGCGCTCGCGAAGGTGCTCGCAACGGCCTAGTCCCGGGTGGACACGGCCGAAAAACCCCTCGTTCGAGGACGGGTCACAGTGTTAGCGTTCGAGGGGCGATGGGCCGCCCTCGCGTGACCGGTAGCCAGCTCGCGCTCCTGGGCCGTGAGCCGAGCTTCCGGCGCCTCTTCCTCGCCACGCTGGGCTCGGGCGCGGGCACCTGGCTGGCGCTCGTCGCGCTCGAGGTCGACGTCTGGGTGAAGACCCACTCGTCGGGCTGGGTCGCGGCGCTGCTGATCGCCGACCTGCTGCCGACCTTCGCGATCGGCGTGCTCGTCGGCCCGCTCGTCGACCGGCTCTCGCGGAAGCGCCTGCTCGTCGGGGCGGACCTCGCGCGCTTCGGCGTCTTCGCGGTGCTGCCGTTCACGACGAGCGCGACGCAGGTGGTCGTGCTCGCCGCCGCGGCCGGCGTCGCGACGGGCTTCTTCCGGCCGGCGGTCTACGCGGGCCTGCCGAACCTCGTCTCCGACGACGACCTGCCGCACGCGAACTCGCTCCTGCAGGCCGTGGACAACCTGACCTGGGCGCTGGGCTCGATCGCCGGCGGGGCGCTGGTCGCCGTCGCGAGCGTCGACGTCGCCTACTGGCTGAACGCGTGCAGCTTCCTCGTCTCCGCGGTCTTCCTGGTCGGGATCCCCAAGCGGCAGCTGCAGGCGAGCCCGGCCGCGAGCCGCGGCCACTGGGCCGACCTGCGCGACGGCTTCTCGGTCGTGCTCCACTCGCGCGCGCTGCTGACGGTGCTGATCGCGTGGAACGTGGCGATGCTGCACAACGCGGCCGTGAACGTCGCCGAGGTCAGGCTGGCCTTCCGGGCCTTCGACGCCGGACGCTTCGGACTGGGGCTGATGATGGGCTGCGCGGGCGTCGGCCTCGCCGTCGGCGCGTACCTCGCCGGCCAGTGGATCGAGCGCCGCGGGCTGGCCAACGTCTACGGGGCCTCGCTCGGCCTGATGGCGATCGGCGTCGGGCTGGCCGCCGTGGCGCCCAACGTCTGGGTCGCCGCCGCCTGTGTCGTGATCTCGGGCGCGGGCAACGGCGCGGCCGTCGTCTGCAACGCGCTGCTCGTCCAGCGCGGCGCGCCCGACGAGCTCCGCGGCCGTGCCTTCGCGGTGCTGATGAGCTCGAACGTCGCGATGCTGACCGTCGGGATGATCGTCGCCGGCCACGTCACCGACGTCTACGGCCCGCGTTGGGTCTGGGGCGTCGCCGCGTTGACGGCCGCGCTCGCGGGGGCGATCGGCTTCTTCCTCGCCCGCGGGGCGGTCACGACCGAGCGCGCCCGGAGCGAGGAGCTCGCGGTCGCCGCGCACGCCGCGGAGCCCACGCAGCAGCCCTCTCTTTAGCATCCCTGCCGTGGCAGCGCGCCGCGACTTCACGCGCGAGTCGCTCGCCGCCGGCGTGCGCGCCGGCGACCGGCGCGCGGTCGCCCGCGCGATCACGCTGGTCGAGAACTCGGCGCCGCTCGCCTACGAGGTCGTCCGCGACCTCTACCCCGAGACCGGCCGCGCCTACGCGGTCGGCATCACCGGCCCTCCGGGCGTCGGCAAGTCGACCCTGATCAGCGCGCTCGTGCGCCACGTGCGCGACCAGGGCCGCTCGGTCGGCGTGATCTCGGTCGACCCGTCGAGCCCGTTCTCCAAGGGCGCGCTGCTCGGTGACCGCATCCGGCTCGCCGACCACTTCCTCGACCCCGAGGTGTTCATCCGCTCGATGGGGAGCCGCGGGCACCTCGGCGGGCTCGCGGAGGCGACCCTGCAGGCGCTCCTCGTGCTCGACGCCGCGGGCAAGGAGCTCGTCTTCCTCGAGACGGTCGGCACCGGCCAGGGCGAGGTCGAGGTGATCGGCATCGCCGACACCGTGGTGCTCGTGCTGATGCCGGGCTCGGGCGACTCGATCCAGGCCCTGAAGGCCGGGATCATGGAGATCCCCGACGTGATCGCGATCAACAAGATGGACCACCCCGCGGCGAAGACGATGCTGAACGAGGTGCGCTCGGTGCTCGCGCTGGACAAGGAGGGCGACTGGCGGCCGCCGATCGTGCTCACCGAGGCGATGCGTGGCGAGAACGTCGCGGAGCTCTGGGAGAAGGTCGAGGCCCATCGCGCCTACCTCGAGGCGGACGGGCTGCTCGAGCAGCGGCGCCGCGAGAACCTGGCGAAGGAGGTGTTCGCAGTCTCGTCGGCCCGCGCCAAGGCGCATCTCGAGCGCGCGGTGTCAGACGACGCGGAGCTGCGGCGCTTGCTCGAAGAGGTGCAGTCGCGCAAGCTGGACCCCTTGACGGCTGTCCGGGAGATCATGGAGAAGGTCTTCAAGGTGTCCGGTGCCGGGCTTCAGTCCGGCACCGGGGAACAGGGACATGGCGACGACGACGGCACCGGGGCTTAGCGAGATCGAGGAGGCGCGGGCTCGGCTCGAGGGCCACGCGCGCATGACGCCGGTCTACGGCACCGAGACGCTGTCGAAGCGGCTCGGCCGCGAGCTCTGGCTGAAGACCGAGAACCTGCAGCGCACGGGGTCGTTCAAGATCCGCGGCGCGGTCAACAAGATCGCGACCCTCTCGGAGAAGGAGCGGAGCGCAGGGGTCGTCGCGGCGAGCGCGGGCAACCACGGCCAGGCGGTCGCATGGGCCGCGCGCGAGGAGGGCGTGCAGGCGACGGTCTTCATGCCCCAGGACGCGCCCATGGCGAAGGTCGAGCCGACGAAGACGTACGGCGCCGCCGCGGAGCTCGTCGGCGCGGTCTTCGAGGACGCCCTCGCGGCGGCG
>DATIFC010000072.1:0-7028 GCA_035455445.1 Gaiellaceae bacterium | reverse complement strand
CCGGCCGGCGCAAGGAGCTCGTGACGCTTCACTCGGCCTTCTCCGAGGCCGTGCACCAGCGGTCGACCCGGCTCGTCCTGCTCCTCGGCGAACCCGGGATCGGCAAGACTCGCCTCGCCGCGGAGCTAGCGCTCGAGCTCGAGGGGCGCGCGACGATCGCCCGCGGTCGCTGTCTCTCCTACGGGCAGGCGTTGAGCTACTGGCCGCTCGTCGAGGCGCTTCGCTCACTCGGCGAGCCGGCGCGGTCGGCAGTCGAACAGCTGACGACCGGTGAAGTGACCTCGCCCCTGCAGCTCGTCGCCACCGCGCAGCGGGCGCTGGCGCACGCGGCTGCCGAGCAGCCGGTGCTCCTCCTGCTCGAAGACCTCCACTGGGCCGAGCCGGCACTGCTCGACCTGCTCGAGCTGCTGTGCGAGCAGCCGGGCGAGACGCCGATCCTGATCCTCTGCCTGGCGCGACCCGAGCTGCTCGAACAGCACCGGGAATGGAGCAACCGGGATTCACTTTGCCTGGGCCCGCTTCCGCGCGGGGATGCACGGTCGCTCCTCCGCGCGCTCGCGGACGCTCCGACAGAGAGCCAGCGGGAACGGGTGCTCGACCGCGCGGCTGGGAACCCGCTCTTCCTCGAGGAGCTGAGCGCCTTCCTCGCCGAGGGCGGCGCCCTCGAGGAGCTGCCGCCGCGCCTGCAGGTGCTGCTGCAGGCGCGCCTCGACCTGCTGCCCGAGCCGCAGCGGCTGCTGCTCTCCTGCGCGGCGCTCGAGGGGACCGTCTTCCACCGAAACGCGCTCCGGGAGCTGCTCGCGCGCGACGACGGCCTCACGGCCGAGCTGCGTGCCCTCACCCGCACCCGGCTGATCCAGGCCGCGCCGGCCGAGCTTCGCGGCGACGAGGGCTACCGCTTCCGGCACCAGCTGATTCGGGACGCCGCCTATGCCGAACTGCCGAAGGCCGAGAGGGCCCGGCTGCACGAGCGCTTCGCCGATTGGCTCGCCCAGCACACGGGCGCACGCGCCGAGCTGGAGGAGATCGCTGCGTATCACCTCGAGCAGGCCGTGCTCGCGCGGCGAGAGCTCGACGCGCGCGACCCCGAGCTCGAGCAGCGTGCCGCCGACGCGCTCGCGATCGTCGCGCAACACGTCGGCCTGCGCGTCGATCGACGGGCGGCCGCCGACCTCTGGCGCCGCGTGCTCGTGCTGCTGGCCGAGGACGATCCCCGCCGCCCCGAGCTGGAGCTCGAACTCGCACTCGCGCTGACTCCGCTCGCCGGCTTCCGTGAGGCCCGTGAGGTGCTCGACCACGCCAAGACCCGCAGGAGCGACCCTGCCTTGGCGACGCGCATACGCCTCGCAGACCTGCACCTGCGCCTCTATCACGGATCCGAGGACGTCACGGACGCGATCAGGCGCGAGTGCTCCGAAGCGATTGCGCTCTTCGAGGAGTGCGGCGACCACCGGGCACTCGCCTTCGCCTGGTTCACGCTGGCCGAGGCGGATTGGTTCGACCTACGAGGCGACGCGGAACATGGATTCGAGGAGGCCGCTACTCAGGCCCGGCTCGCCGGCGACGCCGTCCGCGAGATGTTCGCGCTGGAGATGCGCACCGTGATTCGAGCCGCAACCTCCACGTCGTACGCCAGGGCGATCGAAGAAGGGGAGCAGATCGCGGCGCGCTTCCACAGTGACCCGATCGGGGGCGACTGCCTCGACCTCCTGCGGTCGTTCGTTGCCTACGACAGCGGTGACCTCGCCCACGCTCGGCGGCTTGGGCGCTCGGCCATCGTCGGCATCCGCCACTGGACCTACCCGGTCATCGCTGCTTCGCTCAACACAGGACAAGGGTCGATGCTGGAGCTGCTCAACGGACAGGTGGACGAAGCCGAAAGGCGCATTCTCAAGGGCATCGACGAGTTGGAGGAGCTCGGGGAGCGGAAGTACCTGAGCATCGGCAAGGCGCAGCTCGCGAGGGTGCGCGTCGCGCAGGGACGCTTCGAAGAGGGTCTCGAGCTGGCCGACGAGGTGACGCAGTTCGTCGGACGTGCCCGCATCGCCGAGTTCCTCGCCCTGGGGGCCCGCGCGAGCGCGTGCCTGGGGCTCGGCGACATCGAGCAGGCGCAGGCCGCGGCGGCGAAAGCGGTCGCCATCGCCGATACGAGCGCTTCGGTCGCCTACCGCGCACAAGCACAGCTCGGGCTGGCTGCCGTGCGCTCCGCAGCGGGCGAGCTTCCGGCGGCCCTCGAGGCCGCCCGGGAAGCGGCGCGGATCTCGGCGACGCTCGATCGCAAGCTTCTCGGCACGCGCGCGGCGGCGCTCCTCGAGCAGATCGAGCAGAAGCTGGCCACGGCGGGAGCGCCGGCATGAGCGGCAGCACCTCAACTGCCGCATCCTGGGCAGCCGGGAATGCTTCGCTGGACCGGCGCGCGAACCGGCGCGCACCCGGCGCCGAGAACCTTCAAACAGCTTACTCAAGGCGCACGACGTGAGAACGCGGACAACCTTCAAGACCAGTGCGGTCGTGCAGCCCACGGCTCGGTCGGTTCGACTCCGGCGCCGCTCCGTCAGCGGGTTCGCTCCCGGAGACGAGCGTCGCGTAGTTGGGAGCAGCCCTGGTCAGCGTTTGCGCGGATGTGCGTCTCGAGCCTCGAGGCGATGATCGGCGGGCAGGCGCGCCGCAATGGCGCAGCCTGCGCCTCGTCAGCACCGAAGGGAAGGCGGGATGAGCATCCGATCGTGGTGGGAGGCCGGTCGCCGCAAGGCCGACGCCAAGACCATCAGGTACGCGGAGGAAGACGCCGTCGACACCCCCGATGAGCGCCACATAACCCAGAGCGACCGCTGGGGGCTCGCCGCCGACGAGCACGAGTCGCGGCGCGCGGGCGAGGCGAGCATCAAGGACGTCGAGCGCCTCGGCGACTAGGCGCGCCGCCGTCAGCCGGACGAGCGGCGGCCGTGCAACACAAGGGCTCGGCCGGTTCGACTCCGCGCCGCTCCGCTCCTACAATCGCGCTATGAGCATCCGATCGTGGTGGGAGAAGCGCCGTCGCGAGGCCGACGCCGACGCGGTACGCCGCGTGGAGGAAGAGGCCGTGGAGACACCCGGCGAGCGGGAGCACAGCCGGGGCGACCGGTACGGCGAGGCCGCCGACACGCGGATCGCGCGGCGCGCCGGCGAGGCCAACATCCGGGACGTCGACCGCCTCGGCGACGGCTTCTAGCGAGTGTGGCACCGGGGGCCGGCCGCGAGCCGGCCCCCGGTGCCGATCGCTCAGGCCGACGGCACGCAGTAGGCGTAGACCGTCAGGCTGACCGTCTGCTGCGAGTTGCCCTGCGTCTTCGCCTTCGCCACCCAGCCTCCGAAGCCGGCCGTCGCGTGGCTCTCGAGAACGCTGGGCGACGTGGCGCCGGTCTCGAGGAAGCCACCGGAGATGGCGATGTGGTTTGCCGGGCAGGTCGCCGTCGCCGTGACGATCGCGTTCGCGTCCACGACGGTCGAGGTGTCGGTCGCGGTCACGACCGCCGAGCCGTTGAGGCCGTCGGCCCCGGCCGGGCCCTGCGGCCCCTGGGGCCCCATCGGGCCGGTCGGGCCCGTCTGGCCCTGCAGCCCCTGCGGGCCCATCGGACCCACCGGGCCGGCGAGGCCCTGGAGACCCTGCGGCCCGATCGGGCCGGCCGGGCCGGTCGCGCCCGTGGCACCGGTCGCCCCGTCATGGCCGTCCGCACCGTTCAGGCCGGGCTCGCCCTGCAGCCCCTGAGGGCCCATCGGGCCGGTCGCGCCGATCGGGCCGGCCGGCCCGATCGGGCCGAGAGCGCCGGCGGGACCCGCCGGGCCCTGAGCACCCGTGAGGCCGCGCTCGCCGCGCGGTCCCGCGGCGCCCGCGGGCCCTCCAACGCCGGCAGGCCCCTGTGGGCCGCGCGCGCCGGGCACGCCGCGGGCTCCGCGAATGCCCTTGCCGAAGATGTCGGAGACGCGATAGCGCTTCCAGCCGGGCGTGCACTTGTTGTGCTGTCGCCGCGAGATGACCTTGATCAGGCCGTTGTGCTTGTTCACGCACACGAACGTCCGCTGGAACCGCCGGTTTTGCGCGACCGCGCCGGCAAACGCGGTCGAGCTGGCCAGCAGGACGACCAGCGCGGCGGCAACGAGCCACCAGCTTCGCTTCGTCTTCATGTTTCCCCTCCCCGTGCGGCCGGGCATTGGCGACCGGCCCGCCACTTTGGTCCTCAGCGTGGTTCGTCCCCTTCAGGGGGAGCACGCCTGGACGGCTAGGTTGGGCCAGCCGATCGTCTCGGCTCGGGCTCGACGCGGCGGCGCCCGGACCGTCATACTTCCGGGCGTGAGCGACGACAAGCCGTCGACGTCGCACGCCAAGGACTCGCCGCCCGCCCCTGAGCAGGAGCAGGGCTTCGGCGAGCTTCGGCACTACGTGCCCGCCGACCTGCTCAACGTCTCCTTCCCGGTCGCGGTGCGCGGCTACAGCCGCGAGGCCGTCGACGCGTACGTCAAGCGCGCGAACCGGGTGATCGCGGAGCTGAAGGTCAGCGCCTCGCCGCGCGCGGCGGTCACGCACGCGCTGGAGCAGACCGAGGAGCAGGTCAGCGGCCTGCTGCAGCGGGCGCGCGAGACCGGCGAGGAGATCACCGCCAGCGCCCGCCAGGAGGGCGACGAGATCGTCGCGAAGGCCAAGGCCGAAGCCGCGGAGCTGATGGTGAACGTCAGCACCGAGGCGGAAGGCATCAAGGCGGAGGCCGAGCGGGTGCTGGCCGAGGCGAGGGTGCAGGCGGAGGACATGCTCGAGCGCGCGCGGCTCGAGTCCGAGTCGACGCTGGCCAAGGCGACCGAGGAGGCGGAGCGGCGGCGGAGCCGGCTCGACGAGGAGCTCACCGCGGCCCGTGAGCAGGCCGAGGCGAGGATGCACGAGCTGAAGGACGACACCGGCACGGTCTGGGCCGACCGGGACCGCCTGCTCGTGGACGTCCGGCGGATGGCGAGCGAGCTCCTGGCGCTCGCGGACGGCGCCGCCGTGCGGCAGACGCCCGAGGAGCCGGAGGCGGTGGACGACGTCGAGCGCGCCGGGACGGAGGTCTCCGAGGACGCTGAGGCCTCGGCGGAGGCGCCCACCGAGATCCGCAGCCCGAAGCGGCCCGCCCGCTCGACCTAGCGCCGTCCAGGCCGCGTACGATCGGGGCGTGGCGGCGGCGATCCGCATCGGCACGTGCTCCTGGGCCGACGAGTCGCTGACGAGGTACTTCTACCCCCGGGGGATCAAGGGCGCCGAGGAGCGGCTGCGCTACTACGCCGACCGCTTCGACGTCGTCGAGGTGAACTCGACCTACTACCGGGTCCCGGACGAGCACATGGTGCGCCACTGGGCCGAGCGCACGCCCGAGGGGTTCGTCATGCACGTGAAGGCCTTCGGCGTGATGACGCGCCACCCGGTCAAGGCCGAGCAGCTGCCCACCGACCTGCGCGAGGCGGCGCCGCTGGACGATCGCGGCCGGGTCGAGCGGCCCTCGCGCGAGTTCCGCGCGGAGGTCTTCCGCCGCTTCCACGAGGCGCTCGCGCCGCTGCGGGAGAGCGGCAAGCTCGGCGGGATCCTGATGCAGCTCCCGCCGTACGTCGTCTTCAGGCCGTCCTCGCTCGAGTACCTCGAATGGGCGCAGGAGGAGCTCGGCGGGGACGAGATGCTGGTCGAGTTCCGGCACGCGAGCTGGCTCGACGACGAGAACCGCTCCGAGACGCTGCGCTTCCTCGAGGGGCACGGCATGACCCACGTGATCGTCGACGCGCCGCGGACCGGCGGGCGCAACGTCGCGCCGACCGTCGTCGCGACCACGAGCCCGACCGCGTACATCCGCTTCCACGGCCGCAACGCCTCGACGTGGAACAAGCGCACCGGCAGCGCGGCCGAGCGCTTCGACTACCTCTACTCCGAGGAGGAGCTCGGCGAGTGGCTCGGCCCGCTGGCGGAGCTCTCCGAGGGCGCCGAGCGCGTCTACGCGATGTTCAACAACAACGGCCGCTCGCGGATGCCTGGACTGCCGAGCCTCGAGAGCCCTGCCGAGGAGGGCACGGAGGTCGCGCAGGCGCCGGTCAACGCGCAGATGCTGCGCCAGCTGCTCGAGCGCGAGGGACTGCCGGTCACGCCGGCGCCTGCGGCTGCGTAGCATCCCGGCAATGGAGCCCTGGTCGTACGAGCTCGCAGGCCGCTTCGAGGAGCACGCCTTCGAGAGCGAGGTGCTGAAGGGCAACGCCCTCGGCGACCCGCACGTGCGCCCGCTCTGGGTCTACCTGCCGCCGGGCTACGACGAGGACGAGGAGCGGCGCTACCCGTCGATCTACCTGATCCAGGGCCTCACCGGCCAGCTCGACATGTGGCGCAACCGCACGGCCTTCCGGCGCAACTTCCCCGAGCTCGTCGACGAGCTGTTCGCCAAGGGGGAGTCGCCGCCGGCGATCCTCGTCTGGCTCGACGCGTGGACGTCGCTCGGCGGCAGCCAGTTCATCGACTCGCCGGGGACCGGCCGCTACCACACCTACATCGTCGACGAGCTGGTGCCGTTCGTGGACGAGCGCTACCGCACGCTGCCGGAGGCGGCGCACCGCGGGATCGCCGGCAAGTCGAGCGGCGGCTACGGCGCGATGGTCAACCCGATGCTGCGGCCGGACGTCTTCGGCGGGATGGCGACCCACGCGGGGGACGCGCTGTTTGAGATGTGCTACCTGCCCGATTTCCGCAGGTCGGTGCGCACGCTGCGCGACCAGTACGAGGGCTCGTTCGACAGGTTCTGGGAGGACTTCCGCGCGCGGCCGGCCTTCGGCAAGGACAGCGACGCGACGCTCCTGAACGACTGGTGCATGGCCGCCTGCTACTCGGCCGACGAGGACGGCACGGTGCAGCTCCCGTACAACGCCGAGACCGGCGAGCTGCGGCCGGAGATCTGGGGGCGCGGGCTCGAATGGGACCCGGTGCGGATGGCGGCCTCCCGGGCCGACGCGCTGCGCTCGCTGCGGGCGATCTACGTCGACTGCGG
>DATIFC010000071.1:0-7664 GCA_035455445.1 Gaiellaceae bacterium | reverse complement strand
CTTCTACGAGGTCCACGCCGGGTTCGCCCAGAACCTGATCGTCGGATTCTGCCACGTGGGAGGGCACGCGGTCGGAATCGTCGCGAACCAGCCGGCGGTGCTGGCCGGGGTGCTCGACATCGACTCGTCCGTGAAGGGCGCGCGGTTCGTCCGCACCTGCGACGCCTTCAACATCCCGCTCGTCACGTTCGTCGACGTCCCAGGGTTCCTGCCCGGCACGGCGCAGGAGTGGGGCGGGATCATCCGCCACGGGGCGAAGCTGCTCTACGCCTATGCAGAGGCGACCGTGCCGAAGCTCGCGGTGATCACGCGCAAGGCGTACGGCGGCGCGTACGACGTCATGAGCTCCAAGCACATCCGCGCCGACTTCAACTTCGCGTGGCCGACCGCCGAGGTCGCGGTGATGGGGCCGGAGGGCGCGGTGAACATCATCTTCCGGCACGAGCTGGAGAAGGCCGACGAGCCGGAGGCGCGGCGCTCCGAGCTGATCGCCGACTACCGCGAGCACTTCGCGAACCCGTTCGTCGCGGCCGAGCGGGGCTACCTCGACGAGGTGATCGAGCCGCGCAGGACGCGGCCCGTGCTGGTGGACGCGCTCGAGACCGCAATGACGAAGCGCGAGCGCCGGCCGCCTCGCAAGCACGGAAACATCCCGCTCTAGGCCGTCTCGCCCTAGGTACGGTTCGCCCGGCCTCCTCCCCGAGGCGAGCGTATCCAAAGCGGGCGCACGTGTCCGTGCCGGGAGCGTGTCGGAACTGTGACTTCCCTAAGCCCGGGCGTCAGGAGGCGACGGCCGTGATCGCCTGCCGGGCCGGTGCCTCCTCGGCGAGCTCGGCGGCCAGCGCGTCGACGATCTCGGGATCGAACTGGCTCCCGGCGCAGCGGCGCAGCTCCGCGATCGCCTGCTCGGCCGGCACGCGGCGCCGGTAGACCCGCTCGGAGGTCATGGCGTCGTAGGCGTCGGCCACGAAGATGATCCGGGCCCCGAGCGGGATCCGCTCCCCGGGGAGGCCGTCCGGATACCCGCTGCCGTCCCACCGCTCGTGATGGTGCAGCACCCAGTCGGCGACGGGGTCGACGCCGAGGCTCTCGAGCATTCGGAAGCCGATCTGCGGGTGGCGCTCCAGCACCATCCGCTCGGGCTCGGTCAGCGGGCCCGGCTTGCGCAGGATCTCCTCCGGGATCGCCAGCTTGCCGAGGTCGTGGAGGCTGGCGGCGAGGCGCGTGAGCTCTACCTCCTCCTCCGGCAGGCCCAGTCGCCGCGCGGTGCGAGCGGCGAGCTCGGCCACCCGCTGGGAGTGGCTGCCGGTGTAGACGTCGCGCGCGTCGACGGCGCGCGCCAGGCTGGCGGCGGCGCGGAAGCGCGCAGCCCGGTCCGGGCCGCTCGCGAGGCGCTTCAGCTCGGCGAGCTCGATCACGTCGGGCCGGTAGCCGCGCACCCGGTTCTTGCCGTACTCCTTCGCCCAGGAGAGCGCGCTGTCGGCGAGCCTGATCAGCTCGTCACGCTCGGCGGCATGCGCCGGCGAGGTGGCGACGCCCGCGCTCACGGTGACGGTGCCGATCTGCTCGAGTTGGAGTGCCGAGATCCGCTCGACGACGGAGGCCGCCGCCGTCATCGCCGCGTGCTCGTCGTAGCCGGGGAGGAGCAGCGCGAACTCGTCGCCGCCGAGCCGGAACGCCTCGCCCGTCTGGCGCAGGCGGGTCGCGATCCGCTCGAGGACACGGTCTCCCGCGGGATGGCCGAACCGGTCGTTGACGCGCTTGAAGTCGTCGATGTCGACCAGGCAGAGGGTGAGCGGGAGACGCCTCTCTTGGGCGTGCCGCAGCTCCCGCTCGAGTCGTTCGTGGAAGTGCCGGTGGTTCCCGAGCCCCGTCAGCGGGTCGGTCAGCGCGAGCCGCATCGCCCGGAGCGCGCGCACGATCGCGCGCTGGTAGAGCTGGATCGCCAGCAGTGGGCCGACGAGCGCCACCGAGAGGAACGGCGAGCGCTGCCAGAGGACGACGAGCATCAGCGCGGCCGAGGCCATGAGCGAGAAGGGCACGATCGTCCAGCGCACGTTTGACCGCGCCAGCGCGAACAGCGAGCGGTGCGAGCTGACCGCGACGACCGCCGTGATCAGGATCAGGTTCACGCCGTACTGCGCGGAGGCGGCGGCGCCGACGCGGGCCAGCACGCCGCTCGCCCCGTCGCCGTGCAGCGGGGAGGAGACCGCGCCGGCGGCGGTGGCCGCGAGCGCGAGCACCGAGACGTTGTACGCGACGCGGATCGGCGGGCGATGCTCGAGCAGCTGCGTGATCGCCGGCGCGAGGAACACGACCATCAGGCCCGCCGCCCAGCCGAAGAGGACGATCGAGGCGACGCCGAAGACGAACGACAGGGACACGCCGCCGGTGTCGACGCCTTCGACCGGCACCGGGAAGCGGTCGGCGAGGGTCGAGGCGCTGAGAAGCGCCGCCAGGCCGAGAAGCGTCGTGGTCTTGTGAGGTGTGACGGCGAAGGAGACGGCTGCGGCGCAGGCGACACCGAGACCGGCCGCGCAGACAGGCACGAGTACGGCGAGGAGCCGCGACGGCGGCAAGACGCGGCGCGTCATGTCGCGGCTACCAGTACAGGTTGTAGTCGACCTCGATGCCGAGGCCGCCGAGCGCGACGAGCACGAGCGCGAGGACAACGGCTATGGCAACGAGTCGCGGCTTCCAGTGCAGCAACGCGAACCTCCCCACGTGCTTTGGCAGAACGAGCCGATTCTTCAGGTTGCCGACTCGGGCGACATCCCCCGGAAGGGGGAACCGTCGAGCGCCCTACTTCGTGCCCTGCAGGCCCGCTTCGGCGAGCGGCCGGCGGGCCCAGGCGAACTGCTGCCGGTACCAGCCGGTCAGCGGCGTGACCGCGACGCCCTGGCCCGAGGAGTGGATCATCCAGCCGCCCCCGAGGTAGATGCCGGCGTGGCCGATCGAGGCGGGCCTCGAGCGGGGGCCGGAGGGACCGAAAAAGAGGACGTCGCCGGGCTGGAGCTTCGCGAACCCGATCCGCTTCGACCTGGGCACCTCGCCGCTCATCTGGTAGGTGGTGCGGCCCCTGATCGTGGCGGCGAGCGCCGCTCCGCCGGGGTAGGCCTGCAGCCTGAAGACACGCCAGACGAAGCCGGAGCAGTCGAAGCCGCCCGGCGCGTCGACGCCGAACGGCGCCTCGGGCTTCTCGCTCGTGCCGCCCCAGACGTACGGGAAGCCGACGAAACGGACGGCGGTGTCGAGCACGCGCTTCTGCCACGCACGCACCGGCTGGAGCTCGAAGGTCGCAGCGGCGTCCTCGGCGTACTGGGTCTCCCAGCCGCCGAAGCGGAGGATGCGCGCGACGGAGTACGCCGTCTCGGCGCGGGTGACGGGGTCGCTCGGGAGCAGCTCGAGGTCGTCCTGCGCCGCCGGATGGTTCGTCCGCAGACCGAGCAGGCGGGCCACGGTCTCGTTGCCGAACCGGGAGGGCACGGCCAGGCCCGCGGCGCGGGCGTTGGCTCCGAAGGTGGCCGCCGCGGCCGAGAGGCCGAGCGCGCGCACCAGCCGCGCGTCGAGCTGCGTGACGGTCACGGGGGCGGCCCTGTTCGCCACCGTTCCCGCCGGTTGCTTCGTCAGGCCCGCGATCAACGTCGCCAGCTCGCCCTGTGTCAGCGGGTCGTCAGCGCGGAACGTCGCGACGGTCTTCGCCATCAGGCCGTGCTTGACCACGTAGCGGATCTCCGGCTGTGCCCACGAGGGCGTGCCGCCCGCGCCGGACTTCGTGGCGCCGCTCCCGTCGCCGATGCGGGCTGCCGCCGCCGCCGGAGCGGCGAGCAGCGCGCAGCAGATGAGGGCGGTGAGGAAGCGGCTCATCCGCCGTTCGTATCGTCCGGGCTCCGCCCGGGCTTTAGGCTGAGGGGCCGTGGAGGTGCGAATCACGCCCGAGCCCGACGACCGGGACGCCGTCCTGGCGGCCGTTCGGGCCCTCCTCGCGCGCGGCTCGCTTCCGGCCGCCTACCGCAGCGCCTGGCGCGAGCAGGGAGTGCGCGAGAACGTCGGCTGGGAGCGGCCTCAGGGGGAGACGGGGCGGCCGCGGAGCAGGCCCGGCGCGACGCGCGCGTAGTCCAGCCCCGAGAGCCACGTCAGCACGACCGCGACGAGCAGCGCCCACCAGGCGACCCTGTCGTCCCACGCGCCCGCGGCCGCGAAACCGCCGATAGCGGCGGCGGTCGCCTGCGACCACGTCTTCAGCTTGCCGAGATCGCGCGCCTGCATCACCACCCCGCGCTCGATTGCCGCGAGCCGCAGGCCCGAGACCAGGAACTCGCGGGCGACGATCGCGGCGACCATCCATCCGGGGAAGACCCCGGCGTCCACGATCATGATCAGGGTCGTCAGCACGAGCACCTTGTCGGCGACCGGGTCGAGCAGGGAGCCGAAGGGCGAGGTGTGCCCGCGCCAGCGCGCGACGCGGCCGTCGAACCAGTCCGTCGTCATCGCCGCGATGAAGGCGGCGGTCGCCCACCAGTAGTGGCCGTCGAAGTCCCAGAGGAACAACCCGACCACCACGGGCACCGCCGCGATGCGAATGAGCGTCAACTGATCCGCAAGGCTCATCGAAAGGGAGAATACGTCCATGCCCCCGTTCTCGAAGGTGCTCGTGGCCAACCGCGGGGAGATCGCGGTTCGTATCTTCCGCACGCTGCGCGAGCTCGGCATCGGCACGGTCGCCGTCTACTCGGAGGTCGACCGCAACTCGCTGCACGTCCACGCCGCCGACGAGGCATTTCTCGTCGGGCCGGGCCCCGCCGCCGAGAGCTACCTCGTCCAGGAGCGGCTGATCGAGGTCGCGAAGCGGGCCGGCGCGGAGGCCGTGCATCCCGGCTACGGGTTCCTGGCCGAGAACGCCGGCTTTGCGCGCGAGGTCGCCCGGGCCGGGCTCGTCTGGATCGGCCCGCCCGGCTCCGCAATCGAGATCATGGGCTCGAAGACGGCCGCGCGGAAGCGCATGGCCGGGGCGGGCGTGCCCGTCGTCCCCGGCACGACCGAGCCCGTGACGTCCGCCGAGGAGGTGCTGCGGCTCGGGGACGAGCTCGGCTGGCCGCTCGCGATCAAGGCGTCGGCCGGCGGCGGCGGCAAGGGCCTGAAGGTGGTACAGGCGCCGGAGGAGGCCGAGCGCGCCTTCGAGTCGGCCCAACGCGAGGGGCAAGCGTATTTCGCGGACGCGTCCGTCTACGTCGAGCGCTACCTCGTCGACCCGCGCCACGTCGAGGTGCAGGTGCTCGCCGACGGCCACGGCAACGTGATCCACCTCGGGGAGCGGGACTGCACGATCCAGCGCCGCCACCAGAAGCTCGTCGAGGAGACGCCCTCGCCCGCCGTCGACGCGGAGATGCGCGAGCGGATCGGCCACGTCGCCGTCGAGGCCGCGCGCGCCGTCGGCTACCGCAGCGCCGGGACGATCGAGGGGCTCCTCTCCCGTGAGGGCGAGTACTTCTTCCTCGAAATGAACACCCGCATCCAGGTCGAGCACACCGTCACCGAGATGGCGACCGGGCTCGATCTCGTGCGCGAGCAGGTTCTGATCGCGGCCGGAGAGCCGCTATCGCTGCGCCAGGAGGACGTCCGGCTCACCGGGCACGCGATCGAGTGCCGGATCAACGCGGAGGATCCGTCCAGCGGCTTCCTGCCGACGCCAGGGCGGGTCACGAGCTACCGCGAGCCGGGCGGGCCGGGGGTGCGGGTCGACTCCGGCGTGACTGCCGGCTCCGAGGTGCCCGGCCTCTACGACCCGCTCGTGGCGAAGCTGATCGTCCACGGGGTCGACCGCGAGCACGCCCGGCGGCGGATGCTGCGCGCGCTCGAGGAGTACGAGATCGGCGGCATCACGACGCTGCTCGGCTTCCACCGCGCCCTGCTCGAGCACGCGTGCTTCAGGGACGGCGCGACCTGCCACGGCGTAGTCGAGTCGGAGCAGCTGGCCGAGCGTGCGCAGGAGTTGTCTCATCTGCAAACAAGCGTACCCGTGCAGTCGGACGGAAGGCCCCAACGGGCCCGGAGGCTGACGCTCGAGCTGGACGGCCGCCGTTACCAGGTCGAGACGATGGAGCCCGAGCCGCCCTACGCCGAGCTCGCGCGGCGGCGGCACGACCGCGTCGCGGGCCGGGCGCAGGCGGGCACCAAGGACGCCGTGGTCTCGCCGATGCAGGGAACGGTGCTCGCCGTGCGTGTGGCCGAGGGCGACGACGTCCAGCCGGGCCAGGTGATCTGCATCGTCGAGGCGATGAAGATGGAGAACGAGATCACGGCGCACCGTGCGGGCATCGTCACCGACCTCTCGATCGAGGCCGGCGAGCCCGTCTCGAACGGGCAAGTCCTCTGCGTCGTCGCCGAGCCCGAGGGCTGACCGCGGCGAAGCGAGTCCCGATGGGGCCCGACGGGGACGGCCGTCGAGCCTGGCCGGTGGAGCCTGATTCGCCGCTCGAGCGAGGCGCGCCGGATAGCATCCGCCGCCGGTGGACCTCTACGAGTACCAGGGCAAAGAGCTCTTCCGTCGCTACGGCATCCCCACGTCGAAGGGCCGGCTCGCAACGACCCCGTCCGAGGCGCGCGCCGCAGCCGAGGAGCTGGGTGGGCAGGTCGTCGTCAAGGCGCAGGTCCTGACCGGCGGGCGGGGCAAGGCCGGCGGGGTGAAGCTCGCGGAAGACCCCGACGACGCCGAGCGGAAGGCCGAGGAGATCCTCGGCCTCGACATCCGCGGCCACGTCGTGCGCAAGCTCTGGGTCGAGAGTGCCTCCGAGATCGCAAAGGAGTACTACCTCTCCGTCACCTTCGACCGGGGAGCGAAGAAGGCGCTCTTCATGCTCACGAAGGACGGCGGCGTCGAGATCGAGGAGGTGGCGGAGCAGAGCCCCGACGCTCTCGCGCGGCTGCACGTCGACCCGCTCGAGGGGTACCAGCCCTACCAGGCGCGGCAGCTGATCTACGGGGCGGGGATCGACGACCCGGGCGAGCAGAAGCAGCTGCTCGACATCGTCGCGAAGCTCTACCGCTGCTTCGTCGAGAGCGACGCGATGCTGTGCGAGATCAACCCGCTGATCGTCACTCCCGAGGGCGAGATCCGCGCGCTCGACTCGAAGTTCACCGCGGACGACAACGCGCTCTACAAGCACGCCGACATCGCGGAGATGCGCGACCTCGAGGCCTACCCGCCCGAGGAGCGCGCCGCGCGCGAGAAGGGCGTCACCTACGTCAAGCTCGACGGCGACGTCGGGATTCTCGGGAACGGCGCCGGACTCGTCATGTCGACGCTCGACGTGATCGCGCTCGTCGGCGGCCGGCCGGCGAACTTCTGCGACCTCGGCGGCGGCGGCGATGCTCAGGGCGTGGTCGACGCGCTCCAGGTGATCACGGCCGATCCCCAGGTGAAGTCGATCCTCTTCAACATCTTCGGCGGGATCACCCGCGGCGACGAGGTTGCCCGGGGACTCATCGAGGCTCGCTCCCGCCAGGAGCGGGACGTCCCGATGGTGGTCCGGATCGTCGGGACGAACGCCGAGGAGGCGGCCCGGCTCCTCGAGGAGGCGAGCTTCGTCACCGCCACCACGCTGGACGACGCCGCGGCGAAGGCCGTCGCGGCGGCACGGGGGGCCGCGGCATGAGCATCCTCA
>DATIFC010000070.1:0-11476 GCA_035455445.1 Gaiellaceae bacterium | reverse complement strand
GACGAGGCGGCCGCCGTCGCACACGGGCACGCGCTCTGCGTCGTGCTCCTCGATGAACCGATACGCCTCGTCGAGCGGCGTGTCCGCGTCGATCGTGTAGTACGGCGGCTCGGCGATGTCCCCCACGACGGTCACGGCCGGGTCGCGACCCTCTGCGACGACCCGCGCGACGAGCGTCTTGCGCGTGACGACCCCGACGAAGCGGCCCCCGTCGCAGACGTACACGGCGCGCACCTCGGGATCGACGAGATGGCCGCCGGCTTCCTGCGTCGTCGCCGAGGCCTCGACGGTCCGAGGGTCCGGGATCATCGCGTCGCGAACGCGGCTCACGGGTAGATCCCCCGCGAGCGCAGTGCTCCCGCGACCTCGTGGATCCCCGCGACGAGCGCGGCGCTGCGTAGCGTCAGGCCGCGCGACTCGGCGAGGGTCCAGACGCGGTCGAACGCGTCGGCGAGCTGCTCGGCCAGCTTCGCCCGGATCTCGCGCCGGTCCCAGAAGAGGCGCCCGAGGTCCTGCACCCACTCGAAGTACGAGACCGTCACGCCGCCCGCGTTCGTGAGCACGTCCGGAAGGATCGGGATCCGCTGCTCGGCGAGGATCACGTCGGCCTCCAGCGAGGTCGGCCCGTTCGCGCCCTCGGCGATCATCCGCGCCTGTATCCGCCCGGCGTTCGCGGCGGTCACCTGGTCCTCGCGCGCGGCGAGCACGAGCACGTCGCACGGCAGCTCGAGCAGCTCCTCGTTGCTGATCCGGTCGCCCTCCTTCCAGTCCTGCAGCGAGCCGTGCTCCTCGGCGAACCGCATCAGCGCCGGGACGTCGAGGCCGCGCTCGTCGAGCACACCGCCCGCGACGTCCGAGACCGCGATCACGTCCGCGCCGCGCTCGTACAGCTCCAACGCAGCGATCCCCCCGACGTTGCCGAAGCCCTGGACGACGCAGCGCTGCTCGCCGAGCTCCCAGCCCAGCCGGTGGCACGCGCTCTCGACGACCATCACCACGCCCGCGCCGGTCGCCTCGTGCCGGAAGAGCGAGCCTCCGAGCGAGACCGGCTTTCCCGTCACGATCTCCGGCACCGCGTGCCCGACCTGCATCGAGTACGTGTCCATCATCCAGGCCATCGTCTGCTCGTTCGTGGCCATGTCCGGCGCCGGGATGTCCTCCTGCGGGCCGATGATCGGCAGCAGCTCCGAGGTGAAGCGGCGCGTGATCCTCTGCAGCTCGTTGCCCGAGAGGTCGCGCGGGCTGCAGCGCACGCCGCCCTTGGCGCCGCCGTAGGGGAGGCGCAGGAGCGCGCACTTCCAGGTCATCCACATCGCGAGCGCCGCGCACTCACCCAGCGTGACCTCGGGGTCGTAGCGGACGCCGCCCTTCGTCGGGCCGAGCACCGTCGAGTGCTGGACGCGGTACCCGGGGAAGACCGTCCACCGCCCGGAGTCGAGCCGCACCGGGACGCTGACGACGAGCGAGCGCTCCGGGAACCTCAGCCGCTCGGCGACGAAGTCCTCGACGTCGGCGTACGGGAGCGCCTGCTCGTACTGGGCGAGCGCCGTCCGGTAGAGGGGCGTCTCCCACTCCAGAAGCCCGTGCTCGGGCGAGACCTCCTGCACCTCGGCCACGGACGGAGTCTAGGGTGAAGTCGGGCGCGGCTCGTTCCCTTTCCCGCGCCCGGGGTAGGAGAGGCGCCATGGCAAACCCGCTGAACGACCTGCTGCACGGCCTCGACGTCCTGCGAGAGCAGGTGCGAGAGGGCATCGGCGGCGAGACCGACTGGCTCGACCGGCTCGGGCCGCGCAGGCCGCAGGAGGACACGCGCAGCCTCGAGGAGCTGCAGGCGGAGCTCGACTCCCTCGTCGGGCTCGACACCGTGAAGGAGCAGGTGCGGGCGCTCGTCGCCTTCCTGCAGGTGCAGGGCCGCCGTCTCGAGCACGGCCTGCCGGAGGTCGCGACCTCGCAGCACCTCGTCTTCCTCGGCAACCCCGGCACCGGCAAGACGACGATCGCGCGCCTGCTCGCGCACATGTACCGGGCGATGGGCCTGCTGCGGCGCGGGCACCTGGTCGAGGTCGACCGGGCGGGCCTGGTCGGCGAGTACGTCGGCCTGACCGCGATCAAGACCGAGCGCGCGGTGCGGCGGGCCCTCGACGGCGTGCTCTTCATCGACGAGGCGTACGCCCTCGCGCGGCCGGGCCACCGCGGGGCCGACTTCGGCGCCGAGGCGGTCGAGACGCTGCTGAAGCGGATGGAGGACTACCGCCACCGGCTGGTCGTGATCGTCGCCGGCTACCCGCGGCTGATGCACGAGCTCCTCGACTCGAACCCGGGCCTGCGGTCGCGTTTCGCGCGCGAGCTGACCTTCCCCGACTACTCGACCCGCGAGCTCGTCGCGATCACCGAGCGCTTCGCGGAGCAGAGCGAGTACCGCGTCACCGAGCCGGCCGCGGCCGAGCTGCACCGGATCTTCGAGCGCGCCCGGCGCGGCGAGGGATTCGGCAACGCGCGCTACGCGCGGACGATCTTCGAGCAGGCTCTGAACGCGCAGGCGCTCCGGCTGGCCTCGGGCGAGAGCCTGGAGGGCGTGCCGGCCGAGGACCTGATCAGGCTCGAGTCCGCGGACTTCGCCGCCGCGGCGGAAGCGCTCGGCAACGGCGCCGACCTCCCGCGCCGAAGGCGCTGGCGCCGTGCCTCGTGAGGTGCCGGGGAAGGGACTCGAACCCTTACGCCCCCTGCGGGGACACCTGATTTTAAGTCAGGCGCGTATGACCAGTTTCGCCACCCCGGCGCGGGAAGGATAGTCGCGAACGGGGCCTAGGTATTCGGCGGGAACGTGTACGAGGAGGGGATCGTCTTCGGCGGCGTGCCGATCACGAAGGCGATCTCCTGGTGCGGCTTCAGCACGAGCGCTGCGGGGTCTCCCGAGTAGCTCTGGCCGTTCACGTAGACCGACCAGGGCGTCACCTGGCGGCAGTAGCCGCCGATGCAGTCCGAGCTCAGTCGCACGCCCCAGACGCCGAAGAACTGGCCCAGGTCGAAGTTGGTCGCAGTCGGCGACTCGACGTGGATGATCCCCGACGCGTCGTGCGTGTGCAGCTCGGTCAGGAACTGGCCGTCGTAGATGCCGATGTTCGCCGGGACGGGCACCGGCTTCCCGTTCACGAAGATGTCGAGGTGCTGGTGGATGTGCAGCACCTCCCCCTCGGCCGAGAGCTCGTGGAGGCCGACCGCGGCGAGCCGGTCGGGCAGCGTGTCGAGCCCCTGGTTCCACGGCGCGGGCCCCGTCTGCAGACCCACGAGCTGGCTCGTCGTCGGCACGTTGGGCGCCGCCGTGCCGCTGTCGTTGTTGTGCGTGAAGACGACGACGGCCGCCACGATCGCGGCGAGCACGCCGAGGCCGCCGAAGCCGATCAGCAACAGGTTGCGCCGGTCGCCGAGAGCGCCCCGGCGCCTCGGATCCCGCCGGCGCTGGGGTGCCTGAACCGTCCGCGGGGGAGCCGGAGTGCGGGACTTCTTCGCCACGGGCGGGCGATGCTACCAGCGCGCTTGACTCGCGCCGCCGGGGGCTGTAGGGTCGTCCCGTCAGATCCGGAGGGCCGCAAGGTTTTCCGGATCTGGCGTTTTTTGTGGCCGTAACGGATACTCCCAGCGCCCACCCCGTAAGGAGGCCACGATGAGTTTCCTCGACAAGCTCCTCGGTCGCGGCAAGAAGGCCGCGGGCGACCTCACCGGCGACAGCTCGATGGCGCAGGAAGGCATGCACCAGGAGCAGGAAGGCATGGCGTCCGAGCGCGCCGAGCACGCCGAAGAGACGGCGCAGGAGGAGCGCGAGCGCGCAGCGGAGCACCGGGCCGAGCGCACCGACACCTGATCCCGGCCGAGCGACCTTCGAGAGGGCGGCGCGAGCCGCCCTCTCTCGTGCCGTCCGACGGCCCCTCTACCGTTGGTCGGCTCATGATCGTCGTCCTGACACTGATTGTGCTCGTCGTCGCCGGCTGCGGCGCGCTCGCGCTCTGGCTGGGCCGGCGGCTCGCCGATCAGGGCGCCCGGACCGCGCAGGTGCTCGACCAGCTGCTCGCGGCCCGGAACACCGAGGTCGACGGCCGGCTCGAGGCGATCACCGCCACCATGGACCGGCGCCTGGGCGAGCTCGACACGAAGGTCGACCGGCGGCTCGAGCATGCGGCGAAGCAGACGAACGCGATCCACCGGCAGCTCGGCGAGGTCGGCCAGGCGACCGTGCAGATGGCAGAGCAGGCGAAGGAGCTGAGCCAGCTGCAGCAGATCCTGCGGCCGCCGAAGGCGCGCGGCGGCTTCGGCGAGCTCCTGCTCGAGAACCTCCTGCGCGACCGGCTCCCGCAGACGGCCTTCGAGCTGCAGTACGGGTTCGCCGGCGGCGAGCGCGTGGACGCGGCGATCAAGGTCGACCGCCTCGTCCCCATCGACTCGAAGTTCCCGCTCGACAACTTCGAGCGCATGCTCGGCGCCGAGAACGACATCGAGCGCCAGCAGTTCGAGAAGCTCTTCGCGCGCGACGTCAAGAGCCATGTCGACGCGATCGCCTCGAAGTACATCCGGCCCGACGAGGGCACCTACGACTTCGCCTTCATGTACCTCCCGTCCGAGGCGATCTACTACGAGCTCGCCTGCGGCCGCACCGGCGCGCTGCTCGCCTACGCGCACGAGAAGCGCGTCTTGCCGGTCTCGCCGACGACGCTGACCGCCTACCTCCAGGTGATCGTGCTCGGGCTGAAGGGCCTGCAGATCGAGCAGCATGCGCACGAGGTGATGGCCTACTGCGCGCAGCTGCAGAAGGAGTTCGGCAAGTTCAAGGAGGACTTCGAGCTCGTCGGCACGCACCTGGATCGCGCCCAGAAGAAGTTCCTCGAGTCCGAGAAGCACCTCGGCAAGTTCGAGACGAAGCTCGAGCACGCATCCGACTCGCAGGTCGAGGTCGAGCCCGCGCAGGCGCACGAGCTCCCACACGTCGTCGACGCCGCCTGACGCGCCCGCCCTGAGCCCAAGTAACAGACTGTTACTTGGGCGGGTGAACGGCTTGGTCGCGCACAGTTCGCACGCTTCCGGCGGCAAGTAACAGACTGTTACTTGCTCAGTAGCGCAGCAGGGCGCCGATGCCGTCGACAGGCTCGAGGTCCTGTCGTTGCTTCAGCGCCCAGACGGTGCCGCCGTGGGCAAGGGTCTGGCGGACGGCGAGGTCGAGGCCCTCGCCGCGCTCCTCCATCGCCGTGCCGTCGAGCGGGCAGGTGCCGCCGTCCGCGCCGACGCGCCCGCATGCCGGGCACTCCCACGCCGGACGGTCGACACCGTCCTGGAAGAGCAGCAGCTCGACGCGGCCGTCCGAAGCCGCCTCGAGCGTCTGCTCCCAGCCCGAGGCTGCGCGGCCGTCGCGGCCGGCCTCCTCGCGCCAGCGCTCGACCGCCTCGGTCTCCCGCTCGCCGCGCCACGACTCGAGCAGCGGCTCGACCTCGCCGAGCAGCTCCGCAGCATTCGCGTGCGCTTCGGCGGTCGTCCACCCGATCACGGCCTTCTTCGCCTCGGTCGAGAGGGCGCTCTCGAACTCCGGCCTCGTCTCCTCCGTCGAGACGACGATCACGCGCGGCCCGCGCAGCCGACGGAGCTGGCGGTCGACGAGCTCCGCGACCTCTTTCAGGTGATCCTGCACGAGCTTGTCGATGTGCCGCTGGAAGCGGGCCTGCGACCAGCCGCCCTGGTCATGCCGACCCGGGGTGTCGTCGAAGTGCTCGACCAGCTCCTCGAGCTTTCCGGCACGCAGCCGGTAGAGGTCGCCTCGCTCGCGCCCGACGAAGACGACGAGCGCCCCCTCGCCCCGGCCGACGAGCGAGACCAGCGGCGCGAGATAGAGGGCGCTCCCGACCTTGACGACGTCACGCACAGGCGAGCTCAGCGGGAGCGGCTGCCAGAGGTTGTCGAGTGAAGCGCAGAAGACGGCGAAGCCCTGCGCGCCGCCGCGCTCGAAGTCCTGCTCGAAGAAGTCCCGCAGGTGCTGTACGTCCTTCCGCAGGCCTTCCTTCTGCTCGCGGCCGAGCTCCGGCCGGCGCGCGGCCTCGGAGCGCTCGACCTCGTCGATCAGCGCGTTGACGCGCGTCGTCAGGTCGGCCGCGGTAGGCGTCACGCGCGGGTCCAGGTCGAGGTAGAGGCTGATCGCGCAGCCGTTCTGCGCCCGGAAGCCCGCAAGGTCGCGCAGGCCGTCCCAAGTCACTGTCGAAGCCACAAAGCGTCCTCTCGGCGGGAGGCGGCGATTCTAGTCATAGCCTTCATGCGCGTGAGGGTGTTCACCGTCGGCCACGGGACACGTCCCGTCGACGAGCTCGTCGAGTGCCTGCTCGAGGCACGCGTCCGGACGCTCGTGGACGTCCGCCGGTTCCCGGGCTCGCGGAGGAACCCGCAGTTCAACCAGGGACCGGTCGCGCAGTCGCTGCGAGACGCGGGGATCGACTACTGCCACGCGGTCGAGCTCGGCGGTCGCCTGAGCGGCGAGCCGGGCGAAGGGCGGTTCCCGTGCATCCGCGTCGCGGCCTTCCGCAGCTACGCGGCGCGGATGGGCACCGCCGAGTGGCAGGACGCGCTCGCGGCCGCGCTGGCAGACCCAGTGCCGTGCCTGATGTGCGCAGAGACGCCGTGGCAGCGTTGTCACCGGCGGTTGATCTCCGAGCTGCTGACGGCCCGCGGCCACGAGGTCGTCCACCTCATCGCGCCCGGCAGACGGGAGGCACACCGCCTGTTCGACGGCGCCGAGATCCGGGAAGGCAGGCTGTACCTCTGCGGCGCGCCCGTCGCCTGAGGAAGGTTCGACCGACGCAAATCGTTTAATACTCCGAAGGCTGGAATGAACGGGGAGACAAGAGAGCTGATCATCATCGGAGGCGGGCCCGCCGGGTACACGGCGGCGCTCTACGCTGCGCGCGCGAACCTCGAGCCGCTCGTCATCGAGGGCTTCGCGTGGGGCGGCCAGCTGATGATCACGAGCGACGTCGAGAACTACCCGGGCTATCCCGACGGGATCATGGGCCCGGCGATGATGCAGGACTTCCGCCGCCAGGCCGAGCGCTTCGGCGCGGAGTACCTCACCGACGACGTGACGAAGGTCGACTTCGGCGAGCATCCGCTCCGCGTCTGGGTCGGAGAGCAGGAGTACGCCGCAGAGAGCGTGATCGTGGCCACGGGCGCGAGCGCGCGCCAGCTCGGGCTCGAGTCCGAGCGCCTGCTGCAGGGCCGAGGCGTCTCGTACTGCGCGGTTTGCGACGCGGCCTTCTTCCGCGAGAAGGAGGTCGTGGTCGTCGGCGGCGGCGATTCCGCGATGGAGGAGGCGATCTTCCTGACGAAGTTCGCGACGAAGGTCAGCCTCGTGCACCGGCGCAACGAGTTCCGCGCCTCGCAGATCATGCTCGACCGCGCCCGCGCGAACGAGAGGATCCAGTTCGTCACGCCGGCCACCGTCGAGGAGGTGCTGGGCGAGGACGGCCAGACGAGCGGCGTCCGGATTCGCGACCTCGAGACCGGAGAGACCCGCGACGTCACGGCGCAGGGCCTGTTCGTCGCGATCGGCCACGACCCGAACACGAAGCTCTTCCTCGACCAGCTCGACCACGACGAGGCCGGCTACCTCGTCACGAAGCCCGGCTCGACGGAGACGAACGTCGAGGGCGTGTTCGCGGCCGGCGACGTCGTCGACCACACCTACCGCCAGGCCGTCACGGCCGCCGGGAGCGGCGCCATGGCCGCGCTCGACGCCGAGCGCTGGCTCGCCGCGCGCGAGGGCCACGCGGCCACCGCGCTTGCCGCCGAGCGCACCGGCTAGCGACAGCCGAGGGCGGGACTAGTCTCGGCCAGATGGCCGAGTGGATCGACCTGCTCGACCCGAGCGAGGCGGAGCTGCGCCACGCGCTCGGCCGCGACGTCCACGAGCGTGCGCTCGCGCTGCTGCTGCAACGCGCCCGCCACAACGACGAGCCCCGCCCCCGGCTCGAGGGTCACGGCGAGTACGTCTTCGGCGTCTTCCTCGTCCCGATCTGCATCCGCGAAGAGGATCGCATCTTCTACCAGGAGCTCGACCTCGTCGCGACGCGCGAGCGGCTCGTCACCGTCAGGAAGACGCCGGAACGCGGCTATCCCTTCGACCCGGAGCCGGCCCAGGAGGCGTTCCGCGCAGACGAGAGCGAGCGCGTCGGCGCGATGGTGTTCCACCTCGTCGACCTGATCGCGGAGTACTTCCTCGACCTCGTCGACGCACTCGATGACGAGATCGACGAGCTCGAGGACGGGGTCGAGGCCTGGCCGTCCGCGCAGATCCGCCAGCGGATCTCGGCGCTGCGCCACGACCTGCTGCACGTGCGGCGCACGGTCGCCCCCACGCGCGACGCGATCCGCAGAGTCGTCGACCGGCGCATCGAGACCGGCCGGGGCGGCGGCGTGCTGCCTCGCGAGATCGAGCTCGACTTCGCCGACGTCTACGACAAGCTGCTGCGCGCGATGGACGGCCTCGATCTCTCGCGCGACCTGCTCTCGAGCGCGCGCGACTACCACCAGGCCAAGATCGCGAACGACCAGAACGAGGTGACGAAGCGGCTGACGGTGATCGCCTCGCTCCTGCTGGTGCCGACCTTCATCGTCGGCCTCTACGGCCAGAACTTCCACCGCATGCCGGAGCTCGCCTGGAGGCTCGGGTACGCGTGGAGCTGGTTCCTGATCGTCCTGACGACGATTCTGCAGCTCGCGATCTTCCGCTGGCTCGGCTGGATCGGCGGGCCGCCGCTCGGCCGGCCGAAGCTGCCCCCGCTGCGAAGCCTCGACCCGCGCTCACTTGCGGGACGGCGACAGCGAAGCACCTAGCTACGATCGCCGCGTGCCGTACTTCATCTGCCCGAACTGCAAGGACCGCTCGATCGACCACGACCGGCGGGAAGGGCTGACGCAGCAGGCGGTCTCGTGCCACCGCTGCGGGTTCGGGTTCCTGTTCGAGCTGCTCGAGGACTACTACCCCGCGCCGAATACCGGCTTCGTCGTCTGCGACGCGGAGGCGCGGGTGATCGCGGCGGGCCGCGACGTGTTCGAGCTCTCCGGCTACCGGGAGCAGGATCTGATGGGGCGCGACGTCACCGAGGCGCTCGGGCTCTCCGGGTTCGACGGCGAGAGCCCGGCCAGGGTGGCGCTCGAATGGGGCGTGCGAAGGATGGGGCAGCAGCTCGAGCTGCGTTCCCGCGCCGGCAACGTCAAGGCCGTGACCGCCGACTTCTTCCCCGCCTACGACGAGGACGGCGGACTGCTCGTGGGTCTCACGCCGCGCTAGCGAGCTCACGTTCGAGCCAGGACTGCAGCTCCTCGACCGCGTCGAGCGCGGCCTCGAGCTCGCGCAGCTCGGACCGCGTCGCCGCCTCGTCCACCGCGCCGAAGAGGCCGAGGGACTCGAGCCGCTCGACCGCAACCGGCGTCAGCTCCTGCCTGGCGCGCTTCTCGATCGAGGCCTGGTGCAGGCGAGAGCGAGCGCGCTCGGCCCGCGCCGTCAGGCCCGCGGCCTCGCCGGCGAGCGCGTCCACGTAGATCGCGAGGTCGACGCCGCGCACGCCAGGAGGCTACGCGCGCGCGTGTGACGCGTCTGTCGCGACTTCGAGACGACTTGCCGGACAGAGGTCGTTGAGCACGCACTCCTCGCACCGCGGCCGGCGCGCGTCGCAGACGCGGCGCCCGTGCCAGATCAGCAGGTGCGGGAAGACGTTCCACCAGCCGCGCGGCACGAGCCTCATCAGGTCGCGCTCGATCTTGACCGGATCCTCCCGGCGCGTGAGGCCGAGCCGCTGCGAGAGCCGGCGGACGTGGGTGTCGACCACGATCCCCTCGGCCTCGCCGCGCTCGGCGACGACGACATTGGCGGTCTTCCGCGCGACGCCCGGGAGCCGCAGCAGGTCGTCCATGCGGGCCGGCACCTCGCCGCCGAACTCCTCGAGCAGGATCGCCATCGTGCCGCGCAGCGACCTCGTCTTCTGACGGAAGAAGCCGGTCGCGCGTATGTCGTTCTCGAGCTCCTCCTGCGACACGGCGAGGTAGTCCTCCGGCCGCCGGTACTTCTCGAACAGCCGCCCTGTGACGCGATTGACGTTCACGTCGGTCGTCTGCGCCGAGAGCATCACCGAGACGAGCAGCTCGAGGTCGTTGCGGAACCGGAGCGCGATCGTCGCGTCCGGGTGCTCCTCGAGCAGGCGCTCGATGATCGGCACGATCCGCTCGCGCTTCGGCCCGACGCGGCGACGGGCCTCCTTGACGTAGCTCCTCGCCACCCGGGCTCAACCGTACTGGGCGCGTCGAGAGCATCGATCAGCGAGCGAGTCGGCACCTGCTTCCTGCACGAGCACGGGTCGACCCCTCGGCTGACCTAGGCGGATCGGAGCCGCGGCCCCGCGCAGACGAGGTCGAGGGCCGGGCAGTCGGCGCAGACGACCTCGTCCGGCGTCGGGCGGAAGTCGTTCGCCTGGATCCTCGCGATGGCCGCCGAGAGCTCGGCCTCGAGCGCTGCGACGTCCTCGAGCTTGTAACAGTCTGTTACCACCGCCTCGGGGCGCTCGAGGAAGTGGTAGACGACCTCGACCTCCTCGGCGCCGGCGCGGAAGCACGCCAGCGCGTACACCAGCCGCTGGAGGCGGTAGTCGTTCGCGACGATCTCCTCGGGCTCTCCCTCGGCGAGGCTGTTCGTCTTGTAGTCCAGCACGACGGCCGTACGGCCTCCAGGATCACGCGCGAGGACGTCGATGCGGCCGTGCAGAAGGACGCCGTCGTGCTCGAAGGCGAACGGCAGCTCGGCGGTCGCGCCCTCGAGCGCCGCGATGCGCGAGGCGAGCTCGGACGAGCAGTACGAGGCGACGAAGCCGCGGATCCGCTCGATCTCCTCGTCGGTCGCGGCCGGGTAGCGGGCGCGGACGCGCTCGGCGAGGTCGTCAGGCACCGCGGGCGCCCGCAGGTCGACGCCCTCGAGCAGCGAGTGGACCGCGTCGCCGATCTCGGTCGCCGCCAGCCCCTCGTGGCCGGGGACCGAGCCGGCGGCGTCGGAGGCCCGCAACCCGACCACGCGCTCGGCGAAGTAGCGGTACGAGCAGCGCTCGAAGAGCGAGAGGGCGCTGTAGGAGAGCCGCCGCACGTGGTGGAGCGGCGGTGCCGGCACCTCGACGAGTGGCGCGAGCGCGGGCGCCTCGGCCGCGGCGCCGCCGTTCTCTGCCGGCTCGAACAGCTCGAGCTGCTCCACGACCGCAGGCTCGGCTGCGGCGGTCTCCGGCTCCGGCGCGTGACGATCGAGCCGGACGAGCACGCGCGCGCCGCCGCGCTCGAGCTCGGCGACCGCCTCCGCGGCGCCGAGCTCCTCCACCTCGAGCCGGTCGAGCACCCAGCCGATCGGCGTCCGCTCGTCTGGCCCTCGCTCGCCCACGGCGCCGGAGACGATCAGCCGGTCGATCGCGCG
>DATIFC010000069.1:0-16130 GCA_035455445.1 Gaiellaceae bacterium | reverse complement strand
AGAGCACCTTCGCCGGGAACTTCTTGTTCTTGCCGAGCGGGTACAGCTGTCCCGCCTTCGGCGTCGTCGAGGCATGGATCTTGTCGACGCGATCCGCGTTCTTCGCGAACGGCAGTGCGTTCCTGGCCGCTTCCCCGAGCGGCGTCACACCCATCACCGCGACGACAAAGGCCACGATCGACAACACGATCGGCAGCCGTTTCATCGCCAACACCTCCCTCAATGGGTACGGCAGCACGCGACCTACCGCTGCCGCGGCCCTCTGATCTTCCTCGCCCGGATGCTCCGAGTGGTGACGGTTCGATGACGATTCTGTGACGGTTTCGCCACACGGCCGGCAAGGCTTCGAGCAGCCCAACGGCTACCGCACCTGGCGCTCCCGTCCGTCCCGAACCGACCGGGGCCCTGACGCGCGTGCGTCCGTGTGGCCTCGTGCGGAGCTACTGAGCGCACCTCAGCGAATCCTCGGATCCGCGCTCCCGCGGACAACAACGCGGGCGGTTGGACGTCAAGGAAGACGTGAAGAACCTGCGTAGCGTCCTGCTCGCCGCGACCGCGCTGACGCTTGCGCTGCTCACGGTCGCGTTCGTGCCCCAGTTGCTCGGCTCGGAGGTGCGGCGCGCGCTCGCGGGCCTGTCGGGTGCGCGGCCGGTCTGGCTCTGGCTCGCGGGTGTTTGTTTTCTGGGCTCGCTCGCCGGGACCGCCGGGGCCTGGCGCTCCGCCATCGGGCTCGTCGGCGGGCGCATCGGCTGGCTCGACGCGGGGGCGCGCTACGGGATCGGCTCGCTGGTCAACTCCTTCGCCCCGGCCCGGCTCGGCGACCTCGCGCGGCTGACCCTCTTCTCACGCGTGCTCGAAGGCGACGGGAGGCTCTGGCAGGCAGGCGGCTCCTTCGGTGTCATCGGCGCCGCGCGCGCGCTGATGCTCGCCCTGCTGCTGATCGCGGGCTCGGTCGCCGGTGCGCTCCCGCTCTGGCCGGTGCTCGTACTGGTCGCGCTCGCCGGCGTGGCGACGTTCGCCGCGGCGGCGACGCGCAACCGGACGCCCCGCACGCGCCTTGCCCACCTGCTCGACGCGTTCCGCACGCTCGGCCGCGAGCCGCGTCAGGGAGCGCGCATCGTCGCCTGGATCGCCCTTGCGACCGTCGCCCGGCTGTTCGCCGTCGCCTCGATCGCCGCGGCGCTCGGCGTCGGCTCGCCGCTCGTTGCCGCACTGCTCGTCGTCCCCGCGCTCGACCTCAGCGGGGCGATGCCGCTCACGCCAGGCAACGTCGGCCTCACGAGCGGCGCGGTGGCGATGGCGCTGCAGGCTCGCGGCGTCGGGCTCACGACCGCGCTGACGACCGGCATCGCCTTCCACGGGGTGGAGACCGCAGCCGGAATCGCCTTCGGGCTTGCGAGCGCCCTCTTCCTGGCGCCGTTCTCCTCCGACCAGGCCCGCCGCCGCACCGCGCTGGCCGCCGGCGCCGCCGCCTGTGTAATTCTCGCGGGCGCCTTCGGTGCGACCGTGCTCGTCGACCTCGTCTAGGCGGCGCGGCTTCGGATCTAGCTGCCGGTCGCGGCAGCAACCATCCGGCGAGGGTCGAGCCGGAAGGCCCGCACGGCGCGGGCCCTCCGGTCGAGGCGGTCAGACAGGAAGGGCGAGCCGCTCGAGCGCCGTCTCGAGCGTGCGCAGGTGCTCGCGCTCGTCGGCGCGGATCTCCTCGAAGCGCTCGGCGGCGGCGGTCTCGCCGGCCGCGCGAGCCTGCTCGGCGAACGAGCGGTAGGTCTCGTCGACCTCGCTGCTCTCGTCCTGGATCGCGACGGCCAGGTTGTCGGCATCCGCACCGACGAGCCGGGCCAGCACGGCGAGCTCCGCGAAGTGCTCGGTCAGCTCGACGGCGGCGATCCCCTCCAGCATCTCCGCCAGGTCGAGGTCCCCCTCCTCGCGGGCCTGAGCCGCGAAGAGCCGGTAGCGCGCGTAGGCGAAAGCCTCGCCGTGCAGCGCGGCGAGCAGGTTCTCCTGGGTCTTCTCGTTCATCGGTCCTCCTTCGGAAGCACGGAGTGAGCGTAGGAGTAGCCCCGCGGGCGGCTCTCGCAATCGGGGGAATGGCTGATCGCGGCGCGCGGAACTACGGATCTGCGACGACGTCCGGGGAATCGAAGCGGGTACCTACACCGGCAGATGCCGCCATCGGGCCGAAAGCCGCGTCTGCTCGTCCTGATCACGCTGAGCGAGCTGGGCGGCGCGCAGACCGCCGTGTCGCTCCTGCTCCCCGGCCTGGTAAAGCAGTTCGAGGTCACGCTGGCCGCGCGTGGCGGGGGGCCGCTGCGCGCGGGCGCGGAGGCCGCGGGGGTTCCGTTCGTCGAGCTGCGGCACGTCCGCCGGTCGATCAACCCGTGGCGGGATGCGCTCGCTCTCGCCGAGCTCGTGCGGCTCTGCCGGCGCGTGCGGCCGGACATCGTCCATGCCCACAGCTCGAAGATGGGCGTGCTCGGGCGTCTCGCGGCCCGGCTGGCGCGCGTCCCCGTGCGGGTGTTCACGGCGCACGGCTGGTCCTTCGTCGCCTACACGGGACTCGCCGGGCGGCTCTACCTCCTGGTCGAGCGCCTGATGCGCCCGCTGACGAGCGCCGTCGTCTGCGTCTCGGAGGCGAGCCGCGCGCAGGGCCTGGTGGCCCGGGCCTGCAACCCGGCTCGCACGGTCGTGATCCACAACGCCGTCGACGTCCGCTCGTTCGGCTCCCGGGCCGAGGCCAACGGCCCGGTGCGCGTCGTGAGCGTGGGCCGCTTCGCCTATCCCAAGGACTTCTCCACCTTGCTCGAGGCGCTGGAGCGGATCGGCTCCGACTGCCGGGCGGCGCTGGTGGGCGAAGGCCCAGGCCTGCAGGAGGTGACGAGCGGGATCGTCGCGCGCGGCCTGTCGGGCCGGGTCGAGCTGCTCGGCGCGCGCGGCGACGTCGCCGGCGTGCTCGCCGCCTCCGACATCTTCGTCCTGTCGAGCCGCTCGGAGGGCCTGCCGGTCTCGATTCTCGAGGCGATGGCGGCGGGGCTGCCCGTGGTCGCGACGGACGTCGGCGGCGTCACGGAGGCGGTCGTGGACGGAGAGACGGGGCTCGTCGTGCCACCGGCCGACCCGGAGGCGCTGGCCGCCGCGCTCGAGCGCCTGGTGGTGGACGGGGGCCTGCGGCGCCGTCTCGGCGCGGCGGGCCGGGCACGCGCGCTGCGCCTCTTCGACGTGCAGCGCTTCCGCGCCGCGCATCTCGAGCTCTACCGGCGGGAGCTGGAGCGCTCGCGCCTCGTCGCGCCGGCGGCGACGGCCGGGCGCGTGCTCAGCGCCTCAGCTGAACCCGGCGAATAGGAAGCGGCTCCTCCGGACCGCCCCGAGGCCGGGGCGCCCGCGCCGCACGGCGCAGGAACGTGGTCTCGCCCACGACGAGCACCACGAGCCCGAGGCCGACCAGGAGCAGCAGCAGCGACTGCCCGGACGAGGACGTCCCGGAGAGTCCGCGCGCGGAGCTCGACAGGAGCTCCCCGCGCACGGCCCACGACGCGAGCGACTCCACGGGTCGCAGCGGGACCTTCGGCGGGTCGGGCTTCGAGACGCGGGCGTGGCGTCGCACGGCGACCCGCGCGTGTGACGGCGACTGGGCTGCGGGAACGGCCGGGCGGGCGTAGGTCGTGGCGGCGGAAGTCGCCGGCGACCGAACGGAGCTCGACGGGGCGGTGCCGATGTACGAGGGCGTAGACGAGGGCTGCGGCGCCTGCGCGGCGGGCGGGGCCTCCGGGCGAACGGCCGACCGCGCGGGCGAGGGCTCGGGCCGCGGCTGCCCCTGAGCCGCCGCCTCTCCGGTCGCAGCCGCAGCAGCTCCGGCGCAAGCGAGAAGAACGATTCCCCGCCGAAGGACCTTCGACTTCCCCACGATCCGACCTCCCCCGTCGCGTCGTAGGCCGCACACTCTAGCCCCCACGCGCCCGCGATGCGAGGGCCGCTATCGCGTCAGCCAGACGAGCAGGACGATGATCGCGACGATCGCCGCCAGCGCGACGACCACGACGTTCACGAGGAAGACCGTGCTGCCGAAGCCGTGCTCCGAAGCGGCGGTCGCCGCCGGCTGCTCGGCTTGCTCACCGCCGTCGAGGGCGGGCACCGCCCGCGTCACGTGCGCCTTGCGCCCGGTGGTGCGCCAGCCGAGGGCGCCCGCGAGCACGTCGGTGATGAACTGGTTCAGGCTGACGTGCTCGCGCTCCGCGGTCCGCGCGAGCTCGGCGTGGAGCGTCTGCGGCATCCGGAGCAGCAGGCGGCCGCTGTGGGATTGCGAGGTCTTCGGGTCGGGGACGTCCTTGCCCTCGCGTCTCGCGGTCGCGAGCCAGGACGTCATCGCGTCGGTGGCCCGCTCGACGGCCTCGTCCGGGGTCGCGCCGCGGCCGGCGCAACCCGGAAGCGCGTCGACCGTCGCCACCCACTCGGACTCGTCGTGGACGAGGGTGACGGGATAGGGCATCTCCGGCGAGCCCTCGGCCCGCGCGGCGGCGGGCGTGGGGTCGTGCGCCGGATGTGCCGGATCGGCTTCGTGACCCGCCCGCTGCCTCACACTGCGGCGAATTGTACGGCGCGCGCGAGCACAGGCGAGGAGCCCGTGCCGGGTCAGCTCGCGACGGCCTCCTGCGCGGCGACCGGGCTCTGCATCGGCCCGATCTCCGCCCTGAGCTTCACGAGCGCCCCCCGCGTCAGGCGCGAGACGTGGATCTGCGAGATGCCGACCTCCCTCGCGATCTGCGGCTGGCTCAGTCCGGCGAAGTAGCGCAGGTGCAAGAGGCGGCGCTCCCGCTCATCGAGCACCCGGAAGCCGGCGGCGAGGAGCGCCCGCTGCTCCCCGCGCTCGTAGCCGCCCTCGAGGACGTCGAGCTCGCAGAAGGACTCGTCGTCGCGTATCTCGGCATCCGAGAGCGAGAGCGGCGCCTGGATGCGCTCGGCGTCGAGGGCGGCCACGACCTCCTGCTCCGCGATTCCGGAGTGGTCGGCGATCTCCGAGACCGTCGCCGGGCGGGCGAGCTGCGCGGACAGCTCGGCCGAGCAGGCACGCAGGCCCGGCCGTAGCTCCTGCAGGCGGCGCGGGACCCTGATCGGCCACGCGCGGTCGCGCAGGTAGCGCTTGATCTCGCCGGAGACGTTCGGGATCACGAAGGCGCCGAACTCGGCCCGCCGCGGGTCGAAGCGATCGACGGCCTTGATCAGGCCGATGCACCCCACCTGGACGAGGTCCTCGTACAGCTCGCCGCCCATGCTGTAGCGGCGGGCGAGGCTCTTGACGAGCGGCATGTACTGCTGGATCAACCGCTCGCGCGCGGCGAGATCACCGTGCTCGTGGTAGTCACGCAGCAGCACGCGCGCCGTGTCGCGGGTGCTGCTGCGCCGTCGCGGAGCGAGACGTGCGGGGCACTCGGCGCCGGCGGGTCGCGGCAATCCCTCGGCCGGGCGTCCGGCGGTCACCCGGCTCGGGACGATCTGACGGCCGCTGCGCTTCGGATGCGGCGGTCGTTCCGAAAGCGTCTGAGATCGCATCACCCCGCCCTTCGTCCGTAATGACGTGACCCAAGCGACTATAGCCTCGTGTTTTTCCAGCCGTCAAATCGAATCTCTTTTTCGCAATCTTCTTGCACAACGATCTGCTCCGCCGCGCTATGGGTACTTACCGGTCATCGCGCCGAACGACGTCGACATCCTCGCTCGAAGTCGGTCCGGAAGGGACACGGCCGCGCCGGCCTGCCCCCGGTTCCCGGTACTCGCCTGCACGATCGTCGCCCTGATCGGCGTGTGGGCGGCCGCGAGCCGCGAGACGCCCGCCCAGGCAGCCGCAGGGCCCGCGCAGGACCCCCCGAAAGTGCTGGTATCCGCGCGATATCAGGCTGTTTCGTGTGATATCGCGGCGGTGCGTACCGCCCTCCTACGCGATGTACGCGATGTCGTGGCTTTCCCCGCCGGAACGGTCGCCCAGGCCGGCATTCCCGCTACGACAGCGCGATTGGGCGGTCACGAAACGCCCGCAGGCAATTCTCGATATCAATTGCGCTCGGCGATATCACATCACCAACAGATACGTTCGCGCAATTTCGATTACACGACCGCGCGATTCACCGGTGGATCGTGCTCCAGAACTGCCGCTTCGATCTCTCGAACGACCTTCGAGTCGACCGGTCCGGCCAACGGGCGCCGCCTCCTCCAGATCGCCGTCGCGTTCGCGGTCGCGTACGTGGTCTTCCTCACGGTCTGGTTCTGGGGGACACGAGAGCGCCGCAGCCGCGTCGGGAGCGCGGCGCGCTCCTAGCATGGACGCCACTGCCGGGAACGCGCCGCGCCTCCCACGCGCACTGCTCGTGTCGAGCTTCGTGCTGCCGCGGAGCGGAGGCGTGGAGCAGTTCGTGGACGTCGCAGCCCGCCTCCTCCGCCGCGAGGGCTGGCTGGTCCGCGTCCTGGCCTGCCGCCCGCGCACCGGCGGCGCCGAGGCCGACGTCACCGTGCCGACGCGCTTCGTGCGGGCGGGAGGCTGGCCGCTCCCGGTCGGCGGCTGGAGGACCCTGTGGCGGGAGGTCGGCGACGCCGACGTCGTGATCGCGAACGGGACGCGCCACCTGCTTCCGAACCTCGCGGCCTTCGCCGCCCGATTGCGCGGGAGGCGCGTGCTCTTCGTGCTGCACGGCTCGGGCGCCCCCTTCTCGACGAGCTCGTTCCTCTACCACCGCGTGCTCGGCTCGCTGTTCGAGCGGCTGGTCTCCCGTCCGGCCCTGCGACGCTCCCTCCCGGTCTCGCTCTCGCGGGCCGGCGTGACGGGGTCGCGCCGCCGCTACGGGGTCGACGCGACCTACGTCCCGTTCCCGCTCCGGGAGCTGCCGCCGGCTCCGCGCGTCTCGCTCGCGCCGGACGAGCCGCTCCGGGTCGTCTGGGTCGGCCGGCTGTACGGCGAGAAGAATCCCCTGGGCGCCGTCGCCGTCGTCGACCTGGTGCGGCGGGAGCGGGCGGCGACGCTGGACGTCTACGGCGACGGCCCGCTGCTCGACGCGCTCGCCGAGCTCGGGCGGGGCCGCCCCTGGCTCACGCTGCACGGCACCCGCGGCTGGGAGGAGATCCAGCGGCTCCAGGGAGCGGCGCACGTCTGCCTGTCCACGTCGCTCCGGGACGCGACGCAGATCGCGATCCTCGAGCCGCTCGCGCGAGGCGTCCCGGTGGTCTCGACCCGCGTGGGCGACGCGCTCGGCTACTACCGGCGCGGCCTGCAGTCGTTCTGCGTCGACGCAGGCGATCCGGAGGCGGCCGCCGGGGCGATCCTCGCGCTCGCCGGCTCCTACGACCGCAACCGGGAGCGCTTCGCGGCCAACGCGCGGGAGCTCCTGTGCCGCCACGGCGAGGGTGCCCGGCGACTGGCGGCCCTGCTCGACTCGCAGCTCTTCGTCCCCCGACCCGCCCGAGCCGCCGAGGCGGAACTTCCAGTGACGTGAGTGAGCGAGCAGGAACGCGGCCAACCCGAATCGAGCCCTGGCACCGCGCTCCTGTTCTGGGCGCAGATCGTGGGGAACTCCGGGCTCTTCGTCGGCCTGCTGCTGGTGACGCGCGCCCTCGGCCCGTCTGGCCGGGGGACGGTCGCCTTCCTGACCGTGACCGCGCTCGTGACGGCGTGGATCGCGCGGCTCGGCGTGACCGAGGCGACGGTCGTCTTCGCCGCGCGGCGGCCGGAGCTACGCCCCACGCTGCTGACGAACAGCCTGACCTTCTCCACGCTGGCCGGGCTCGCGGGCGCCTCCGTGGTCTGTGGGACGCTCTGGCTCGTGCCGGCGCTCCGGCCGCGTGGGGTCGGGGCCGTCGAGCTCGGAGTGCTCGCGGTCAGCATCCTGGCGGCCTGCCTCGCGGACGCGGGCTACCGGTTCATGCTCGGCTGCAGCCGCTTCCGGACGCATGCGCTGGTGACTGCGGTCACTTCCTGGATCTACCCGTTGCTCGCTGTCGTGCTGTGGGCGCTCTTCGGGCTGACCGTCGCCCTGGCCACCGCCGTCTGGGCCGCCACGCAGGCCTTGCGCGCGGTCTCGCTCTTCTCCGTCGCGATCCGGCGGGAGGGAGGGCTCGGCCGCCCGAGCCTCGGCCTGCTCCACGAGACGATCTCGTTCGGCCTTCGCGCCTGGCTCGGGACGCTCGCCGATTCGCTGGGCTTCCGCATCGACCAGATCCTGCTCGCGCTGATCGCGTCGGAGGCGGCGCTGGGCTTCTACGTCGTGGCGGTCAACCTCTCGGAGATCCTCCTCTACTTCCCCGGGGCGGTCTCGACCGCGTTGCTCCCGCTCGCGGCCCGCAGCGAGGCCGGGCCGCGGCTCGGCCAGACGCTGCGCGCGTACCGGTCGGCCACGTACGTGACCCTCGCGAGCATCGTCCTGAGCGCCCTGATCGTGCCCCCGCTGATCCCGCTCGTCTTCGGAGCCTCCTTCCACGCGTCGGCGATCCCCTTCCTCCTGCTGCTGCCGGGGCTGATCGGCTTCACGGCGATGATCGTCTTCTGCAACGCCCTGATCGCGTCGTCGCTGCCGGCGCTGTCGTCGATCCCGCCGGCGGTCTGCTTCGTCGTCGGGATCGCCCTCGACTTCGCGCTGATCCCGTTCTTCCAGGCCTCGGGCGCGGCGGCGGCGGCGAGCGCGGGCTACTGCGCCGCCGGAGTGTGCGCCGTCCTGATCTACCGCGCCCATGCGCCGTTCCGCCTGCTCGAGCTCGTCGTCCCGCAGAGCGGAGACTTCGCGGTGCTGCGAACGCTGGCGCCGCGTCCACGTGCCCCGCTCGCCCGCCGGGGCGCCCATTGAGCCGTGACCCCTGTACGAGGCCCCCGCCGGAGGTGAGCTCATGATCGAGCAACACAAGCCGAGCGCCCCCGTTTCGCAGCTGCACGCGCTCGATCTCCCACCCGAGCAGCCGATCGACGTCGGCCGCTACGCGAACGCGCTGCGCCGGTCGAAGCTCCTGATCGTCGCGATCGTCGTGGCCGTGACCGCGATCGTCCTCGTGATGTCGCTCCTGCTGCCGAAGACCTACAGCGCGGGCGCGACGATCCTCTTCGACGAGGGCCAGAGCATCACCACCACGACCGACGCCGAGCGCCAGCTCGCCACGATCCAGAAGCTCCTGGTCACGCGCGACGTGCTCAGGCGCAGCGCGCGCCGGCTGCCCGGGGAGTCGGTCTCCTCGCTCACGGGCAAGGTGCAGGCTTCGGTCGACCCGACGGCGAACATCGTCACGATCACAGCCTCGGCCTCCTCGCCCGAGCGCGCCGCCCGCATCGCGAACGTGGTCGCGGCGGCGTTCCTCGCGCGCGAGCGGGCGGGCCAGCTCACCCAGATCCGCTCGGCGGAGGCCAAGCTCAAGGCAGCGATCGCTGGGCTGAAGGGAACCCCGGGGGGACCCGCGCAGATCGCGCTCATCCGCGAGCGGCTGAGCGAGCTCTCCGTCAGCGAGGCCACGGCGGGGTCGCAGCTCCAGCTCGCCGATCCGGCCCACCCGCCGTCGAGGGCGGACTCGCCCCGGCCCGTGCGCAATGCCGCGTTCGCGTTCGTCGCCGCCCTCTTCATCGCCATGCTCGTCGCCCTCGGGCGGGAGCGAGTCGCGCCGCGGATCGGCGAGCCTCGCGAGCTCGAGCGGCTGTCGGGCTACCCGATCCTCACCGAGATCCCGAAGGCGCGGCGGCACTTCCGCGACCCGCAGGCCGCGCTGCGCGAGCGGGACTCCTACGACGCTCTGGCAGCCGTCGTCGCCGCCCAGCTTCCGCCGCGGCGCCGGCACATCCTGATGCTGACCAGCCCGTCCGCCGACGAGGCGAAGGCACGCGTGACCGCCGGCCTCAGCCGCGCGCTGGCGCAGGCCGGCGAGACCGCGCTCGTCGTCGACGCCGACCTGCGGCGGCCGGCCCTGGAGCAGCTGTTCGGGATGGAGCCGGCCCCCGGCCTGGCGGAGATCCTGGCTGCGGCACGGCAGGGTGACGCCGAGGCCGCGGGCGAGATGATCGTCGAGCCCGCCGCGTCGGCCTCGTCGCGGCGAACCGGGAGCCTCGCGGTGCTCGGCGCGGGCGAGGCCGCCTCGCCGGCGCTCGTGACCGCCGACGCGCTGGACGTCCTCTTCGGCGAGCTCGCCCAGTCGGGCTTCACCTGCGTCGTCTTCAACGGGCCGCCGCTCCTCGGCTATCCCGAGTGCCGGTCGTGGGCGCGACATGTCGATGCCGTGCTCGTCGTCTCGCGCCCCGACCGGCTCCACCCGAGCGACGCGGTCGAGCTGCGAAACCAGCTCGACCTCGTCGACACGCCTGTCCTCGGGCACGTCGTGATCGGGGGCGGCTCCTAGGAGGGAGGACTTGGCGCTCGGCCAAGCAAGCCCTCCTACAAGAAGGCTCTGCGGCTGTCGAAGCGAGAGGCGCCCGCCCAGATCAGGGCGGCGACGAACCAGAGGTGCCGCCAGTGCAGCGTGTCGACGAACGCGCCGTTCAGCAGGATCCCGAACCAGGCCCCGAGCAGGGCCGCCGACCCGATGCCGTAGGTGTCATGCCCCCGGATCGCGTTCTGCAGCGCCCAGCCGAGGGTGGCGAGCATGAGCGCGAGGATCGCGACGAGCCCCGGCACGCCCTCCTCGGCGAGCGACCGCGCATACAGGCTGTGCGCTGCGATGTGCGCGCGCTTCTCGAACTGGCCCGGGCCGATCCCGAAGGGATGCTCCAGCCCCCAGGTGATGCTCTCGGACTGGGCGCCGAAGCGCCCTGTGTCGTAGGTCTGCACCTTCGCGCGCTGCTCCAGGAACGAGAGCGAGCCGGAGAAGGCGACGACGGCGCCGACGGAGACGACCGCCACCACGACGACGGCGAGCGCGCGGGCCGCGCTCCGGCCGCCCCCTCGGCGGAAGCTCACGATCACGAGCACCACCAGCAACCCGACGACGAGGTTCAGCCACGCGGCGCGGGAGTAGGAGAAGAGCACGCCGAGCGAGAGCACGAGGAACATCAGCACCTTCGTCGAGCGGCGGCCCCGCAGCAGCCGCGGCGTGAGGATCTCCTCCATCACGATCAGCGCCGCCGGCACGAGGAAGGGCCCGAAGACGTTCGGGTCCTTGAACAGGCCCTCGGCGCGACCGATCCGCGTGAAGGCGTCGTGGCCGGGGAACGGGACGAGCAGGGCGAGCGTCGAGACGATCGCGGAGGCGACCGCCGCGGCGACGTAGCAGCGCGTGATCCGGCGCGCGATCGCAGACGACGTCACGTACGCGGCGAGCCAGAGGCCGAAGGCGGCGACGTAGAAGGTGATCGCGAGGAAGGACACCGCGCGCTGCGGGTTCGCCGCGTCGACCAGGGAGACGAGGTTCAGCGCCAGGTACGCGCCGACGAGCAGCACGGCCCCCGGGATCACGCGGCGCAGGCGAAACCGGCTCGTGATGACGCCGACGGCGATCAGCACCGCGAAGACGACGTCTGCCGGCGCAGGCTGGAAGCGGACGGCGGCGAGCAGGACGACCGCGACCGCGAGGGCGACATCGTAGGCGACGATCGCCAGCCAGAGCGAGCCGAGCATCACCACGGCGAACGCGAGCACGACCAGCGCGCTCGGCGGATGCCGGTAGAGCAGGAGCGAGAGCGCGGCGGCGATCGACGCGACGGCGGCGGCGCCGCCCACGAATGCGCCTGCTGCGGCGGGCCGGGGCGGGCGGATGGTCGGGGCGAGCTCCATCAGCGTCCCGTGCTCAGGGCCGTGGCCGCCGGGTGCACGGTCGAGCCCTCCCCGTAGCGCAGGCGGCGGTAGAGCCCGCGCAGCGGGAGCGGCGTGTCGTGGCCGCCCCCGACCTTCGCCCGGAAGTCGAGCAGCCGGTCGCGCGGGTCGATCTGGCGCCGGCGCAGCGCCAGCAGATCCGCGCCCGGAATGTTGACGCCGGGCTCGCATGAGACGGCGGCCCGGTAGCCCGCGTCGGCGACGAACGCGCGCTCGCGCTCGCCGAAGAGCCCGGCCGGGTAGCAGAACGCCTCGACCGGCCGGGCGAGGCGCGCCTCCAGGTCGTGCTTCGACTGCGCGATCTCGTAGCGCGACGCGTCGTCGTCGAGCAGGAGCAGGTTCGGGTGCGTGACCGTGTGCGCCTCGAAGCGCAGCGTCCCCGCCCCGTCCAGGTCGGCCACATCGTCCCACCTCAGAAGCGGAGGCTGCTCCGCGTACCAGGCGAACGACGCCGTCCCCCCGATCACGCCCGTCGGCAGGAAGACCGTGGCCCGGAAGCCGAGCCGCTCGAGCACGGGCAGCGCGTTCTCGGCGACGTCCAGGAAGCCGTCGTCGAAGTTCAGCGCGACGACGCCGCGCGGCGTGACCCGGCGCTCGAGCAGTGCCACCGCGCCCGCGAGGTCGACCACCTCGTAGCCCTGGGCGGCCAGCCACTCCATCTGCTCCTGAAACCGGCGCGGCGACACCGCCAGCGGATCGGCGTCGTCCGAGACCCGGTGGTAGAAGAGGATGCGGATCCCGCCGCGGTCGGGGCGTCCGCGGCTGCGCACCAGCCACCACGCCGACCGTGCCCGCGTGACCGCGGCCTTGAGGGGCGGGGGAAGCGTCGGGCCGACGCCGGGGATCCCGCCTCCGCGCGTCCAGGCTCCGCTCACGCTAGTCGCCCGCGCGCATGACGCCGCTCGGCCGGAGCACGTCGCGGCGGCGGCTCAGGCGGCGGCGGAACGGCTCGGAGCCGTAGTAGACCCGCCTCGCGAGGCCCGACTGCTTCCCGAGCTGGCGCAGCCGCAGCCAGCGCCAGCGCGCGGCGACGAAGGCGCTCCCCGCCGTGCTTCCGGGCAGCCCCAGGCCGAGGTAGAGCGGCTCGAAGCGGTCGGCGAGCTCGACCTTGTACCGCTCCGCCCCGCCGAGGAACTCCATCCGCCTCCCGCCCTCCTCCACGACGGCCTCGAGCGAGTCGAGCGCGTTGATCAACCCCGGCGAGCAGTGCCCGACCGCGGGATCGAAAGCCAGCCGGTGCAGATAGGCCCGGTCGTTCAGCATGAAGTACCAGCTGAAGGCGACCGCCTTGCCGCCGACGCGCAGCATGACGATGCGGGTCGAGTCGAGCTCGGCCAGCCCGCGCAGCGCGGCGCGGTTGAACCGCTTGCCCGTCTCGGTGACGAAGCCCGAGCCGTCGGGCCGGCCGCGCCAGCGCAGCTCGTGGATTCGGAATGCCTCCTCGAGCGCGGGCTCGAGCTCGTCCACGGTCCGGGCGCGCTCGACCTCAACCGCCCCGAGCTCGGCCAGCTGGCGGCGCCGGCGCTTGTGGTGCGCGCGCTTGCGGGAGTTCGTCTTGGCACGGTAGGTCGCCTCCCAGCTCTCCCTCGCGTCGAGCACGGGGGCCTCGATCCGCTTGAAGAGGCGGAGCGAGCGCGGGCCGTCGAGCTTCGCGAGCCGGGAGTCGGCGGCCAGGCCGAAGAGGTCGGCGTAGTCGTGCTCGGCGGCACGCACGCGGTCGACCAGCGCCTCGACGAGCTCCGGCCCCTCGCCCTCGGCGAGCAGGACGTCGCCGAGGCACGACTGGCGCGCGCCGACGAAGGTCACCGCCCGGAGGCCGCGGTGGGAGAAGGTGACCAGCGGGAGCGCGCCGACGAGCCTCTCCCCTCTGTAAGCCGTCTCGACGCCGAGGCGACACCCCTCTCCGTAGTGGCGCCACCACTGGAGCAGCCAGCAGTGGAGCATGAACGGGCTCGGGCGCGGCATCGCGTAGACGAGCTCGTTCCACCCGTCCGCGAGCCGCACGAGCGCGTCCTCGGAGTCGACGGTCTCGAACCTCAGCGCAGCGCGCTCCCGTTTCGCCTCGAGATCAGCGGCGTGCTCGGAGACGAGTGCGGTCACGGATGGGTAATTACCCACCGGGAGGTCCATGGGCGTCATGGGGAGAAGCGTCACGTCGCTGGGCATCGCCACCGTGGTCGCATGCGTGGCGGTGCTCGCCGCGACCGAAGCCGGCTGCGCCTCGCAGCCCCGGCGGGCCGCAGGCGCCCAGGAGACGAAGAGCGTGGACCTCTCGCCCCCCGCCGTGCGGAGGCCCGCGCTGCCCGGGCCGTACGCGATTCCGGCCGGCGCGCGGCCCGTCTCCTCGTCCGCGGAGCTGCTGGCGGCGCTCTCGGACGGGCAGCGCGAGGCGATCGTGCTCGCACCTGGGGTCTACGACAACGCAAGGCCGTTCGCCGACCGCGAGGGCGACCAGCTGTACGCCGCGAGGCTCGGCCGCGCCGTCTTCCGGGCCGGCGTCGTGCTCGGTGCCAACGCCGGGCCGCCCGGCGCCGCGATCCGCGGGCTGACGTTCGACGTGCGCGAGCGCGCCAAGACGCTCGAGGGCGCGATCGTCCACGTCTGGGGCTCGGCGCTGCGCGCGTCGGTCCTCGACACCAGGCTCTACGGCCGCAACCGCGTCGAGACCGGCCTGCTCGTGCGCCAGCCGAACGGGTTCGTCGCACGGCGCATCGTCGCCTCGGGCTTCCGGAGCTACGGGGTCGTCGTCGACCCGAACGACGTGCGCTACCGGACGCGGTCGCCCTACGCGCTCTCCGACCTCACGATCTCACACGTGCGGCGACCCGTCGTCGGCTCGTCGCGCGGCCGCGCGGAGGCCTGCCTGTGGCTGGGGAGCCCGGGCACCGCGCGCCGGATCAGCGTGCGCAGGTGCGGCATCACCGGGATCTGGACCGGAACCGCGATGCACGGCTCGCGCATCCTCGACGCCACCGTCGACCGCGCGCCGGTCGGCATCTACGTCGAGCACTACACGACCGGCACGACCTTCCGGCGCCTGCGCGTCGGGCCCGACGTCGGCCGCGGCGTGAACGCCGAGTGGTCGGACCTGGCGCTCGGGCAGCGGCCGGCGAGCAGCGACAACGTGATCCGGGACGCGTACTTCGGGACGAAGCACGTCGGCGTCTACCTCGACCAGGGCACGACGCGCACGCTCGTTCGCGGCTGCGTGTTCGTCGGCCAGGCCTGGGCCGCGATCGGCGACTACCTCGGCCAGGGCAACGCGTTCTCCGACAACGACTTCGCCGGGATCGCCGCGGGCGCCGTCCCCATCACGCACGACCACGATCCCGCCGGAGGGGGCGGCCCGTGAGGGGCAGCGTCGTCATCACCGACGCGGAGGAGCGGGCCGTGCTGGGCGCGTGCCGCGGGCTGACCGACGCCGGCTACCGCGTCTGCGCGGTCGCCCGCCTGCGCCCCGCCGCGACCCACTGGTCGCGGGCCTGCGCCGAGCGCCTCACCCTGCCCGACCCGCGGGAGAGTGTGGTCGGGTTCGTCACCCGGCTCGAAGAGGTGCTCCGGCAAGGCGACTACGACGCGCTGATCCCCGGAAGCGACGCGTCGCTCCTCGCCGTGTCGGAGCATCGAGGCCGCCTGGAGCGCTGGACGCGGCTCGGCCTGCCCTCGGCCGAGGCCGTGCACCGGAGCGTCGACAAGCTGCTCCTCCTCGAGGCCGCTGCGGATGCGGGCCTCGCGGCCCCCGCGAGCCGTCGCTGCACGGACCTCGAGCAGGCGCGAGAGGCGGTTGCCGAGCTGGGATATCCCGTCGTGCTGAAGCCGGTGCAGTCGTTCGTGCCGGTGAACGGCGGCCTGCGGCAGCGGGGCGTCACCGTTGCGGCCGACCTCCAGGCGCTCGCCGCCATGGTGCCGCGGCTCGACCCGCCGTTCATCGTCCAGCGCTTCGAGGAGGCGGAGGGGTTCCTGTCCTGCACCGGCGTGGTCGCCGACGGCCGCCTGCTCGCGCTCACCACCTCGCGGGTCTTGCGGCTGTGGCCGCCGGGCGCGGGGATGCACGCGTTCTCGGAGACGGTGCCCGTTCCCGACGGCCTCGCCGGAAGCGTGCGCGCGCTGCTTGCCTCGCTGGAATGGCAGGGCATCTTCCAGCTGCAGATGCTGGAGCTCGCCGACGGCCGCCTGGCCGTCATCGACCTCAACCCGCGCGTCTTCGCCTCGATCGCGCTCGACGCCGACGCCGGCGCGAACCTCGCCGCCGTCTGGTGCGACTGGCTCCTCGGCCGCGACCCCGCCCCGGTGGTCGCCCGCCCCGCGCGGCGCTTCCGCTGGGAGGAGGGCGAGCTCTGCCACTTCGCCTGGCAGCTCCGGCACCGCCGGCTC
>DATIFC010000068.1:0-4646 GCA_035455445.1 Gaiellaceae bacterium | reverse complement strand
TCATCGGCCTCGAGATCCACGTCCACCTGAAGACGCGGACGAAGATGTTCTGCCGCTGCGAGGTCGCGTACTTCGACCCGCCGAACACGCACACGTGCCCGGTCTGCCTCGCCCTGCCCGGCGCGCTCCCGGTCCCGAATCGCAAGGCGGTCGAGTGGACGATCCTGCTCGGCCACGCGCTCGGCTGCCGGATCCCCGGGCGGGCGGTCTTCCACCGCAAGAACTACTTCTACCCGGACAACCCGAAGGGCTACCAGATCTCCCAGTACGACGAGCCGCTCTGCGTGGACGGCAGCTTCACGGTTCCCGGGCCCGACGGCGACACCGTCGTCGGGATCGAGCGTGCGCACCTCGAGGAGGACGCCGCGAAGACCGTCCACGTGGGCGGGGCGGAGGGGCGGATCCACGGCGCCGACCGCTCGCTCGTCGACTTCAACCGCGGCGGGACGCCGCTCGTCGAGATCGTGACGAGGCCCGACATCCGCTCTCCCGACGAGGCGAAGCGGTTCCTGCAGCTGCTGCGGCAGACGGTGGTCGAGCTCGGCATCTCCGACGCGGAGATGGAGAAGGGCTCCCTGCGCTTCGACGTCAACGTCTCCGTGCGGCCGGAGGGCTCGGACGAGCTGCGCACCCGCACCGAGCTGAAGAACATGAACTCGTTCAACTTCGCGGCGAAGGGCATCGAGCGCGAGGTGCGGCGGCAGGTGGAGCTCTGGGAGTCCGGGCGCGAGGTCGAGCAGGAGACGCTGCACTTCGACCCGGGCAACGAGTCGGCGCCGCCGCTGCGCTCGAAGGAGGAGGCGCAGGACTACCGCTACTTCCCGGAGCCCGACCTCGTGCCGCTCGAGCCGTCGCGCGAGCTGGTCGAGCGCCTGCGCGGCGAGCTGCCCGAGCCGCCGTCGGCTCGGATCCGGCGCCTGGAGGCGGAGGTGGGCTTCGCCCTCGCCGAGGGCCTCGTGACGAGTGGGCGCGACGAGCTCTATTCGCGCATCCCGGGCGAGCGCGCTCCCGTCGCCAACGTCGTCATGAACGAGCTCGCCGCCCTCGGCCTCGACCCGGCGGCCGTGAACGCCGAGGAGCTCGGCAAGGTGATCGAGCGGCGAGGCGAGATCCCGCGGGCCGCGTTCTCGGAGGCGCTGGCGGCGAGCGCGTCGCCGGGGTTCTCGGCGGATCGCTACCTCGCCGAGGCCGCGATTGCCGACGTCGGCGAGCTCGACCCCGTGATCGACCGGATCCTGCGCGAGAACGAGCCGCAGGTCGCCGCCTACCGCGGCGGCAAGGAGGGCCTGCTCGGCTTCTTCGTCGGCCAGGTGATGAAGGAGACCGGCGGCAAGGCGAACCCGAAGGTCGTCAACGAGCGGCTGCGCGAGAAGCTGAGCGCCTGAGCTTCGTCTGGGTACTTACCGGGTAGCGACCGAATCGGTCGGACCGGTGGTCCGAGAGAAGGAGCTACATGGGCGCCTGCGGCCTCAGGCTCATCGTCGTTCTGCTCATCCTCGCGGCGCTGGTGCTGCTGCCGTCGCCTGCTGCCGCCTCGCGGGACGCCGGCCTCGCGGCGCTGCAGGTCGCCCTCCACACGCGTGGCCTCTACGGCGGCTCGATCGACGGCCTCGAGGGGCCCTTGACGACCGCAGCCGTCAAGCGCTTCCAGCGTCGCGCCGGCCTGGCGGCGGACGGGGTCGCCGGGCCCCGGACCCGGAAGGCGCTCGGCCGCTACGGACGCCACGTCCTCGGCAGCAGGTCGCTCGCGCGAGGCGCCCGAGGCTGGGACGTGGCGGCGCTGCAGTTCCTGCTCGCGTGGCACGGCTTCCCGTCCGCGGCGATCGACGGCATCCTGGGACTCCATACCGACCGGGCGCTGCGGCGCTTCCAGCGCTGGGCGGGCCTCCGCCCGGACGGCGTCGCCGGCCCGGCCACCTTCGCCGCCCTGCGGCGCGCGCCGGCCGCGTGCCCGATCGCGCTCTCCTGGCCGGTGGAGGCGCCGCTCGGCACGCCCTTCGGCCCGCGAGGGAGCCGTTTCCATGCCGGCATCGACCTGCTCGCCCGGGCCGGGACAGCGGTCAGGGCCGCAGCGCCCGGACAGGTCGCCTACGCCGGGCGGATCGCCGGCGGCTGGGGAACGCTCGTCGTCGTGGCCCATGCGCGTCGCGTCCGAACGATGTACGCGCATCTCTCGACGGTCTCGGTCCACGTCGGCGAACGGGTGCGAACCGGCTCTCGCATCGGCAAGGTCGGCGCCACCGGAAACGCGACCGGGCCGCACCTGCATTTCGAGGTGCGCGTCGGCGGCGCCGCGGTCGACCCGCGCACGGCCCTGCCGTAATCCCGACGTTGTAGGGTCGTCCGCGGATGGCCGGGAGAGCCGGAGGGGTCGCGATCTGCGCGCTGGCGGCGACGCTGCTCGCCGCTGCCGCGCCGGCGGCGCGCCCGCACGACCACGCCTCCGTCGCGCTGAGCATCCTGCCGCCGGGCGAGTCGGGCACCGGCGGCAAGCACGCCACCGATCAGATGCGGCTCTACGACGCCCTGACGCCCCTGCGCGCCAAGGTCACCGCCGCCACCCTCCGGCGCCTGTACAAGCCCGAGACGCTGGGCGCGACCGGCAAGACGAGGCGCGAGAGCACTCCGCGCCCGGGCCTGCGGATCCTGCGCGACCGCTGGGGCGTCGCGCACGTCTACGGCAGGACGGCGCTCGAAGTGATGTGGGGCGCCGGCTGGGTCGCGGCCGAGGACCGGGGCCTGATCCTGCAGCTCGTCCGCGGCCCCGGCCGGATCGCGGCGCTCGACGGCCCCGCCTACGACCAGTCCCGCGAGCTCGTCCCGAGCGCGGGCACCGAGGCCGCGCTCGCAGCCCAGTACGCGCTCGTGCGCAAGCTCGGCAAGCGCGGTCGGCAGCTGATCGCGCAGGTGGACGCCTACACCGCCGGGCTCAACGCCTTCTGGAAGGCGTCGAAGACCGGCTACAGGCCGTGGACGCGCAACGACACCGTCGCGGCCGCCGCCGTCCTCGCGGGGCGGTTCGGGGTCGGAGGCGGCGACGAGGCGCGGCGGGCCGAGCTCCTCGCCGAGCTCCAGGTCTCGCTCGGCGCGCAGGAGGGCCGCCGCGTCTGGGACGACCTGCGCGAGCAGCAGGACCCGGAGACGCCGGTCACCGCTGCGAAGGCGTTCCCCTACGGCAGGAACACGAGCGAGGCCGGCAACGTCGTGCCCGACGTCGGCAGCGTCGGCCTCTCCGTCGAGCGCGCTGCGGCGGCCGCGCAGGCGCAGCGCCGGACCATGAGCAACGCTTTGGTCGTCTCAGCCCGCCGCTCGGCGAGCGGCCACCCGATCTACGTCGCGGGGCCGCAGGTCGGCTACTCCTACCCGGCCTTCTTCCTCGAGATCGACCTCCACGGTGGCGGCTTCGACGCGCGCGGCGTCTCGTTCCCGGGCGTGCCCTGGATCGTGATCGGCCGCGGCCCCGACTACGCCTGGAGCGCGACGACCTCGCACTCCGACATCGTCGACCAGTACGTCGAGACGCTCTGCAGCGGCGACGACACGCACTACGTCTACCGAGGCCAGTGCCTGCCGATGGGCTCCTTCGACGCCGGCGTCGTGAAGGGCCCGCCCGACCGCGTGCTCAGCTTCCGCACGACCGTGCATGGGCCGGTCGTCGGCTACGCGACGGTGCAGGGGAAGAAGGTCGCGATCTCGACCAAGCGCTCGACCCGCGGCCGCGAGATCGTCAGCGGGCTCGCCCTGGACGACCTCGACAAGGGCCGCGTCCACTCGGCCAAGGAGTTCCTGCGGACGATGAACCAGGTCGAGTTCGCCTTCAACTGGACGTACGCCGACGACCGCGACATCGCCTACTTCTCCTCGGGGCGCCTGCCGATCCGGCCGGCAAGCGTGAACCTCGGCCTGCCGACGAACGGGAACGGCGACTACGAGTGGCGCGGCTTCGAGCCGATGAAGGCGCACCCGCAGGCGATCGACCCGCGTGGAGGCGCGCTCACCAACTGGAACAACAAGCCCGCCCGCGGCTTCGCGGCCGCGGACGACCACTGGTCGTACGGCTCGCTCCAGCGCGTCCAGATGCTGAGCGGGCTGGGCTCTCGCAGGAAGTGGACGGTGGCGCAGGTCGTCGGCCTGATGAACCGCGCCGCGACGGAGGACTTCAGGGGGCGAGCGCTCCTCCCGGTGCTCGAAGTGCTGTCCGGGACGACAGCGCCGAGCGCACGCGACGCGCAGATGCTGCAGCTCCTGGAGGTGTGGCGGCGGAACGGCGCGAGTCGCCTCGACCGCGACCTCGACGGCAAGGTCGACGATCCGGGCGCGGCGATCATGGACGCGGCCTGGCCGCGGATCGCCCGCGCGGTGATGACGCCGGTGCTCGGCCCGCTGGTCGCTGAGCTCGAGAAGCTGCAGCCGCTCGACGATCCCGCGAACGACCAGGGGTCGGCCTTCGACTCGGGCTGGTACGGCTACGTCGCGAAAGACCTGCGCTCGCTGCTCGGTGTGAAGGTCAGCGGGCCGTTCTCGCACCGGTACTGCGGCGCCGGCGTGCTCGCGGCCTGCCGGGCCTCGCTCTGGGGCGCGCTCGACGCCGCCGGGACGGCCCTGGCCGCGGCGCAGGGTTCCGACCCCGCGAAGTGGCGCTCGGA
>DATIFC010000067.1:0-15744 GCA_035455445.1 Gaiellaceae bacterium | reverse complement strand
GTGAAGACGCCCTTGACCGAGAAGTCGGCGAGCACGAGCTGCGCGCCGAACTTCGCGCCCCCGGAGGCCTCCGGGATGTCGGGCGAGGGCAGGCAGACCTGCATCGTCACCAGCGGGCCGGCGCTGTCCACGAACACGGGGATCGCGACCGTCTGCCCCTGCAGGCTCGTGTTCAGCACCCAGATCGACGAGTGCGTCGCCTTGCCGGTGCACTTCGTGGCCGCCGCGACGATCGTCGGGTCGGCCGGGTTGGCGACGAGCACGTCCCCGGCCAGCGGGAGCCGCGCGCCGCCCAGTGCCTTCGCCTTCACGATCGCGACGACCGTGCCGATCTTCGAGCCCGGCGCGGCGGCCAGGTTCGCGCTGTAGCCGACCGGCGAGAAGATCGTCAGCTTCGCCGTCGGATCGGCGTCCTCGCTGATCGCGATGAAGACGTCGGCCGTCGTCGGCGCGCCCAGCTTGTAGCTGGTCTGCTCGATCGTGAGCGACGGGTCGTACTTCGCGAGTGCCGGCCCCGCGAAGGCGAGACCGATTACGCCGGCACACACCAGCAGTGCCAAGCGGAATGACTTCTTCATGTAACCCCTTCTTTCTCGAGGTCCCCCTGGGAAGACCTGGTCCTGAGCTGAGACGACGAATTCACCGGGATAGTTAACACCCAAACGCCGCGGTCCTCCTAGCGCGCGTTGACCAACGGGCCGAACAGGACCCAGAGGTTCTTGCGGTAGCGCACCATCTTCGCCTTCGTCATCGGGTAGTAGTTCGACGGGCTCGTCGTCACCGTCACGCCCGGGAGCAGGAACGGGTTGTTGCGCTCGTCCATGTGGGTCATCGCGCGGCGCAGGCTCTCGCGGCTGGGGTTGCGTCCGGCGTGCCTGAGCGCGTCCACCATCGAGAAGGCGACGGTCATCCCGTACCAGTTGTAGACGTCCCCCGGCTGCCCGCCCGGGAAGTAGCGCTTCATGATCCGCTTGTAGAGCGCGACCGCCTTGTCCTTCCGCCACGCGGGCGAGGTCGGGTCCTTGACGAAGGCGACGCTGAGGGCGTTGTTCGTCTCGACGCCGTTGGTGCCGATGCGGGCGATCGCCATCACGCGCGGCTCGATCGAGACCGCGCTGACGAAGATCTGCGGGCGCCATTTCAGCTTGTAGGCGTAGACGAAGGACTGGATCGCCTGCTGGGGCAGCGCGAAGAGCATGAACGTGTCGGCCTTCGAGCGGCGCAGCTTCGCGATCTGCGAGTTGACGTCGCTGTCGGTCACCTCGTAGGTCGCCTTCGCGACGATGCGCGAGCGCTTCTTGCCGAGGCCGCGCTCGAGCCCGTGCAGGAGGTCGCGCCCGTAGTCGCTGTTCTCGTACAGCACGGCGATGCGCGCCTTCGGCCGGTGCTTGACGACGTAGCGGCCGTAGATCGCGCCCTCGCCGACGAAGCTCGGCAGGTAGCCCATCGTCCAGGGGAACTTCTTGTAGCCGCGGCCGATGACGCTCGCGCCGGTGCCGCCGAAGACCTGCGGCACCTTGACCGCGTTCAGGTAGGCGCGGATGGCGACGTTGTGCTCGGTGCCGACGGTGTTGAAGATCGCGAAGACCTTGTCCTGCTGGACGAGCTCGCGCGTCTGCTCGATCGTGCGCGCGGGGTCGTAGCCGTCGTCGCGCCAGATGTACTTGATCTTGCGGCCGTAGACGCCGCCGTGGGCGTTGACGTACTTGAAGTACGCGTTCGCGCCGGGGCCGACGGTGCCGAAGGCCGAGGCGTTGCCGCTCAGCGGGACGGTGCCGCCGAGCAGGATCTGGCTCGAGGTGACGCCCGGCGTCCCGCCGGACACGCCGCCCGCGGGCAGCGCCAGCGTCGCTACCGCAAGGGCTGCGAGCGCGAGAGGCCTCATCGCGAGACCGGCTTCCGCAGGATCGGCAGCGTCAGGCTCGCGGCCCCGAGCGTGATCCGCGCGGCCGGGGGCACGGGCAGGTTCAGGTAGAGCAGGTTGCCGGGGCTCTGGGCGAGCGAGCTCGAGGCGAGCGTCAGCCGCAGGCGCGCCCCGCGCGGGATCAGGGTCGCGGTGTCGATCAGCCTGATCGCGAGCTGCCGGGTTCCCGAGAGCCCGGTGGTGTTGACGCCGCCCTCGCTGACGACCACCTCCGGGCCCCTGCGCGGCTGCGCGGTGAGCACCGCCACGAGACGCGGCCAGCCGCCGGTGAGCCTGGCCATGACCCTGACGCCGGCGGAGCCGAAGGTCTCGGCGCGGCCGGTGAAGCGCCCGCTCGCGCGCAGCGCGCGGCCTGCGCCGGCGAGGCGGTCGGTTCCGGGCAGGGCGAGCGAGAGTCGGCGCGTCGCCGGGAGCTTCCCGTACGTGCGAACCGTCCTTCGGAAGGGGCTCGGCGCCAGGGTCACCGGCGCGATCGTCGTCGTCGAGGCCCCGGCGAGGTAGCGCGTGAACCACGCGAGGCCGAGCTTCGTCACCTGCGTGAAGTCGGGCCCGGGGAAGGTCGAGGGCGCATGGCCGAAGTCCCCGACGTAGAGCCGCTTCGGCCCCTTAACCAGGGCGAGGCCGGCCTTCGCCTGGGCGATGTCGAAGGCGAAGTCGCGGCGGCCCTGGAAGAAGAAGACCGGCGTTCGCACCTTCGAGAGCAGCCTGCGGCTCGAGCGCGCGTCCGCCCAGGCGCGCAGGGCCGGGAGGTTGCGGCTCGCCAGCGCGTCCTCGCGGATCGCCGCGACCGAGGGGTCGAGCCGGTCGGCCGGGACCGAGCTCAGGAACTGGAAGATCGCGCCGGACTTCGCCAGGTTCTGCGGCGCGAGAGCGCTGTAGAGGTCGGTCCACGTCTCGACCACCTCGACCGCCGCCCACGGCACGCCCTCGACGAGGGAGCGGAGCACGGCGCCTCCGCCGAGCGAGATCCCCCAGGCGCCGATCTTCGCGCCGTCGATCTCCGGCCGCGCCGCGAGCTGCTGGAAGACGGCGCGCGCGTCGGCGATCTCGCGCGGCCCGTCGATCGAGACCAGGCCGCCGGACTCGCCGTGGCCGCGCTGGTCGAAGGCGAGCACCGCGAACGGGTCGGTGAAGCGCTGCGCGACCGCCGCCAGGTCCTGACGTTTCCCGCCGAGCCCGTGGAAGAGCACGATCGCGGGGTAGCCGGCCGGGGGCGGCGCGGTCGCCGGCTCGTAGAGCGTCGCCTTCAGGTCGACGCCGTCGTCCATGTGCAGCGTCAGCTCCTGCGTCGCGGCGGACGCGCGGCCCGCCGCGCACAGCGCGAAGACGGACGCCGCGACGATGAGGACGACCCTGCGACCCAAGACGCCGACAGCGTATCCCTAGAATCGCCGCGTGGACCCCAGGCCGGTCGGCGTGTTCGACTCGGGCGTGGGCGGGCTGACCGTCCTGCACGAGTGCCTCGTGACGATGCCGCACGAGGACTTCGTCTACCTCGGGGACCACGCTCGGCTGCCCTACGGGCCGCGGCCGCTTGAGGAGATCCGGGGCTTCGCGCGGGAGATCGCGGGCTACCTCGCGGCGCAGGACGTGAAGCTCGTGCTCGTCGCCTGCAACGCGGCCACCTCGGCGGCGCTGCCGCAGCTCCAGGAGGAGCTCGAGGTGCCGGTCGTGGGCGTGATCACGCCCGAGGCGCACGCCGCCGTGCAGGCGACCCGCAACCGGCGCATCGGCCTGCTCGCGACGCAGGCGACCGTCGACGCCGGCCGCTACGCGAAGCTCGTGCACGCGCTCGACGCGGGCGCCGAGCTCGTCCCGGTCGCGTGCCCGCGTCTCGTCCCGCTGATCGAGAGCGACGATCCGTTCGCGGCGGAGACCACCGAGGCGGTGCGCGAGTACGCCGCGCAGCTGAAGGCCGCGGGCGTCGACACGGTCATCCTCGGCTGCACGCACTACCCGCTCATCCGGCCGATCTTCCAGCGCGTCTTCGGCCGCGGGATCACGCTCGTCTTCTCGGCCGAGGAGACGGCGCGGGAGGTCGCCGAGACCCTGGCGCGCAAGGGGATCGAGAACGAGGAGGCCCGCGAGGGCTCGTACCGGTTCCTGACGACGGGCGACCCGGCGGCCTTCCGGTCACTGGGCGAGCGCTTCCTGCAGCTGCCCCTCGGCGCCGTCGAGCACGTCGACGTGGCCGATCTGGTCGCGGCATGAGCCGGGCAGACGGGCGGCGGCCCGATCAGCTGCGGCCGGTCGAGATCCTCGTCGACTACCTCGAGCAGCCGATGGGCTCGGTGCTCTACTCGCAGGGCAAGACGAAAGTTCTCTGCACCGCCTCGCTGGAGGAGGGCGTGCCGCGCTGGCTGCGCGACTCCGGCCGCGGCTGGCTGACGGCGGAGTACTCGCTGCTCCCGGCGTCGACGGGCGAGCGCACGCAGCGCGAGGCGAGCGCCGGCAAGCAGAAGGGCCGCACCGTCGAGATCCAGCGGCTGATCGGGCGCGCGATCCGCTCGGTGCTCGACTTCGAGGCGCTCGGCGAGCGGACGCTGTGGCTCGACTGCGACGTGCTGCAGGCCGACGGCGGGACGCGCTGCGCGGCGATCTCCGGCGCCTGGGTGGCGGCGGCGCGGGCGCTCGGCAAGGCGGGGCTCTCGCGCGCGCTGCCCGAGTCGGTGGCGGCGGTCTCGCTCGGGATCGTCGGGGGCGAGCTGCTGCTCGACCTGGACTACGTGGAGGACTCCGGGGCGGAGGTCGACCTCAACGTCGTCATGACCGGCGAAGGCCGGCTGGTCGAGGTGCAGGCCACGGCCGAGCGCGCGCCCTTCGGCCGCGACGAGCTGGACGAGCTGCTCGACCTCGGTGCGGACGGGATCGGGGGGATCCGCGCGGCGCAGGAGGCCGCGCTCGATGCTGCTGGCTGAGATCCCGTCCCTCTCGTGGCAGGAGGCGCTCCTGCGCGTGCTGATCGCGGCCGCGCTCGGCGGCGCGGTCGGCATCGAGCGGGAGCTGCGCGAGCGGGAGGCGGGCTTCCGGACACACATGCTCGTCTCGATCGGCTCCGCGCTCTTCACGCTCGTCTCGGCGTACGGGTTCCACGACTTCCTCGTGCACGGCGGCGCGGTCGTCCGCGCGGACCCGACGCGGATCGCCGCCCAGATCGTGACCGGGATCGGCTTCCTCGGAGCCGGCGCCATCATTCGCCAGGGCCTCTCGGTGCGCGGACTGACGACCGCCGCGACGCTCTGGGTCGTGGCCGCGATCGGGATGGCCTCGGGTGCGGGCTACTACTCCGCGGCCGCGATCACGACGGCGGTCGTGCTGATCTCGCTCTGGCCGCTCCGACTCCTCGCACACAGGCTCACCTCGCCCTTCCGGCCGCAGACGAGCCGGCTGCTCGCGCAGCTGCCCGCCGGGGCCAGCACCGCGCCGCTCGTCGCCGAGGTCGAGCGCGTGGGCGGGCACCTCCACTCGCTCGAGGTCAGCCACGAGGCCGACCGGCGAACGGTGCTGATCGACGTGACGCTGCCGCCGCGCGCGGACGCGCCGCGGATCATCTCCGGGCTGGGCGACCTCCCCGACATCCTGGAGGTCCGCTGGACGGACTGAGGGTGCTGCTCTGCTCGCGCAACGCCAACAAGCTGCGCGAGCTGTCGGCGCTGGGGTGGGAGCTCGATCTGCTGGACGCCGGGGAGTACCCCGAGGAGGGGAGCGAGGGCTACTACGAGAACGCGCGGTCGAAGGCCCTCTACGGCCGCGAGGTCGGCCCCGCCGACGTGTGGATGCTCGGGGAGGACTCGGGCCTCGAGGTGGCTGCGCTCGGCGGCGCGCCGGGGGTGCGTTCCGCCCGCTACGGCGCGGAGGGCGCGGAGGCGATCGGCCGGCTCCTGCGCGAGCTGCGTGCGATCGAGGACCGGCGCGCGCGCTACGTCTGCGAGCTCGTGCTGCTCGGCCCCGCAGGCGAGGAGCTGCGCGGCAGGGGCGAGCTCAAGGGCCGCATCGCCCGCGAGCCGCGCGGCTCGGAGGGCTTCGGCTACGACCCGGTGTTCCTCCCCGCCGGCGAGGAGCAGACGGTGGCAGAGCTGGGGAACGCCTGGAAGGCCCGGAACTCGCATCGCGCCCGGGCGGCCGCGGATCTCCGCACGAAGCTGGCCTAGGCGAGCCCGGCTGCTTCCTCGGCGTCGCGTGCCGGGCGGCGCCGCTGGGCGACGCGCCAGTTCACCTCGGCGCCGAAGACGATCACGTTCGCCATCACGTACAGCCAGACGAGCAGCAGCGCGGGCCCGCCGAACGCCTTCAGCGCGACCACGTTGCTGGAGAAGCGGACATAGAGCGGCAGCACCTGGAAGCTCGCCTCGAGCACGATCGCGGCCACCACCGCCCCCGGCAGGACGTCCACGAACGAGTGCTCGACGTTCGTCAGCAGGTAGTAGACGGCGACGAGGAAGACGAACACCGCGACGAGCGAGACCACCACCGAGAGCCCGTAGGCGACGTAGGAGTTGCTCGCGACGCCGCCCGCGTAGCGCGTCAGCAGGTCGAACCCGAACGAGCCGATCAGCAGGCCGACGAAGAGCGTCATCAGCGAGAGGATCATCAGCGCGACGGCGAGCAGCTTCCCGCGCAGGAACGACCGGTTCGGCTGGCCGTAGACGATGTTGAAGGCGGACTCGAGCACGCTGAAGAGCGAGAGCGACGTCCAGAGAAGCGCCGCTCCGCCGACGATGCCGAGCGCGGTCGCGTGCCGCTGGATCTCGCGGACGGTGTGGACGATGCTCGAGATCGAGCTGCCGGGGAAGGCGCGCTTCAGCTCGGTGACGAGGTAGCTCGACTCGTCCGGCCGCCCGGCGAGCGAGAGCAGCGAGACCGTCAGGAACAGCAGCGGCACGAACGAGAGCAGCGCGAAGTACGCGATCATCGCGGCCAGGTGCGGGCCGCGATCGGCGAAGAACTTGCCCAGCGGCTGGGGCAGCGCTGGCATCAGCAGGAGTATGGGCGTGTTAGCTTGACGGACATGGCGCAGGCCGCCGACGCGCTCTCCCATCTCACCGAGATCTCGACGCAGATCCAGGCAGCCGTGGTGTTCGACCGCGAGGGTACGGTCCTGGGCTCGATCGTCGACGACGAGCGCGCGGGCCGGCTCGCCGAGAAGGCGCTCGAGCTCTACCGGGCAGCCGAGCAGCGGGGCGGGCGGGAGCTCGTGCAGCTCGACGTGGCACTCGCCGACGGGACGGTGTTCGTCGTCCGCGACGCCGACCGGCTGATCGCGGCCACGACGGGGCCCGAGCCGACCGTCGGCCTCGTCTTCTACGACCTCAAGACCTGCCTGCGCGGCTTCGGCGAGGAGCTCGCGAAGCCGAAGCCGAGGCCCAAGCGCGCTCCGGCCAAGCGCACGACGACGCGGAAGAAGAAGGATGCGGGCTCGTAGGGCGCTCGCCGTCGCCGGCGCCGCCGTCGCCTCGGCCGTCGGCGCCGTGTTGCTGCGCCGCCGCGCCGCGCGCGGCCGCGACCGCGCCGAGCTCTACTTCGAGGACGGCTCGCTCGTGACGCTGACGCAGGGCTCGCCCGAGGCCGACCGCATCCTGGCCCAGGCGCGCGAGCTGCTCGCCGCGGCCCGCTCGTAGTGGAGCGGGCCGAGCTCGGCTCCGCGCTCCGCGAGCACGCGTACCTCGAGGGCGACTTCGTCCTCCGCTCGGGGCGCCGCTCCCGCTACTACCTGGACAAGTACCGCTTCGAGACGCGGCCCGACGTCCTCGGGCCGCTCGGTGAGCTCATAGCGGGCACCGTGGCCGAGCACGAGCCGGGGGCGACCCGCCTGGCCGGCCCGGAGCTCGGGGCGGTCGCACTCGCCGCGGCCGCCTCGCTCGCCTCGGGCCTGCCCTTCCTGATCGTCCGCAAGGAGGCAAAGGACCACGGGACCGCCAACCGGCTCGAGGGCGTCTTCGAGCCGGGGGAGCGGGTCTGCCTCGTCGAGGACGTCGTCACCTCGGCCGGGGCCGCGATCGAGGCCGTCGAGGCGCTGCGCGGGGCCGGTCTCGAGGTCGGCACGGCGGTCTGCGTCGTCGACCGCGAGGAGGGCGGAGCGGACGCGCTCGCCCGAATCGCCGTCCGCCTGCGCCCCCTCTTCCGCGCCTCGGAGCTGCTCGAGGCGCCGAAAAGCGCAGCAAACCGCATGGTTGAGCCGAAAGGCGAAGCCTGCTAGGGTCTTGCGCCGTGGTCCTACCTAGGCAACCGGGAGGAGAGGAGCGACTGTGACGAAGCAAGAGTTCGTCGATCGGGTGGCACAGAAGGCGAGCCTGTCGAGGCGCGACGCGGCCGAGGCAGTGGACGCCGTGCTCGACTCGATCACCGATGTGCTGCGCGGCGGCGGCGAGGTCAACTTCACCGGATTCGGGAAGTTCTCGACCCAGCACCGCAAGGAGCGCCAGGGCGTCAACCCGCGCAACCCGACCGAGAAGGTCACGATCCCGGCGGCGACGGTGCCGAAGTTCTCGGCGGGCAGCTCGCTGAAGACGGCCGTGAAGAGCGGCGGAGGCGGCGGGTTCTAGAACCGCGGGCTCCAGAAGGATTGCGCGAGGGCCGCGAGAGCGGCCCTCGCTCGTTCCCCGGCCGGGACGCGCGGTAGCCTCCGTCCGAGTGGGCGCCGAGCCTGCAGTCGCGACCACGCTCTTCCCCGACCGCCTCGCCGAGGCGGTCGAGCGGAAGCGCTCCCAGCTGCTCGTCGGCCTCGACCCGCGGCCCGACCTGCTGCCGGTCGAGCTGGCCGGCAGCGCCCATCTCTCGCGCGAGTCCGCCGCCGACGCGTGCGGCCGCTTCTGCCGCGGGATCGTCGACGCGGTCGCGCCGCACGTCGTCGGCGTGAAGCCGCAGCTGGCCTTCTTCGAGGCGCTCGGCCCGGACGGCCTGCGGGCCCTGGAGGACGTCTGCGCCTACGCGCGCTCGGCGGGGCTGCTCGTGCTCGCCGACGCCAAGCGCGGCGACATCGGCTCGACCTCGCGCGCATACGCGGCCGCCTACCTCGAGCCGCGGGGGGAGAGCCCGCCGCTCGCGGACGCGATGACCGTCAACCCGTATCTCGGGCGCGACTCGCTGGAGCCGTTCCTCGGCGCCTGCAGGCGCCACGGCAGCGGCCTCTTCTGTGTCGTCAAGACCTCCAACGAGGGCGGCGCCGACGTGCAGGACCTCGTGCTCTCGGACGGCCGGCCGGTCTGGCATCACGTGGCGCTGCTCGTGCACGAGCTCGGCGAGGATCTCGTCGGCGAGCGCGGCCTCTCCAGCGTGGGCGCCGTCGTCGGCGCGACGCACCCGCGCGCGGTCGGCGAGGCGCGGCGGCTGCTGCCGAAGGCGATCCTGCTCCTGCCGGGGGTGGGCGCCCAGGGGGCGACCCCCGCCGACCTGGCCCGCGCGTTCACGAGCGGGCCCGCGAGCGCCTTGGTGAACGCGTCGCGCAGCGTGATCTACGCGTATCGCAACGGGAACGACGACTGGCGCGCGGCGGCCTCGCACGAGGCGGGGCGGCTGCGGCGCGAGGTCTGGGCCGTCTCCGGCTGGTAGGCGTGTCGCGCGGGTGGCGCAACGAGGCGAAGCGGTACGGCGCGCCGCTCGCGTTCCTGCTCGCGGTCACGATCGCCGTCCTGCTCGTCCGCTCCGGGTTGAGGAGCGACGCCGCGCCGGCGACCACCTCCGAGCCCACGGCCACCGTCCCCACGACGCCGACCACGCCCACGACCGTCCCTCCGCGGCGGCGCCGCTTCTACCGCCTCCGCTCGGGCGAGACGCTGAGCGACGTCGCGCTCAGGTTCAAGACGACCGTCGCGCAGCTGATCGTGCTCAACCCCGGGATCCAGCCGACGAACCTGACCGTCGGGCAGCGCGTCCGCGTCAAATAACATCGCGCCCGCTTGAAGGGCATCCTCGTCGCCGCCGCCGCCCTCGCGCTCGCGGCCCCCGTGCTCGCCGCTCCCCCGCAGGTCCGGGGGCACTCCTTCGTGGTCGAGAACGGAGCCACCGGCGAGGTGCTGCTCGCCCGCAACGCGCGCCAGCGGGTGCCGATCGCGAGCATCACCAAGCTGATGACCGTGCTCCTGACCGTCGAGCGCACCAAGCCGGACGACGTGGTGGTCGTGAGCCCGTTCGCGGCGAACGTCGGCGAGTCGAGCGCGAACCTGCGTCCAGGGGAGCGGCTGACGGTTCGCGAGCTGCTCGAGGCCGCGCTGATCCAGAGCGCGAACGACGCGGCCGACGCGCTCGCCTTCTACGTCGGGCGGGGCAGCGAGTCGCGCTTCGTCGCGCTGATGAACGAGCGGGCGCGCAAGCTCGGGCTGAAGGACACGCACTACGTCCGCCCCGACGGGCTCGACGCCCCCGGCCACGTCTCGAGCGCCCAGGACGTGACGCTGCTCGCGCGCATCGTCATGCACCGGCCGCTCGTGCGCCAGATCGTGCGCGAGCGCGTCGCGACGATCTCCGGCGGGCGCACGCTGCATACCTGGAACGACCTGCTCTCGACCTACCCGGGCCTCTTCGGCGTGAAGACCGGCCACACCTCGGCGGCCGGCTGGTCGGAGGTCGCGGCCGCGCGCCGGGGCGCAGTGACCGTCTACGCGACGCTGCTCGGGAGCCCCGACCGCTACGTCCGCAACGCCGACCTCGCGAAGCTCCTCGACTGGGGCTTCTCGCGCTACCGCTCGGCGGCCTTCGTCGTGCGGGGCCGAACCTACGCCCACGCGGAGGTCGGCTACGGTCGCGCGCCGGTGGCGCTCGTCGCCGCACGCTCGCTGCGGCCGGCGGTCCGCGTGGACTTCCCGCTCGTGCGCCGGGTCGTGGCGGCGGACGCGGCCGCGCTCCCCGTGTCCCGGGGACAGGCCCTCGGCCGTGTCGAGCTCCGCCAGCGCGGCAGGCTCGTCGGCGTCGTCCCGCTCGTCGCCTCGCGCTCTGTCGCCCGCCCCGGCCTCGCCGCCCGCGCGGGGTGGTACGCGAGGCGTACCCTGCACCACATGGCGGGGTGGTTCTCGTGATCGTCACGGTCACCGTCAACGCGGCCATCGACCGGACGCTGACCGTCCCGAACTTCCAGCGTGGCCAGCGCCACCGCGCGAGCGCGGGGCTCACGCTCGCTGGCGGCAAAGGGATCAACATCGCCCGGGCGCTGAAGCGGCTCGGCGTCCCGGTCGTCGCGACCGGCCTGGCCGGCGGCCGCACGGGCACGCGGATCGTCGAGGAGCTGACCGCGGAGGCGATCCTCAACGACCTCGTCCGGATCGAGGGCGAGTCGCGGACCTCGACCGCGATCGTCGACCCGACCGGCGGGAGCTACACCGAGGTGAACGAGTGGGGCCCGCGGGTCGACGAGGAGGAGCTCGAGACGCTGCTCGAGAAGCTCGCGTACCTCTCGCAGGGGGCCGACTACGTGATCTTCGCCGGCTCGCTGCCGCGCGGGATCGGCGACGACTTCTACGCCGAGGCGGTCCACGAGCTCAACCGCCGCGGTGCGCAGACGATCCTCGACTGCGAGGGCGAGCCGCTGCGCTTCGGCGTCCAGGCGGAGCCGCTCCTGGTCTCGCCGAACCAGCGCGAGGCGGAGGCCCTCGTCGGCCAGGAGTTCCACGACGACGACGACTTCGTCACGGGCCTGGAGACGATCGCCGAGATGGGCGCCCGCAACGTGCTGATCACGCACGAGTCGGGCTGCTGGGCCCTGTTCCGCGCAGACCGGCAGGCGAGCCGCTACCGCGCCTCGGCGCCGCGGGTGGAGCCGGTCTCGGCCGTGGGCTCGGGCGACGTGCTGCTCGCGGCGTTCGTGGCCGCGCGCCTCGACGGGCGCTCGGACGAGGAGGCCCTGCGCAGCGCGGTGGCCGCGGGCGCCGCCTCCACGCTCGAGCTCGGGGCGGGGCGCTTCGAGCCGCGCGAGGCCGGACGGCTGGTCAGCACGATCGAGGTGGCCGAGCTCCAGCCGGTCGCCGGCGACTAAAGCCCAGCTCGAGCGAAGCCGATACCTGGACGGCGATGAATCGCCGGCACCTGCCTGTGGTGCTGTCTGCGGCGGCCCTGGTCGTGGCCGTCCTCAGCGCCACGCCCCCGGGGATCGCTGCCCTGAACGGAGCGGTGCGCATCGCCCTGTACGCCAAGAACGCGGCCAAGGTCGGCGGCATCGCCGCCTCGAAGAAGCCCAGGCCCGGCAAGCTCGTGCCGCTCGGCAAGAGCGGCAAGTTCCCCGCCTCGGTCTTCCCGGGCGGGATCAAGGGCCCGCCCGGCGCCGAGGGAGCGCGCGGCCCCGCCGGGCCCGCCGGGCCGCAGGGGCCCGTGGGGAGCCTCGGCCCCCGCGGCCCGAAGGGCGCGACCGGCCCCGCCGGCCCGAAGGGCACGACCGGCGCGCAGGGCCCCGCCGGCCCGCCCGGAGGCTTCGGCCTCCTTAACCTCGCCCGCGCAGGTGTCGCGGCGCGGACGCTGAGCCCCGGCGGCGCCTTCTCCTCCGTGGTCGCGGGCTCGGACGGACTCCCGCTCGTCGCCGTCTTCGACGAGAGCAACAACGACCTGAAGGCGGTGCACTGCGCCGACGCGACCTGCGCCTCGTCCACGACCACCGTGCTCGACTCCCCCGGCAACGTCGGCCGCTACCCGTCCGTCACCGTCGGCGCCGACGGCCTCGGGCTCATCTCGTACGTCGACGCCACGAACGGCAACCTCAAGGTCGCGCACTGCACGAATCTCGCCTGCAGCGCGTCCACGATCGCGACGGTCGACTCCTCGGGGAAGGTCGGTGACTCGCAGACCTCGATCACGGTCGGCACCGACGGGCTCGGGCTGATCAGCTACTACGACGGCACGGGCGGCGACCTCGACGTGGCCCACTGCTCGAACAGCGCGTGCTCGTCCGCGACGACGACGGCGGTGGACGCCACGAACGACGTCGGGCGCGCTTCGTCGGTGGCGATCGGCGCCGACGGCCTCGGTCTCGTCAGCTACCTCGACTCGACGAACACCCGGCTCCGCGTCGCCCACTGCTCGAACCTCGCCTGCACCGGCGCAGTCGCGACGACCGTCGACAACGGGCCGGCGGTCGGGTTCGACACCTCGATCACGGTCGGCGCCGACGGGCTCGGCCTGGTCAGCTACTACGACAACGGCGCCGGCCACCTCAAGACCGCGCACTGCGGCAACGTCACCTGCTCGAGCTCGACGACGGCGACGATCGACTCGGCAAGCCTCGTCGGCCAGTACACCTCGAGCTCGCTGGGGATCGACGGCCTCGGCGTGATCTCCTACTACGACAGCAGCGGCTCGAACCTCGACCTGAAGGTCGCGCACTGCGTCGACGTGGCGTGCTCGGCGGCGACCTCGACCACCGTGGACAGCACCGGCACGGTCGGCTGGTACACGTCGCTGGCGATCGGCGCCGACGGGCTCCCGCTCGTCACCTACCGCGACGTCACCGGCACCTCCGTGAAGGTCGCGCACTGCCCGAACGTCTTCTGCGTCGCGTACTTCCGCCGCCGCTGATCCGCCGTCTGAAGACGGTGCTACGATCGCCGTCCACTTGAGAGACGGCGGCAAGAGCGAAGTTTCGGCCCAGGCGACCACCACGGTGCCTGGGCCTTTGTGCTTCCAGGGGAGGTAGTTCGTGGAGATCGAGATCGGCCGGGGCAAGAAGGCGCGGCAGGCGTACGGGTTCGACGACATCGCGATCGTGCCGTCGAGGCGGACGCGCGACCCGCAGGACGTGGACATCGGCTGGAAGCTCGGCCCGCATCTGCTCGAGCTGCCGCTGCTCGCCTCGGCGATGGACGGGGTCGTCTCGCCCGAGGTGGCGATCAAGCTCGGCGAGCTCGGCGGGCTCGGCGTGCTGAACCTCGAGGGCATCTTCACGCGCTACGACCAGCCTGAGCGGGAGCTCGAGAAGATCGCGAAGCTGCCGAAGGAGAAGGCGACCGCGGGCATGCAGGAGATCTACTCGCGGCCGGTCGAGCCCAAGCTGATCGCGAGGCGGATCGAGGAGATCAAGGCCGCGGGCGTGCTGGCCGCGGGGTCGCTGACGCCGCAGAGGGTGCGCGACCACTACGAGATCGCGCTCGAGGCCGGGCTCGACGTGCTCGTGATCCAGGGGACGGTCGTCTCGGCCGAGCACGTCTCCTCGAACGGCCACGCGCTCAACCTGAAGGAGTTCATCGCGTCGCTGCCGATCCCGACGATCGTCGGCGGCTGCGCCTCGTACCAGACCGCTCTCCACCTGATGCGCACCGGCGCGGAGGGCGTGCTGGTGGGCGTGGGGCCCGGCCAGGCCTGCACGACGCGCGGCGTGCTCGGCGTGGGCGTCCCGCAGGCGACCGCGATCGCGGACGCGGCCGCGGCGCGCGTGCAGCACCTGCTCGAGACCGGCAAGTACGTGAACGTGATCGCGGACGGCGGCATGCGCACGGGCGGCGACATCTCGAAGGCGGTGGCGTGCGGTGCCGACGCGGTGATGATCGGCTCGCCGCTCGCCCGGGCGAAGGAGGCGCCGGGACGCGGCTTCCACTGGGGGATGGCGACCTTCCACCCGACCCTCCCGCGCGGCGCGAGGGTGGCGGTCGAGCAGAACGCGACCCTCGAGGAGATCGTGATCGGCCCTGCCCGCGAGAACGACGGCACGCTCAACCTGATGGGCGCGCTGCGGACCTCGATGGCGACGTGCGGCTACGAGTCGATCCACGACTTCCAGAAGGCCGAGGTCATGCTCGCGCCGGCGATCAAGACCGAGGGCAAGTCGCTCCAGCAGGCGCAGCGGATCGGCATGGGCTAGTGGCGGAGGTGCTGCCGCTCCCCGTGCCGGAGCCCTCGCCGGAGGACCGGCCGGTGCTCGTGCTCGACTGCGGAGGCCAGTACGCGCAGCTGATCGCGCGGCGGGTGCGCGAGGCCCGGGTGTACTCGGAGCTCGTGCCACACTCGATCACGGCGGGGGAGGCGCTGGCGCGGCGCCCGCGGGCGCTCGTGCTCTCGGGCGGCCCGGCGTCGGTGTACGCGGCGGGGGCGCCGAGGGTCGACCCGGAGCTGTTCTCGTTGGGCGTGCCGACGCTCGGGATCTGCTACGGCATGCAGCTGATGGCGCAGGAGCTCGGCGGCTCGGTCGAGCGCACCGGGGTCTCCGAGTTCGGGAAGACGGAGCTGCGGGCGGACGGGGAGAGCGCGCTCTTCGCGGGCCTGCCGGAGGAGCAGGTGGGCTGGATGAGCCACCGTGACTCGGTGGCCGCGCCGCCTGCGGGAGCGCGGGTGACGGCGGGCTCCGCGGCGGCGCCCGTCGCCGCCTTCGAGGACCCCGAACGGCGCCTCTACGGCGTCCAGTTCCACCCCGAGGTCGTGCACACCCCGCACGGGCAGGAGCTGCTGAAGAACTTCCTCTACGGCGTGGCGGATGCGCCGCCGAGCTGGACCGCGGCGGCGGTGATCGAGGAGCAGGTCGAGCGGATCCGGGCGCAGGTCGGCTCGGCGCGGGTGCTGTGCGCCCTCTCGGGCGGCGTCGACTCGGCGGTGGCGGCGCTGCTCGTGCACAAGGCGGTCGGCGACCAGCTCGTCTGCGTGTTCGTCGACCACGGCCTGCTGCGCAAGGACGAGGCGACGCAGGTGGTCGAGACCTTCGAGGGCCACTTCCACGTGCCGCTCGTGCACGTCTCCGCGGAGGAGCGTTTCCTCGCGCGGCTCGAGGGCATGGACGACCCCGAGGCGAAGCGCAAGGGCGTCGGCGAGGAGTTCATCCGGCTCTTCGAGGAGGAGTCTCGCCGGCTCGGCGAGGTCAGGTACCTCGTGCAGGGGACGCTGTACTCGGACGTGATCGAGTCGGGCGGCGACGCGTC